>NZ_KV793690.1:0-159887 GCF_001808545.1 Corynebacterium sp. HMSC077D03
ATCTTTTAACGCCACCTTAAAGCGGGAAGTGCTGCGTGATCGGAAAGTCTTTGACAACCCAATTAGCTGTCGTCAAGAGGTCTTCCGGTGGTGCATGCGCTACAACACGCGCCGGCGGCACTCCTGGTGCAATCTCGTAGCTCCTGATGTCTTTGAAGCCGAGACTTCGGCTATACTGACCACAGCAGCATAGCCAGCCCCCGATGTGTCCACTTTCCGGGGGTCGGGCCCCGCAGCGATCAACCACCTGGCCAGCCTGTTTATAGCTTTTTCCAGCGTCAACAAGTTTCAAAGCTTTAGCGATGCGATCCCGCTCGCGTTGTATGGCTCCACCGCGACTGGTATTAGCGAGTTCGATACCGTCTTGGGCAAGGTATCGGTAAGCAGTCTGTGGGAAACCAGTCTCTTTCAGTGCGCTATGCGCAGACTGGCCGCTTTCTACAAGAGCAACGACCTTTTGGTACTGATCTTTGAATTTATTCTCAGTCAGACTCCGCTGACGCTGACCACGGCTAAGGCCCTCAGCCTGACGCCACACCTTCGCCGTAGCCTTCGAGACCCCCAACTCCTTCAGGATCACCGACATCGGACGCGCATCATGCAGATACGCCTCCACGTACCGCTCACACAGCCTCTTATCACTTGACATCTACACAACCTCCTAGCTGTATAGATGCATTCACCACCTGAACTCGCCTTCCCTGCACGGCACCGATTTGGCAGTTAGGGCGAAATCCTCGCCGTGCCCGGCGCCATAACCCAGGCCCACAAAATAGATCTCTGCGCACATAGCCCCGAATCCGCACCGCACGGCCGCATGGCGTAGAATATGCGGTCTGAAAGCTTTCACAACTCGTTCAGGAGGACTTCGTGCCACCAAAGGTCACTGACACTCAGCCCGCTGCAGACCAGAACAATGCAGTCGAGGAGGAGACCGCCCGCGCTGCGCGCCGCATCGTCGCTACTTATGCTGAGGACTTCCTCGATGGCGTGACCTTGATGTCCATGCTCGGCGTCGAGCCAGATGGCTTGGTACACAAGAAGGTTCTGGCAGAGCAGGAAGACGCTGCGCCAAAGAAGGCTTCTAAGAAGTCCTCGAAGAAGACAACCAAGAAATCTTCGAAGAAGACCACCAAGAAGGCAACGAAGAAGTCGACCAAGAAGTCCACAAAGAAGACCGCCAAGAAGGCTTCTAAGAAGACCACGAAGAAGGCCTAAGAACAATGTCTGGCCACGACAATTCCTTCGTGGTGGTGGCCAACCGCCTCCCCGTGGATCTGGAGATCCAACCGGACGGCACCCGCACCTGGAAGGCCTCTCCTGGCGGCTTGGTTACTGCTTTGTCGCCAGTGCTGGAGGCCGAGCAAGGCTGCTGGGTGGGCTGGCCAGGCATCACAAACGACGCCCCGGAACCCTTCCACACCGAAAACGGCGTGCTGCTGCACCCGGTCAAGCTGACCGACGTGGATTATGAGGGCTTCTACGAGGGCTTTTCCAACGCCACCCTGTGGCCGCTCTACCACGACCTCATCGTCACCCCGCAGTACAAGCGCGAGTGGTGGTACTCCTATCGCGAGGTCAACCTGCGCTTTGCCGAGGAAGTGGCCAAGGTCGCAGCACCCAACGCCACGGTATGGGTACAGGACTATCAGCTGCAGCTGCTGCCAGGCATTCTGCGCCAACTACGCCCCGATCTCACCATCGGCTTCTTCCTGCACATTCCATTCCCTTCCGCAGATCTCTTCCTGCAACTGCCATGGCGCGAAGAGGTCGTCCGCGGGTTGATGGGCGCCGATGTCATTGGATTCCACCTCGAATCCAATGCCCGAAACTTCTTAGAGCTGGCCACTCGCCTCGGCTTAGAGGTCACGGGCGAGGTCAGCACCCGCGACATCACTGCCAGCATCAAGGTCGATGGCCGCACCGTTGGCGTGGGCGCGTTCCCGATCTCCATCAAGTCCTCCGACATGACGCGGTTCAGTAAGGCGGAGGACCGCGACGTCGCCAAGCTGCGTGCGGAATTCGGCGGCCACCACCGCGTCATCTTAGGCGTCGACAGGCTGGACTACACCAAGGGAATCCTGCAGCGCCTCAAAGCTTTCGAGGAGCTGCTGGAGGCGCAGGCGCTGGATCCGAGCGAGGTTACGCTGGTGCAGATTGCCACGCCTTCGCGCGAGCGCATCGACCATTACCGCGTGACCCGCTCGCAGGTCGAGGAGGCCGTGGGGCGCATCAATGGGCGCTTCGGCCAGATTGGGCGGCCAGTGGTCCACTACGTGCACCGCGCAGTGGACAAGGACATGCTACGCAAGTACTACCGGCTTGCCGACGTCATGCTGGTCACCCCCTTCAAAGACGGCATGAACCTGGTGGCCAAGGAGTATGTGGCCTGCCACGACGACGGCCGCGGTGCATTGGTGCTCTCCGAGTTTGCCGGCGCCGCCGCGGAGCTCAAGCAGGCCAACCTATGCAATCCTTTCGACATAGAGTCCATCAAACGCGCCCTGCTCAGCGCATTGAAGGCGCTTGATGATTCACCCGACACCATGCGCCAGCACATGCTCGACCTGCATGCGCAGGTGGTCCAACACGACGTGGATGTATGGTCGCGCGCCTTTTTGAGCGCCCTAGAGAAAGCAGCGAAGAACAAGTGAAGCGAGTAATTACAGCGGCACTTCTCGCCGCATCAATGACACTTAGCGCCTGCGGCTCCGAGGATTCAGGGCCGCAGCCACGCGGTGACGAGAGAATCGTGGGCAAGAACTGGCAAGTAGTGGCTATCTACACCAAGCCGGATGAGCCTTCTGCGATTCCGCAGACCGCTAAGGCGGTGCCACAAATGAGCTTCGGCGAATCCTCCATTGTGGGCTCTACTGGCTGTGCGCCGTTCCAAGCCAAGGTCTCCTACAGCGAGGCCGAGAACGCCGCCAATATCCGCGACGCGGACACCATGCACATCGATAAGGTGCGAATGGATACCCGTCCCGACGATTGCACCGGCTCGGCACTATGGGCGGATAATCTGCTACGCAATCTGCTGGCGGAAGACCATGATTTTGAGGTTCGGCTTAACCCGAATAATCAGCTGGTGCTGACTCTGGATACCGCCGAGGTGGACTCCCCCGCTATTCGTATGGTCTCGCTTTAGGGCTGTTTTAGGATGAGTGCATGATTGAAAAGCTCGCAGCAACCAAGCATCTGGCCGTAGTTTCTGACTTTGATGGCACCCTCGCCGGTTTTGCCAATGACATCTATGAGGTTCACGCCGAGCCGCGGTCGTTGGCTGCCCTGGAGCGTCTGGCGCAGCTGCCGGATACCACGGTGGCGGCGCTTTCTGGGCGCCACTTGGAAGGGCTAAAGCGCGTCTTCCCGCTGCGCGAGCCGGTTCTGTTGGGCGGCTCCCACGGCGCGGAATCCTCGTGGCAGGACTCTTCCCTTTCGCCGGAAGCCCAGGCGCACTTGGACCGCAAGGAAGCAGAAATCCGTGAGCTGATGGAGCGCTTTCCTGGCGCAGAAATTGAGATTAAGCCTTTCCAGCGCGTGTTCCACCTGCGCCGCTTGGAGCTTACAGACCCAGAGCTAGCCGCCGAGGCCTACGCTGCTGGCCGCGCACTCGACCCAGCCGGTTTCCCCATGACTGCCGGCAAGTCTGTCATCGAGTTCTCCGCCACCCAGGCCACGAAGGGCTCATGGATTTCCGAGTTGCGCGAGCGCGTCGGCGCCACCGCCACCGTCTTCCTGGGAGATGACGTCACCGATGAAGACGGATTCGCGGTTTTGAATCAGCCACCAGACCTGGGCGTGAAGGTTGGCGAGGGCGAGACGCTAGCCGCACACCGCGTTCCGGATATTGCGGCTGTGTCTGATTTCTTGGAGGAGCTCGCCGCGGCCCGCGCGGTTCACCTCGGCGCTTAAGCGTGACGCGCGATAAACAGGGCAAGCGCGGTAAACGGGGCAAGCGCGGTAAATTTTGCCAAACAAGGCGCTGATTTCGGCAAGTTTTGGCGCAATATTTGGCAAAGTGTGCCGACTAGAGCCGCCAATCCAATAAATGCTGCTCGCGCGGCGAGCCCACCGTGGTCCCCTCGTTGAAGCGGGTGGGCAGCAGCTTGTGGTCGTGCGCTGGGGCAGTCTCGGAAAGCGCGGCGTCGATATGCTCGGCCAACATGTGGCCTGCCGCCGCACCCTTGGCTTTATTCGGCTGGACCACGGTAGTAAGCCCCGCCAGCAAGGCGGTGGTGATGCCGTCAAACCCCGTCACGGAGAGGTCTTTCGGTGCCGCGAGGCCAGCATCGCGCAAGACGCCGAGCACGCCGAGCGCCATCGAGTCGGTGGTGCACAGCACGGCGGTCAGCTCCGGGTGGGTGCCGAAAAGCTCGGCGGCCGCGGAACGCGCGGTGCTCGCATCGTTGATGTGGCGGGTGACAATGGGAATCTCGCCAATGCCTGCCTGTGCAAATACATCGAGAGCGCCCAGCACGCGGTCGCGCTGGACGTGCATGTCTGCGCGTTCGACCTGCTCCGGGCTCACAAAACCATCGATGCGCTCGTGGTGGAGACGAATGCACAGGATGCCAATGCGGCGATGGCCGGCCGCGAGCAACGCGCGGGCGGCGGGTTTGATTGCCTCGCGGTCATCGATGCCCACGAAGGGAAGTCCAGAGTCCTTGGGCTGATCGCAGACCACCAGCGGAAGACCACGCGTTCGCGCCGCTTCCACGGATTCGGACGAGACCGAGTAGATAACGAAGCCATCCACGGCGGCGCGGGTGAGGAGGGCAGCAGCGTCGTCGGAAGGGGCGTCGGGCCCTGCGGGAATCAGAGTTAGGGTGGTCGCGGCACCCGTGGATGCCTCTGCCATGCCGGCTAGAAAATCAACGGAGGCGGCGTCCTCGAAGGCGTAGGACAAATGCTCGGTCAGGAGGACCCCCGTGGAGCCCGCGCGGCGGGTGCGCAGGCTGCGCGCGGTGGGGTCGGGGCCCGTGTAGCCGTGGGCTGCGGCCGCGGAGAGAATGCGCTCGCGCGTGGCTGGGGCCAGCTGGTCTGGGCGATTATATGCATTGGAAACGGTGGTACGCGAAACACCCAATTCAGCAGCCAGCGAGGCTAGCGTTTTCCGATTCTGGCTGCGTTTTACCATGCTGGCTACCCTACCCTGTTCACCTCTGCGTTTCGCGTTTCAGGCAAGGTCTTTAGCGAGCGGATTCTCAATACATTTCCATTTGACAACAATTTTCAACAAACGCAAACTAGAGGGCATGAGTTTTTCCCTTAAATCCCTGGCTGCGCCCGCCGCTCTCCTGTGTGCAGGCAGCCTCACCCTGGCCGGTTGCTCCAGTACCGATAGCGCCGACGAGGACACCATCAAGGTCGTCGCCTCCACCTCCATCTGGGCAGATGTGGCCCAGGAAGTCATCGACTCCGCACAGAGGCAAGACGTCAAGATTGAGGTCGAGCCAATCGTCAAGGGCAACGGCGTCGACCCGCACCACTTCGAGCCCACCGCGGCAGACATCGCTAAGGCCAACGAAGCCGACGTCCTCATCGTCGGCGGAGGCGGATACGATTCCTGGCTGTACCAGGCAGTAAAGAACCAGGACGAGATCATCCACGCCCTCCCTCTGACCGACCACGGCAAGCTCGACGAAGAGCCGGACGTCGTCACCGCGGCAGAGGCCAAGGACATCGCCAAGAAGGAGCCCTCCAAGGTCACCAACATCGAGGGCAACGAGCACGTCTGGTACGACGCTGCCGCCATCGAGAAAGTGGCCACCGAGGTCGCCGACCTAGTCAATGAGGCCAACCCAGAGGCCAAGGCATCTGCAGACCCGCTGTTGGAGCGCGTCGAGGACATTAAGGCGCGTGTCGAGAAGCTGCCGAAGCTCAACTATGCGCAGACCGAGCCGATTGCGGACTACATCATGAAGTACACCCCTGCCTTGGACGTGACGCCGGAGGGCTTCCGCAAAGCCACCGTGTCTGAGGGCGAGCCGACTGCCGCCGACCTCGCACGCTTCCTAGAGGCCATCAAGGAAGACAAGGTCGATCTGCTGATTTATAACCCACAGACCGAGACCGATATCTCCTCGCGCATCCACAAGGCAGCCGAGGAGCGCCACATCCCTATCGTGGAAATCGGCGAGACCCCACCAGAGGGCACGAACTTCCTCGACTACTACGAGCAGGCCGTGGACCACATCGAGGCAGCTTAGTGCTGGTTCAATTTCATGAAGCGGCCGTGGAACCGCTGTGGTCGGGGCTCAACCTGGGCGTCGACAAGCGCGAATTCATCGCCGTCTTGGGGCCAAACGGCGTGGGCAAGTCCACCTTGCTGGGCACCATCCTGGGCACGCGCCAGCTCACCGGAGGGCGCGTGGACGTCAATTCGCGGGTTGGTTTTATTCCGCAGCAGCGCATGTTTCCGCAGGATCTTCCCATGCGCGCTCGGGATTTGGTCTCACTGTCGTTGGCACACGGGGCCATCGCTAAGCGACGCCCCTCCCGCGCCCGCGTCGACGAACTCCTCGCCGAAGTGGGTGCCACCGGCATCGCCGAGCGCCGCGTGGGGCAACTTTCGGGCGGTCAGCAACAGCTCATCCGGCAGGCCCAGGCGCTGGCCAATGACCCGCAGCTCATCCTTGCCGACGAACCATTACTCTCGCTCGATCCTGCCCGCCAGCAAGCGACCGTGGAAAAGCTCGACCGCTGGCGCAAAGAACGCGGCACCTCCTTGTTGTTCGTGACACACGGCATCAACCCGGTGCTAGGCGTGGTGGACAAGGTGCTCTACATCGCCCCGCATGGCCACATGTTTGGCGCTGTGGATGAGGTTATGCGCTCGGATGTCTTGTCTGAGCTGTATGGTTCCAAGGTCAACGTCATCGAGGTCGATGGGAGACTCATCGTTGTCTAATAGGTTTTTCGAAGACACCCAGTATCTGCTCGGCGTCGATTTCGTGCAGTCTTCTCTGTGGGCCTGCGCGCTGCTGGGCATCCTCTCTGGTGTGATGACCTCACTCATCGTGCTGCGCCAGATGTCCTTTTCGGTGCACGCGACGTCTGAGCTCGCCCTAATGGGCGCTTCGGCGGCCCTGCTCTTCGGATTTAACTTAGGCTTTGGTGCCATCGCGGGCGCCATCGTGGCCGCCATCATCCTGGCGGTGTTGGGGCTGAAAGGCCAGCAAGACAGCGCGATTGGCGTGGTGATGAGCTTTGGCCTTGGTCTATCGGTGCTGTTTTTGCATCTCTATCCGGGCAATTCCAATACGGCGATGACGCTGCTGACCGGCCAGATCGTGGGTGTTTCCGCGGCCTCGGTGTGGCTGCTGGCGCTGACTACCGTCATCATCGTGGGCGTCGTGTTGCTCTTCTGGCGCCCGCTGCTTTTCGCTTCCGCCGACCCGGTCATGGCGCAGGCAGCTGGCGTACCGGTGCGCGCTATCTCCGTAGGCTTTGCCATTCTGGTGGGCCTTACCGCGGCGCAGTCGGTGCAGATTGTCGGTTCGCTGTTGGTCATGGCGCTGCTGATTACACCGGGCGCAGCAGCAGTGCAGATCACCTCCTCGCCGGTGCGCGCGGTGCTGTGGTCCACGCTTTTCGCCGAGGTCGCCGCCGTGGGTGGCCTCATCCTCTCGCTAGCACCAGGCTTGCCAGTCTCGGTCTTCGTCACCACGATTTCTTTTGTCATTTACCTGGTTTGCCGTCTAATCGGCTGGCTGCGCAACCGCCGTGCCGTGCGCGACGACATCGCCGCCGCCCGCGTCACCAAAGCTCACTTCGAGGGCCGCAGCGATTCGGAAAGCACCACACCAGCACGCACGACGAAACCTGCGCTCACCCCGACTAAACTTTTGCTCCATGACCATCGTGGAATTTCAGGGATTCAAGCGTAAGTACACCGTCGTCGCGCCGGAAAATCCCGGTCCGAACCTGCTGCTTTTCCTCCACGGTTCGCTGCAAAATGGCAGCGTGATGCGGCGCTTTACAAACGGTACTTTCGACGAGCTCGCCGCCCGCACGGGCACGGTGGTTGTCTACCCCGACGGCGTGGACAGGCACTTCAACGACGCCCGCGCGGTGCTTCCGGTCAAGGCCCGTGAGCTTGGCATTGACGACGTCGCCTTTCTCCAACACGTCGCCGCCACCGTACAGGAGGAATACGGAACGCAGCGCACCTTCGCCTGCGGTTATTCCAACGGCGGGCAGATGGTAATTCGCCTGCTTTTCGACGCCCCCGGCTTCCTCAACGGCGCTTGCATCTTCGCCTCGACGATGGGCAGCGGCGCTAACCATGCGCCGTCTAATCCCGAGGGCTATAAGCCCACCCCAATCCTCATGATGCATGGCACGGCGGACCCGTTAGCACCTTATGAAGGCGGCCAGGCTGGCCTCGCGAATAGCTCCCGCGGCGAGGTTACTTCCGCGTTGTGGACTGCGCAGCGTTTCGCCACGATGAACGGTTGCTCTAAGGCCAAGGTAACCCGCCCGTTTTCTGATGTGTCTTTGCATTCCTGGGAAGGTGACAACCCCGTCGAACTGTGGACCATGGAAGGCGTGGGCCACGTCATCCCCTCGGGCAACGAGCTCGACGCGCGCTTGGGCCCGAATACCGATAGCTTCATCGCGGCCCAGGTGGTGGAGGACTTCTTCGGCTTTTAGCCCCGTGGCTCGCCTCCCCGCTACTTACCCAGCCCTGGGCATTTGCAACAGGATGGCAGCTCAACCCATAGCGGGTAAGGTTTTTATGGCTAACTGGACTCTGTTCTCTGCAGCAAAGATGTCAAGCAGCTGGGAAACTATTTTCTTGATCATCGGCACAGAAAGATGTGTTTCTTCCGCGATGCCATTATTTGAGTGCCCACATACAATTCCGTTTAGAATTCGAAGCTGAATTGCGGATAGTCGCTCGAGGTTTCGCTGCATATCTGGTTCAGGCATTGTCCCAACAGCTACGCCGTTTATATCGAAGCAACAACTTAATTTAAGGCCCCCATGGCCGGAGCGAGCTTCCCGGGTAACGACGCAATATGCAGACGCGCCCAAATTGATTGCCGTTTGAAGCTTCTCACGCGAATGCTGTGAATAATCCACCAAGTAAATGAAATCGCTGCTCTTTAACTCTTGTATATCCCATACCCAGGTCGCCGAGTCTTTGCGCTCGCACAACACCAGCAATTGCTCCTGTGAGCCAGACAATGCATTCAGCAGCTCCCTTTGAGTGGACGCACATTCAACCTGGGGCCAGAGGAAGTAGCGTCTTAGCTCATCGAGTATCGGTTGCTCATCGTCTCGGATGCCAGCGAGCAGACACGGCATATCCGAGTATTTCAATCGCCACACTAAAGCGTTACCTCGCAGTCTGCTTGGTCAGCTACATGCTTGGAATGCGTCGCGACGACGACAACGGCGCCTTGGTCAGCGAAAGCACGAAGGTGTTCAACAACCAGCTGAGCATTGTCCTCGTCAAGCGCACCGGTTGGCTCGTCCGCCAATACGATTTTGGGCTTGGAAACGAGGATCCTCGCCAAGGCTACTCGTTGTTGTTCGCCGCCCGACAAGCCGCTGACCACACGCTTTTCATAGCCGCGTAAACCAACCTGCGCCAAAGCGCTGTCTAGCGCCTCGTCGAAAGCACGGCGCGAAACGTTACTGGCTGCGAGCTTCACGTTGTCGACAACGGTGAGGTCAGGAACCAAGCCGTAATCTTGAAAAAGATACCCAACGCATTCGCGTCGATACTTGCGCAGTCGACCTGCCGATAGCGATGCAATGTTGTTTCCATCCCACATGATTGAGCCTTTGTCCGGCGAGATCAGACCGCCCAAGAGGTTCAACAGGGTGGTTTTCCCACTTCCGGAGACACCGGTTAATGCAGTCACCCGGCCAGCCGCAAAAGACCGCGTAAGGCCGGAAAGAATCATTTTTCCCTTCACACTGTAGTGAAGGTCTTCAACCTGAATTTCCATATCCTAATTTCCCTCGCTGTCTGTCCAGCGCATTTGATTTCGCGCACTAATCCACCAGGTCAAACCGATTGAAATACACATCCACACGATCGAAAATGCGACGACAACAAGAACGGTTGCCGTGGACCACCTGTTTTCAAACCCCATCGACCACGTTGATGGATAGTGCGATTCCAGTTGTTCCTTATGCTCGCGCAAACGATACAAAACCCAGCCGATGGTGGTAACGAAAAAGAATAGCTCGGCCAGCAGAATCTTCCTGCACATCTTCCACGGGCTGCGCCCACAAATGAAGGAAACATAGAGCTCTCGCCGGAACGCCACCTGGAAACTGAAAAGCCCCGCGACGATTAACAAGGAAACCAGTAATATCGCTACGACCGTATTTAACGACCAAAGGCTGAATTGATCTTTGGCTTCCTCAAGGGACGATCGCCAGGAATCAGCATGCGGTTGTGCCGTGGCAAGCACCTTGCCCACCGTCCCATCTTTCAGCTCACCAACGACAGTTGGCTCGATGGCAAGGAGGACTTTCTGCGAGGCTTTCGCGAGTAAATTCCGGTCACCGATAGCTTCAAGCCCCACTGGTAACGAGACCACAATGGGGTCATTAATTACTGGCCGCAGCTCAACGTCATAGGAAAAGACTTGCCCAAGCGAACAATCCTCTTTCCAGTTAAAATCTGGAACTTTCTTCTTCGCGAGTTCGGCTTCAAATGCAACGGAGTCAATAATCGTCTGTTTGGATTCTTCACTGAGGGCAACGGGAGCACAAACGGTTACGTCTTCTTCAGAAGGGGAAACACCAGCTTGAACGGCGAACCGATGGTTGCTGAGAATAACCGGGGCTTCCAGTTGAGTCGGCCAGGTAAGCCAAAAAGGATCCGCTAAGAGTAGCTTTCCTTCGCGGTCCGCCTGACGCAAGGGCGCTGCAGCTGCAGCCTGTTCTTTTTCATCCGGAGTGATATTCGAGCTCAGGGCAAACTCTTGCTCATTGGCATGTCCGCTCCAATACGGTTGCAATTCCTCTCGCGCGGACACCTCAGCACCGGTATCAACCATCTGCGAAAGTGCCGTCAGGCTCGTCAAGAGTGCCAATAGCCGGACAGCATACAGAGCGTAGGTAATTGGACGCGCCCGAACCTTGCCTTTGATGGCCTGCGGGATCGAAATATTTCGAACCAATAACTGCCCGAGCACATAGCCCAGCGCCAAACCGACCCATTGGAGCAACACAGAAACGCCGAAAAAGGCCCAAAACAACGTCGCTTCTGCCCAGTCGTTGTAAAGATACAATGCCGCCGCAATAAAAATGATCGCAAGAAAAAATGGTAGCCATGTTTGCTTGGCAAGCCGCGTTACATCAAGCCTTAGCGTCTGCGATAGCTTTAGCCCCAAAAGTCTGTGAATGCCGATTTCGCGAGCCCGCACTAGGCAGTGCCCGCCACCCAACACGAGCGCGAGTAGAAAAGCAGCCGCGACCAACAAAGGCAGCGACGAAGTCATGACGATGCTCCAAGTCAAGTTCTGGAGCCCTATCACGGAATACCCGCGCTCCTCCAACCATGTCGTTAGGTCTCGAGCGTCGTTTTCCGATCCTTTAATGTTAAAAACTTGGCGCGGTTCCTTAGTCGGAATTTCCGACAATGGATACCAAACAAGCTTTTCGCCTCTCTGAAACTTTTGAGACTCAAAGTTAGCTGCACCTGAAGGCAGAGCCGAGGAGTAGATTCGCACCTCACCATCCGAATCAGCTAGCGAGGCGTAATAAATCGATACGTCAAATCCTGAGTCCCGCGCAAATTCAGAAAGCTCAGGAAACAGTGTTTCTGTGTGACTGTCAGGTTTGAAGTCTTCGATCTGGACAAACTCGTTGCCAAGCCGGTAATCCAGAGTCGATAAGAGGCTGGCTCCGACAAAGGCAATGAATGCGCTAATAACCGTAGAGAGCAAAATCCCTACGGTTAGTAGTCTGACTGAAGTTTTCATCGAGCCTTAGCAGTGTCGGTAGTAGGACTTATTTCCAGAGGACTTCTTGGGAGCTGTTGCTCGTGACCAAGTGTTTTTGTTGACGCAACCGCTATCCGACTTGAAGGTACCAACAGCAGTTGAACCGTGCCGCACCCCATTGTGAAAGTAGTGCGACCAAACTTGGCCACTACCCGTACCGTAGTCCCACGTGCCGCCATCGATATTTACAATCGTGGCCCCAGCAACACCTGTACCACCCAACGCCAACAAACCTGCGAGAGTTACTGAAACTGCTCGCTTAGACATGCTCACTTTCATAAGCATTCCTTTCTTGAGAAGAATCTGAACTTATAGCGCGCGCTACTAAAAGATATACGCTGCCCCTAAACCGCGTTCAAGTGTCAAAAGTTACCTTTCGCAGATTCATCAACTCCGCGCAAATACCCAGGCCTCAATCCGCAGCTCTCTGGTGGATTGCAGGGCGTCGGCAAGCGCGTGAAAATGCGAGCAGGAGGTCTGGGTTTCCAGCCCTGGGCATTTGCAACCAGGACGGCGGTAGCTGCCCAGCAGACGCATTGGAGGCAAGCAAAAAGGCGCCGCACAACGCGACGCCTTCCAAATTACGTGTTACTTCGCAGCGCGACGCTGCCGAGCAAACTCCGAAAGCACTGCACCCGCAGCAACGGATGCGTTTAAGGACTCAACCCAACCGGTCATCGGGATGGACATGATGACATCGCAGTTCTCGCGGACCAAGCGGGAGATGCCCTTTCCCTCAGAGCCGATGACGATGACCACGGGATCCTTGCCACCCGTGTAGGTGTCGAGCGTGTGCTCGCCGCCGGCGTCTAGGCCAACGACCTGGTAGCCGGCTTTCTGGAATTCCTGCACGGTGCGGGTCACGTTGGTCACGCGCGCGACGGGCAAGCGTGCTGCGGTACCCGCGGAAGTACGCCACGCCACTGCAGTCACCGACGCGGAGCGACGCTCCGGAATGATGACGCCGTGGCCGCCGAACGCCGCAACGGAGCGGATAACCGCGCCCAAGTTACGCGGGTCGGTGATGTTATCCAGAATGACAAACATGCCCGGCTCGCCAGCGTCCTTCGCGCGGTCCATCAGGTCATGGAAGTCCGCGTACTTATAAGGCGGAATCTGCAGGCCAATGCCCTGGTGCAAACCGTTGCCGGTCATGCGATCCATCTCGTGACGCTGAATCTCAAGGATAGGAATGTTGCGGGAATTCGCAATGGCCACGGCCTCCGACAGGCGCGCATCGTTGCGGGTACCCTGCACGATGTACAGCGAGGTAGCAGGCACCTTCGCGTGCAGACACTCGACAACCGGGTTACGGCCGACGACCATCTCCGCCGTCTCCTTCTGGTGGCGGCCCGAGTTGCGGCGCTCGCGCTCCAGCTTGGCCTTGTGCTTCGCGTGGTAGACGCGATCCTCTGCCTTAGGCGTTGGACCCTTGCCCTCAAGGCCCTTCTTTACCTGGCCACCACTGCCCTTAGTGGCGCCCTTCTTGTTTGTCTTGCGGATGCCCGCGCCGCCGCGGCCGTGCGTACGTGCCATGAATTCTCCTTAGGCCAGCGACCAGGTGGGGCCGTCGGCAGTGTCAGTGATGGTGATGCCAGCTGCGGCGAGGCGGTCGCGGACGGCGTCCGCAGTGGCCCAGTCCTTCTCCGCGCGGGCTTGAGTGCGGCGCTCCAGTTCTGCTTGGACGAGTGCGTCCAGCGCTGTATCCGCAGTGCTTGTCGACGCCCCATCTTTCCACTGTTCAGCCAAAGGATCAAAGCCCAGCACCGCGGCCATGGCACGAACAGACTCAGCGATTCGTCGTGCCTGAGCCTCATCGCCAGCGCCCAGGGCCTTATTGCCTGCGCGCACATTGGTGTGAATCTCGGCCAGTGCCTTCGGAACGGCGATGTCGTCGTTCATGGCGTCCTCGAAGGCCGGGGTCCAGTCTCCTACGACGAGGTCGTCGAACTTGTTCACGAAGTCCTCGATGCGGCGGTAGCCGGCAGCGGCCTCGGTCAAGGCTGCCTCGGAGTATTCCAGCACGGAGCGGTAGTGCGCGGAGCCCAGGTAGTAGCGCAGCTCGACCGGGCGGACGAGCTCCAGCATGTTGGGAACCGACAAGACATTGCCCAAGGACTTGGACATCTTCTCGCCGGCCATGGTCACCCAGTGGTTGTGCATCCAGTAATTGGCAAACTTATCGCCGGCGGCATGGGACTGCGCGACCTCGTTCTCGTGGTGCGGGAACTGCAGGTCGAGACCACCGCAGTGAATGTCGAACTCGCCGCCCAAGTAGTAGGTGGACATAGCCGAGCACTCCAAATGCCAGCCGGGGCGTCCACGGCCCCACGGGGTAGGCCAAGAAGGCTCGCCGGGTTTGGCGGCCTTCCACAGCGCGAAGTCCTGCGGCCCGCGCTTTCCGCGCTTGAGAGCCTCTGGGTCTTCGCCCTGCTCCATCTCCTCGACCCGGTTGCCGGACAGGGAGCCGTAGTCAGATCCCTCGGCCGCGACCCAGGCTTGGACGTCGAAGTAGACGGAACCTGCTCCGTCTGCCCCCGCGGTATCGTCAGATACCGCGTAGGCAAAGCCGGCGTCGATAAGCCGCTGCATGTAGTCCACCATCTGGGTAACGAATCCCGTGGCGCGTGGCTCTACCGATGGCGGCAGGACGCCCAGGGTGTTGTAGGCCTTGGTGAACTCGCGCTCGTAGGTGGAAACCCACTCCCACCAGGGGCGGCCATTATCGGCGGCCTTGGTGAGAATCTTGTCATCGATGTCGGTGACGTTGCGCACGAAGGCGACGTCCAGGCCCTGCGCCATGAGCCAGCGGCGCAGAATATCAAAGGCTACGCCGGAGCGCAGGTGGCCGATGTGCGGCTGTGCCTGCGGGGTGGCACCACACAAGTAAATCGAGGCGTGGCCCTCTTTAACGGGCACGAAATCGCGTTGGCTACGGGTGGCGGTGTCATAAATGCGTAGGTTACTCACCCTGACCATTCTAGGCTATGGGCGCTTGGCTGTTTGCGGTTGCTTTAAGTCACGGCGATGCGCCTTCCACGCGCGCCTTTCCCGGGAATTACTGTTTCCAGACCACCGCCGTCGCCACCGCGGCGCGGCCTTCGGAGCGGCCGGTGAATCCCAGGTGGTCGGTGGTGGTAGCGGAGACGGAAACGGGAGCGCCTAAAATCTCACTGAGCACGTGCTCGGCCTCTTCGCGGCGCGGGCCCATCTTCGGGGTTTGTCCCACCAGCTGAGCTGCGGCGTTACCAATCACGAAGCCATTTTCTTCAAGCAGTTCACGGCACTCGCGCAGCAGGCGCTCGCCCGAAACGTTGTCGTATTCTTTGCGCCCAACACCCACGAACGAGCCCAAGTCACCGAGGTTGGCGGCGGACAAGAGGGCGTCGACAAGCGCGTGGCTGACCACGTCGCCGTCGGAGTGGCCCTCGCAGCCATCGGCGTCGTCGAAAAGCAGCCCAGCAATCCAGCAGGGCTTGCCTTCCTCAATCTGGTGGGCGTCGGTGGCAATGCCTACGCGCGGGATGATGGGCTGGGTCATGAGAGCTCCTTGTTTAAAATCGCCGTGGCCAGCGTGAGATCGATGGGCGTGGTGATTTTGAAAGCTAGTGGGTCGCCCTCGACGGTCGTGACGGGGACGCCAAACCATTCCATCAAGCTGGCATCGTCAGTGGCCACGAAATCTTGCTGGCCTGAGAAATAGGCTTCGTTCGCTTCGCGCAGCTTAGCCACGCGGAAGCCCTGCGGGGTTTGGACCGCGCGCAGCTTTGAACGGTCCGGGGTGGATACGACGCGGTGCTCGTCGACGACCTTGATGGTGTCCGCGACCGGCACCACCGGGACGACCGCGGGGACGCTGCGCACGGCCTCGGCAACGCGCGCGATCATCTCGGGCGGGGTTAGCGCGCGGGCGGCGTCGTGAATGAGGACGATGGCATCGTCAGGGATGTGCTGGAGGCCAGCCCATACGGAGTCAGCGCGCTCCCCGCCGCCGTGGACCAAGTGAGCGCCGGGCAGCAGGGCGCGTGCGTGCTCTTCCATCTCGGGGCTGACGGTGACGATCAGCTCGTCACAGACCTCCCCCATGGCCGCCGCAGAACGCTCCAGCAAAGTGCGGCCTTCCAGCTCAACATAAGCCTTCGGCAATTCGGCGCCCAAGCGGGTGCCCATGCCTGCGGCCGCGATGAGGCCGTAGACCTTAGTCTTCGTCGTCGAAGGAGAGGTCATCGAGATCGATGTCGTTGTCGATATCGGTGGTGATGGACTTATCCTCCACGATGCCGGCAGCGCGGTGACGCTCGATGGTGGCATCGATTTCTTCCATCATGGTGTCGGCCTTCTTTTCATCGACCGGGGAAGCCAGCGCGAGCTCGCCCACGAGAATCTGGCGAGCCTTGGTAAGCATGCGCTTCTCACCAGCAGACAGGCCGCGATCCTGGTCACGGCGCCACAGGTCACGAACCACTTCCGCGACCTTGTTGATGTCACCAGAGGCTAGGCGCTCCTGGTTTGCCTTGTAACGGCGGGACCAGTTGCCGGCCTCTTCCACGTCGAGCTCACGCAAAACGGAGAAGACGCGCTCGAGGCCTTCCTTGCCCACGACGTCACGCACACCGACGGTCTCGGCGTTCTTCGAAGGCACTCGAACCACAAGGTCAGACTGGTTGATCTGGAGGACGAGGAACTCCAGGGTCTCGCCGCCCATCTCACGCTGCTCAATGTCAGTAATCCTGGCAGCACCGTGGTGCGGGTAGACGACGACCTCTCCGACCTTAAATTCCATTCCCACTCCTTGTTTAATGTTCGTGCCTCGCGCGGCACGCATACAGGGCAACTAGTTTA
The DNA here is from genome assembly GCF_001808545.1 of Corynebacterium sp. HMSC077D03. NCBI lineage: Bacteria > Bacillati > Actinomycetota > Actinomycetes > Mycobacteriales > Corynebacteriaceae > Corynebacterium > Corynebacterium sp. HMSC077D03. The sequence continues at coordinate 16,818 of NZ_KV793690.1, forward strand.
GCACGTAGAGCTTTTGCGCTTGTCGACGCCCATGGTCTACCCCCGTATTACCCCGCCACCTACCCAACGGGTTTAGAGGAAACTGTGTACTTGGGGCGGAAAGGTACTAGGCTAAAGCGTTGATAAGCTTTGTGATCGCAATCTATGGAGGACCCTCAAAGTGCAGCCCTTGAAGACCGCCGCTCGTCGCGGTGCCATCATTTCCGTAACCGCCCTGTCTGCGCTGGCTCTGGCTTCCTGCTCGGCAGGCCACATCACTCAAACTTCCCAGAAGGTTGCGGCTGTCGATGGTTCCTCCGCTGCTACCGAGGACGGCGCTGTCGCAGTCCGCGACGTCACTATCCAGGTTGAGCCGGATTCCGGTGAGACTTCCCTGAAGTTCGTTGCCGTCAACCAGGGCTACGACGTTTCTGACGTCACCCTGGAGTCCGTTTCCGTCGATGGCCAGGACGTAGAGTTGGGCTCCACGAAGCCGATGGCCCGTGACCAGTCCATCATCGCTGATTCCGCCAAGAACCTGGAAGAGCTGAAGAAGGACAAGAAGAACAAGAACGTTCAGTACGTCGAGACCTCCCTCGAGAATGAGGACTTTGGCTACGCCGGCTCCCGCCCGGTTACCTTCACCTTCAACAACGGCACCATCGAGGTGGACGCAGCTGTTGCCGCTTCCCCGCTGAAGTCCGGTGAGTACAACCGCGACGTTGAGTCCACCGAGGGCTTTACCACCGAGTCCCCTGAGGCATCTCACCACTAAGCCTCCGGGTGAAATAAGCCCTTTAATTAACCCTTCGACCCCGCACTTCTAAGTGCGGGGTTTCTCGTTGGCGCTCGTGTCCGGCGGGTGTTTTAGAGTTACTGGCATGGCTAAGAAATCGCGTCCAATCCACACCTGTTCCGAGTGTGGCTACGTCTCTCCGAAGTGGCTAGGCCGCTGCCCAGATTGCGGCTCGTGGGGAACGCTGCAGGAATCCGCCCCGGCTGCTTCTGAGGGCACGGCTGCCTCGGCTGCGGTGACCGGGCAGATGGTCAAGGGTCTAACGCCTTCCAGCCCGGCGCAACCCATCACCAAGATTGGGGCGAGTGCTACTAAAACCATCAACACGGGTATCGGCGAGTTAGACCGTGTTTTGGGCAAAGGCATCGTTCCAGGCTCGGTTGTACTCATGGCCGGCGAGCCCGGCGTTGGTAAGTCAACGTTGCTGCTGGAGGTGGCTTCAAGGTGGGCGCAGCTCGAACGCACGGCGCTATATGTCACCGCAGAGGAGTCAGCGGGCCAGGTAAGGGCGCGTGCCGAGCGCACCGACGCGCTCCACGAGACCCTCTACCTAGCCGCCGAGTCTAACTTGGACGTAGTCTTCGGCCACGTTGAACAACTCAAGCCCAGCCTTATCATCGTGGACTCTGTACAGACCATGCATGCGGCAGGCGTCGAGGGCGTAGCTGGCGGCGTGGCCCAGTCACGCGCGGTCACTGCGGCGCTAACCACCCTGGCAAAGTCCACCGGCATTCCGGTGCTGCTTGTGGGCCACGTAACCAAGGACGGCAACGTTGCAGGTCCCCGCGTACTCGAGCACTTGGTTGACGTGGTGTTGAACTTCGAGGGTGACAGGCAGTCCAGCCTACGCATGCTGCGCGGCATCAAGAACCGCTTCGGCGCCACCGATGAAGTGGGATGTTTCGAGCAGACTTCCGGCGGCATTCGCGAGGTAGCAGATCCTTCTGGGCTCTTCCTCTCCCACCGCGGGAGCACGCCGGATGGCTCCGCGGTCACCGTTGCCATGGACGGTGTACGCCCCATGCTCGCGGAGGTTCAGGCGCTCACCGTGGATCCAGTGGCAAAGAACCCGCGCCGCGTGGTCACGGGATTGGACTCCAACCGCGTGCCCATGGTGCTGGCGGTGCTGCAGGCACGCGCAGGAGAGCGCACCAATGACAAAGACGCCTACGTCGCCACCGTGGGCGGCGTGCGCATCCAGGAGACCGCCACGGATCTTGCCGTAGCGCTTGCCACCTGGTCCTCCTTGCATGAAAAGCCGCTACCGCCCAAGACGGTGGTCATCGGTGAGGTGGGCCTGGCTGGCGAGCTGCGCCGCGTGCCCAACCTGGATCGCCGCTTGAGCGAGGCCGCGCGCTTGGGCTATGAAAACGCAATCGTCCCGGCGGGCAAGGTGGATGCCGCCGGGATACGGGTGCTGCAAGCTGGAACTTTGGGCGAGGCCATCGCCCTTTTGCGCTAGCTATCGAGGTTGAAGGTTTCTGCCTTCGAGGCGTGGTTACCAATAACTGCGTGCATGAAGTAGCCACCCACCGGGGCCGGTGCACGGTCATTGCACTGGTTTGGCTGGGACATTTTACGGGACCAATCAGCCTGGAAGGTGCGCTGCTTGCCTGGCTCGAAGGTGACCTCACCAGTATCCACCGGCGGGAAGCAGTCAGTATCAGCCCACTTCTTCTCATTGGTGGAAAGGTCATAGACCTCAAAGCGCAGGATGTCCTTATCTAGGTCAATCACGCAATCAGCGGCGGTAGGGTTCTTGACTTCCATGAAGAAGGTTGGGTACTCGCCCTCACTGTAGCTAGGTTGGCTGACAGTACCTACGATCTCCAAGTCCTCCAAGGCGCAGGTATTCTTAGCCGGCTCCGCGCCCGCGCTAGGCGCCGGATAAGGCGAAGACTCGCTTGGGTTTGCAGCGCTGCTGTCGGCGCTGCTTTCCGCACTGCTCGGCGCGGCGCTTACGCTGCTCGATGCCGCATCACTAGTTGGGGCAGCGCTCGTCTTGCTGGTCTCCGGCACAGCCTCCGAGCCGCGGGCGCTGGTAGCAGCGGTAGGCACCGATTCATCGGAGCCGCCGAACATGCTGGTCGCTGCCCAGATGAGCAGCCCGACGAGCACCAAAAGTCCAATCAGCGCAGCAACGCGGCGGCGCATGTAGATCTCTTGGGGCAGGGGTTTGCGTCGGTTATCAGTCACGCTTCCGATTTTAAAGGGTGACACAGACAAACTTGCACCAGCCCTCGCCGCGTGTCTAGGCCTAAATGGCCCTAGTCCACGCCGTGGCGCACCACAGTTTCCACGCTGGAATCTTCCAGCAGGTAGCGCAGGCCGACAACGCCGAGCGTGCCGGCGTCGAGAAGCCGCCGCGCCGCCGGCACATCAGCGATGATCTGAGAGACCGTTTGGGCCGTGTTCTCGCGCTCGAAATCGGGCCTAGTCTCACGGCCTTGGCGCTTGGCCTGCAGCGCCGAAGCCGCGACCTTCTCAATGATGGGTCGCTGCAGCCCGGTCGGCAGGTTGATATCTCCGTTCAGGAACGCCGAGGCCGCACCCACCGCACCGCAGGACTGGTGACCCATCACCACGAGAAGGTTGGCGTTTAGGTTCTCCAAGGCATAGTCCAGCGAGGCAAGCACCGCGTTGTCCAGGATATGGCCGGCGGTACGAATGACGAAGGCATCGCCGAAACCGATGTTAAATACGTGCTCAATCGGGGCGCGCGAATCGGAGCATGCCAGCACGATGACGCGCGGGTCTTGGCCTCGGGTTAGCCGGGCGCGGAGGCGCGACTCAGTGTTGACGGAGATAGCGTTTCCACTGACCAGGCGCTCGTTTCCAGCTTGTAGGGCTTCCCAAACTTTTTGGGGATCTTTCGGGACTTTTGAAAGTGGCATGGATTCAACTGTAGTCCTGAACGCAGGCTGGCTTACACTGTTTCCCGATGATTAACACCGCTGCTCTTTTGGACTGGTTTGATTCAGCCGAGCGTCCCCTCCCCTGGCGCCGCCCCGGCACCTCCGCGTGGGGCGTCCTGCTCAGTGAGGTCATGAGCCAACAGACTCCAGTCGCACGTGTGGCTCCGGTGTGGGAGGAATGGATGCAGCGGTGGCCTACCCCGGCCGACTTCGCGGCGGCCTCCCGCGCGGAGGCGCTGCGCGCGTGGGGCAAGCTGGGTTATCCCCGGCGCGCGTTGCGCTTGTGGGAGTGTGCACAGGCCATAGGTGAAAAGCCGGTGCCAAGCGACGTCGAGAAGCTGCTGAAGCTGCCCGGCATCGGCGATTACACGGCGCGGGCGGTGGCTTGTTTCCACTACAAGCGCAACGTGCCGGTGGTTGATACCAATGTGCGCCGAGTTTACGCGCGCGCCGTGGACGGCCGCTTCCTGCAGCCGCAGCCTTCGAAGAAGGAACTTTCCGCCGTGGAAAAACTCCTCCCGCCAGAAAATGGTCCACGCTTTTCAGCCGCGCTCATGGAACTCGGTGCTTTGGTCTGCACGGCAAAGGCCCCCAATTGTGAAGGGTGCCCGCTACGCGAAGGTTGTGCCTGGCAGCTGGCGGGCTGCCCGCAGCCTAGTGAGGCCGAGCTTTCCAAGGCCAAAAAACGCGTGCAGAAATTCCAAGGCACCGACCGCCAGGTGCGTGGGCTGATTCTGGATGTCCTGCGCGGCGCCGATGCCCCGGTGCCGAAGAGCAAAATCGATGTGGTGTGGCCCGATGCGGCGCAACGCTCGCGGGCGTTGGCTTCGCTGCTTGACGACGGCCTCGCGGAGCAAGATTCCCAGGGCCTTTTCCACCTGCCCCATTAATGCGGCGTTTTAGTAGCGCGAATCGTGTGGTTGGCGCGAGAAATCGATAAGCCGGCCCAGCGACCAGTCTTTATCAGTAAGCAGGCGCGCGAAGATAAGGCCGCAGCCGATGGAGAGCACAACCATCGAGGCTGTGGCGAGATTGGACAACGCTTGATCCATGTTGCCGGCATTCAAGTGATAGACAGAGCGGAACATCGCTGCGCCGGGAATCATGATGACTGCGGCGGGAACCGTGGTGGTGATACGTGGCAGATGCATGGTGCGCGCCACGCGCCCGCCCAGCAGACCGATGATCGTGCCGCCCACGAAAGCTGCGAAGTAGCTGGTCACTCCCAGCTCTAGGATGCCCAAGCGCACCATGTTGGCTACGGTGCCTACTATTGCGGCGGCAATCACCATGCGCCGCGAGGAATTAAACAGGAAGGCAAAGCCGGCGATGCCTAAGAAGCTAGCCAGGATGGCGGCTGCGTACCAGCTGGCATCGGGCACAGGTGGCGGCGCAATTGGGGTAAGTTCCGTGAACCAGCTGACCATGGCCACCGTGAAGGTAGCCGCGATGATGACGGTCAGTGCGTAGCTAAGCCGCGCCATGCCGGCGTCAAAGTCAAAGCGCGCCAAATCAATCAGCGCGGAAAACAGCGGGAAGCCGGGAATCAGGAAAAGAACTGCGGCGACATAGCCCGAGGAGAAGTCTGTGGGATTGGCTAAGCCAGCAATAGACAAAAGCTCGGTGCTCAGGAAGTAGACCAAGCTCGCCGTGGCGCCACCTGCCACAATGCAGCCAATCTGGTGCACGTGCTTATGATGCAGCGCCCACCTGACGAACTGCCCGCAAAAGGCAGCGAGCGCGACCAAGAAGACAACATAGGACTGGAAATAGTTAAGCACTGAGAAGGAAGCGCAAGCCACGCCCGCGGCAGTGGCCAAGGTAAAACCATTCCAGCGCTTGCGCACGCGGGACTCGATGTCATCGAGGAAAGCATCGAGTTCTTCCGCAGTAATTCCGGCGTAGAGGCGATTATGTGTGAGATCCTCAAGGGCCTCGATACGCGATGCGTCGACAGCTGGCGAATGCTGCTGCGCCACCACGGTGCGAAAAGCTCGCCCCTTATGGAAGGTGCACGTAATTTGGGTAACGCCTACGTTGGCGTCCAACCGGGAAAAGCCTAGAGCGCGGGCCGCGCGCTTCATTCCGCGCAGCGCACGATAGCCCGACGTGCCGGCGCCCATAAGCAGCATGCCAAGGCGCAGCACAACGTCGGCTTCAATGCCCATGCGGACATAGTCACTCGTAGGTTCTTCCATGGTTGCGACCTTGTAATTTAGCGCCAGCGTCCCCGGAAGTTCAGCCCGCCAGGCAGGTTGATCCACATGCCGCCGCGGGAGTTGAAGGTCACCGGCCCCACCTTGGTGGACATGGATGCCCCAGAGCCGGAGATGTTGATCCAGCTATTCTTGCCGGTTTTCTTACGAGATCGGTATTGAATGCCCATGGCTATACAGTTTAGCGCGGTGGTCTCAGCGCGCTATCGCATTGCGGCGCCTTAGCGCCCTACTCAATGTGCCTACATGCCAAATCGACGGGACAACGCCCGCAGATTCGGTCACGATTTGGCATCTAGGGCGGCAAAGCCGCAATCGCACGCCTCAGCCCGGAGAAAATCCCCCATGCCAGTAGACTGGAATCCGTGAATTTCCTGCGCCTTCTTACCCCTACTGTCACCAGCTTGCTCCTCTTTGCACCGAGCATGCCGGCTCAGGCTGCGCTGAGTTCTGGCTCCTCTATGGCGGGTTCCTCGCTCAGCAGCGCCCTCGTGGCGGATTTCTACGAAGATGAGCCCGAGGGCGTCGCCAATGCTGAGCCCGGCACCGTGCTGCGCCGCGAGAACATAGCGCCCGGGGTCGAACGCATTCTTTATTCCTCCCGGCTTGAAGATGGCACTCCCACTTATGTTTCGGGCACCGTCATGGAGCCGACTGAGCAGTGGGAAGGCCCGGGTGAGGCTCCCACGGTGGTGATGGCTCCGGGCACCCGGGGAATGGCGGATAGTTGTGCGCCTTCGCGAAGCAAGGGCTTTTTAGGCCCGGTCTCGTTGTTGGGGTCTTCCATCAATGTCAACTATGAATCCCCGTTGTATTCCAAGTTCCTGGACCGCGGAATGCGCCTGGTCATCACGGATTACATTGGTTTGGGTACCCCGGGTGTGCACACCTATGCCAACCGGCTTGAGCAAGGGCACGCGCTTATCGACGCCGCACGGGCCGCCGCATCTGGGCCCGTCGCATTCTTTGGCTATTCCCAGGGTGGCGGTGCTGCAGCCGCTGCGGCTGAGCTCGTTCCGGAATATGCGCCGGAGCTAGACCTGCGTGCGACTTTTGCGGGCGCTCCTCCGGCAGACCTAGTGAAGGTGCTCGCCGGTTCCCCACGGCTTGGGCCGAACTTGGCCTATGCCATTGAAGGATTTAGCGCCCGTTCGCAGGATTTTTCTGCCGCGATCGACGAGTACTTCAACGCCAAGGGCAAGCACTGGTTGGAAGAAAACTCCCGCTCCTGCATCGTGGATTCCTCGATGCGCTGGTCCATGACGGATCTGTCCGAGCTCACCGACACTGGAGTTTTGATGAGCGAGTTCATCACCTCGGATGAGCGGGTGCGCTCCGTGCTGGAAGCACAACGCATCGGCAACCTGCGCCCGGCCGGCAAGGTTTTGGTGGGCAGCGCACCCAACGACGACATCGTGGACCACGCCCAAGCAATGCAGCTAGCCACCGACTGGCAGGAGCTCGGCGGTGAAGTAGAAACCCTCGAAGACCGCGGCGGTGCACTCTCCTCCCGCGTTGCCGGCGGCCACATCGCAGGTCTTATCGGACAATATGAACCAGCAATCGATTGGCTCGAAGAGACCCTAAGCACCGAAGCAGAATCTGCGGAGTAGAGCAGAAACTAAGCGAACCTAGAAGAAGGAAAACGAAAGGGGCGCCTGCGTACTCATTTTGTACGCAGGCGCCCCCTTTTACTTTTCAGCTAGCGGCGAGCCTTAGAGTGGCTGGCCAGCACCAGCTGCTGGTGGGTTGCCCTCGCCGTCGTCATCATTGGACTCTGGCAAGACGTCGCTGGAGAGGATATCCGGGGTGTCGGTGGAATCTGCAGCGGTAGTCTCTTCCTCGTTCTCGCGCACCTCAGCGTCAGCGAGGTCATCCTCAAAGGTGCCCTCCGGTAGCGGGCGCGGACGCGGCGTGAAGGTGAAGGTGGCCTTGGAGTTGTCCTTGGACTCACCATCCCAGTTCTCCACGTCAACGGTGATGATTTCACCGGCGCCGATTTCGCCGAAGAGAATCTTCTCAGAGAGCTGATCCTCAATCTCGCGCTGGATGGTGCGACGCAGCGGGCGCGCACCGAGGACTGGGTCAAAGCCGCGCTTTGCCAGCAAGTCCTTTGCCTTCTGAGTCAGCTCGATGCCCATGTCGCGCTCAGCCAGCTGCTTCTCCACGCGGCCGATGAGAAGCTCAACCATCTCGACGATCTGCTCCTGAGTGAGCTGGTGGAAGACCACGATCTCGTCGATGCGGTTCAGGAACTCTGGGCGGAAGTGCTTCTTCAGCTCATCGTTGACCTTGTTCTTCATGCGCTCGTACTGCGCATCAGAGTCGTTCTCAGAGGAGCCGGTGAAGCCCAAGCCCACGGCCTTGGAAATGTCCTGGGTGCCCAGGTTCGAGGTGAAGATCAGAACGGTGTTCTTGAAGTCCACGATGCGACCCTGACCGTCGGTCAGGCGGCCATCCTCGAGGACCTGCAGCAAGGTGTTGTAAATCTCCTTGTGGGCCTTCTCGATCTCGTCGAAGAGAACCACGGAGAATGGCTTGCGGCGAACCTTCTCGGTGAGCTGGCCACCCTCTTCGTAGCCGACGTATCCCGGAGGAGCACCGAAGAGGCGGGACGCGGTGAAACGGTCATGGAACTCACCCATGTCGATCTGGATGAGGTCATCATCAGAGCCGAACAGGAAGTTAGCCAGGGACTTGGAAAGTTCCGTCTTACCAACGCCGGACGGGCCGGCGAAGATGAAGGAGCCGGAAGGACGGCGTGGGTCCTTGAGGCCTGCACGGGTACGGCGGATAGCACGGGAGACGGCCTTGACGGCATCGTCCTGGCCAATAATGCGCTTGTGCAGCTCCTCTTCCATGTGCAGCAGACGGGAGGATTCCTTCTCCGTCAGCTTGAGCACAGGGATGCCGGTCCAGTGCGCCAGAACCTCTGCGATTTGGTCCTCGCCTACCTCGGCGATCTCCTCGAGGTCGCCAGAGCGCCACTGCTTTTCCTTCTCCGCGCGCTCTTCACCGAGCTTGCGCTCCTGGTCACGCAGGCCAGCTGCCTTCTCGAAGTCTTGAGCATCGATGGCGGTTTCCTTTTCCTTGCGCACCTGGGCGATGCGCTCATCGACCTCACGCAGGCCTTCCGGCGCGGTCATGCGCTTGATGCGCATGCGGGCGCCGGCCTCGTCGAGGAGGTCAACTGCCTTGTCCGGCAGGAAGCGGTCATTAATGTAGCGGTCAGACAACGATGCCGCAGCCTTCAGTGCTTCATCGGTGTAGGAGACGCGGTGGTGTGCCTCGTACTTATCGCGCAGGCCCTTGAGAATCAGGATGGTGTCATCCAAGGATGGCTCGTCCACCTTGACCGGCTGGAAGCGACGCTCCAGTGCGGCATCCTTCTCGATGTGTTTGCGGTACTCATCGAGCGTGGTTGCACCAATGGTCTGCAGCTCGCCACGGGCTAGCTTTGGCTTCAGCAGCGAAGCAGCATCGATAGCACCCTCTGCGGCACCTGCACCAACGAGGGTGTGGATCTCATCGATGAACAGGATGATGTCACCGCGCTGGTTAATCTCCTTCAGGACCTTCTTCAGGCGTTCCTCAAAGTCACCGCGGTAACGGGAACCTGCAACGAGGGAACCCAAGTCCAGCGAGTAAAGCTGCTTATCCTTCAGGGTCTCTGGGACCTTGCCGTTGACGATGTCGAGAGCCAGGCCCTCAACGACGGCGGTCTTACCAACGCCCGGCTCACCGATGAGGACCGGGTTGTTCTTGGTACGGCGGGAAAGCACCTGCATGATGCGCTCAACCTCGGACTCGCGGCCGACAACTGGGTCAAGCTTGCCGTCCTTGGCTGCCTGGGTGAGGTTACGGCCGAACTGGTCCAGCACCAGGGAGTTGGAACGCTCGCCGGAACCCGACGGCGCGGTGCGGCCGCCAGAACCAACGCCGGCGCCAGCGCCGACGGGACCGCCCTGGGACTGGCCGTCATTTTCACCATTGCCACCCTCGTAACCAGAAAGCAGCTGGATAACCTGCTGACGCACGCGTGGAAGGTCAGCACCGAGCTTGATCAGCACCTGCGCAGCAACGCCTTCACCCTCACGGATGAGGCCGAGCAGGAGGAACTCGGTGCCGATGTACTTGTGGCCCATCTGCAGGCCCTCGCGCAGGGAAAGCTCCAAGACCTTCTTAGCGCGTGGAGTAAACGGAATGTGGCCGGTGTGCGGCTGGGAGCCGTGGCCAATGATTTCCTCAACCTCGCGGCGCACGTCCTCGAGCGAGATGCCCATGGACTCGAGGGCCTTTGCGGCAACGCCTTCACCCTCGTGGATGAGGCCGAGCAGGATGTGCTCGGTGCCGATGTAGTTGTGGTTGAGCATGCGTGCTTCCTCCTGCGCCAAAACGATGACGCGGCGAGCACGGTCAGTAAACCTCTCGAACATTGCCTTATACCTCTATGCTTTCGCTAATAATGTGTCATCCACTCTAACGCGCTGACTGGACATGCAATTCGCCGTTTTTTAAACCCACCCATCTATATACCCATTTCCCCTGCTCACACCACTGTACGCCGGTAGCGAACAGGAAGTTTATGCCACTTGTATGCCCCTTTTCGCTTAGCGATGTCCGTTTGGCCGTTACTCTTAATTAAGAAACGCACCCTATACCGCTTGCCTTTAAAGGATGAATCCCTGTGAAAAAGCTCCCTGAGTTCTTCTCTACTCAGCATCAACTTCGTCAGCTTTCCGTAATGGACGAATCCCCGGTCTCCACGCTTTTCGGTGTCGTGGACTCCTCTAATAAGCCAATGACGGTCGAGCTTTTTGAGCCCAACCACCGCGGTGCGGTTAAGCAAGCCTCCGCGCTTTCCGACGTCCACCATCGCTCCATCGCCCCGCTCGTCGGCACCGGAACCACAGAAAAGGGCCAGGACTTTCTGGTGCGCGCCGCACTTTCCGGCGAGCCGCTTTCTACCTTCACCGGCTCTGGCCTAGGCGCGCAGCATCTCACCAAGACCGAGGCGCTTTCAGTTTTTACTCCTTTGGCCGAGGCAGTGGATTACCTGTTGCAGAACAACCAGGCGGGCTTTGCCATGCATGCGCTGCATCCGCGCCGCATCATGGTTACGGGTTCGCGCAGCAATGCGGTGCTGTGTGCGGCAGGCCCGGGCGTGGGCAACGTCACCGCTGAGCAGGTCACGCAGCGCTTTGCGGAGCTCATTAAATCTGCGCATCCGGAGTTCAAACCAGATTCCCAGTTCAACTCGGCTGGCTCGGTTATCGACGCCCTGCGTCACGCCTCTACTTCCACGGGTACCGCTGCAGCGGGCGTCGCTGCAGCGGGAGCAGCTGGTGCCGCAGGCGCAGGTTTTGCTTCCCAGTTCGCCAGCCCGCAAGCTGCGGCAACCCGCGAGCAAACCCACCCGCAGACGCAGCCTCAGCCAGCGCAGCAGGCCCCGCAGCAGCAGATGCCACCGCAGTACATGCCTCAACAGCAGCCGATGATGCAGCAAGGCCAGTACCAGCAGGGGTTCCAGCAAGGCTACCCACAAGGCCAGCCGCAGGGGCAGATGCAGGGCCAACCACACGGCGCGGAATTTGCTACACCGGTTGCAGAAAAGAAGTCCGGCTCTGGCAAGAAGACCGGCCTCATCGCGCTGTGCGCCGCACTGGCAGTGGTCGTTCTCGCCGCCGCCGGCATCTTCTTCTTCAAGCAGTACCCGGGCTGGAACGATGATGAAAGCAACCTCGCAGAGGCCTACCCTGGCCTGCTGGGCTCGCGCAGCGGCACCTCCGGCTATGGCGATACCAAGTGCCACCACCGCGAGCCGGAGGAAGGCCAGCTGGCGAAGATCACCTGTGAGGGCGAGGACCTAAGCTATTCTGTCGCCTCCTACGAATCCGTGGAAGCCCGCGACGCCATCCTGCCTTCTGATCCCACCGAGCTTTCCAATGGTCAGTGCACCGTCCAGAGCTTCGAAGCCCCGAACGCCGAGGAGCCGACCTATTACATGGCAGTGCCTGGCACCCAGTCCGCCTTCATTATCTGGGGCGCAGACGCGGAGAACGCGCGCCTAAAGATGCAATTGTGCGCCTAAAGGAGCAGCGACCATGGATAAATCGCAGGAAAACAAGACCATCTACATCGCGGTTGCCGTCGCAGTCCTAGCACTTATTGCACTGGTAGGTGGCAGTGTTCTGGCCATGCGAATGCTAGGCGGTGCCAAAGAAAATGCGCAGTCCCAGCTAGCCCCACTTGCCGAAGCCCCTACAACTGAGAGCACCGCGAAAGAGGATGAGAATTCTAAAAGCAGCCGACGCACTGAGAGCGAGAAATCTGAAGAAGCTGCAACCATAACCGAGACCGTGGAGCAGACGGTCACGCAGGAATACACGGCTCCTGCCCCGACTAAGTCCAACCCGGGCCTGCCCGCTGGATTTAATCCCGCCACCGTGGCTTGCGACGGCCACGGCGTGCTCATCGTCGATTCCGTCGTGGCCGGCAGCCCAGAAGAGGCCCTTCCACAGCTTGAGCGCTCAGTCGCTGCCTACCCCGGCGCGGAATACTACAACCCAGGTATCTGCCCATCTGTGCGCGGCGAGGTAGCAGAGGGCAAGGTCTACCCGGTGGCCATCGATTATGGCTTCGATACCGATGCTCTGTGTTCCGCAGCTTCCCGCCTGGGTGGCAACCCGCGTATCCTCTCCAACCGTGCGGAGTTCCTCTCCCCCTGCTAGCTAGAGGCTAATCCTGCGGAACCGGACGCAGCATCGGCGCGAGCACGAGTGCCACAAGCGATGCGACGGCCGCGAACAAGAATGCCCAGTGCGTGCCCTGTGCGGTGGCGGCGGCTTCGTCCATGCCCGCCTCCATTCCAGCAACAGTGCCGCGGGTCAAGAAGACCACTAGGAAGGCCGTGCCCATCGCACCGGCAAGCTGCTGCAGAGTGTTCATGATTGCCGAGCCATGCGAGTAGAGCTCATTCGGCAGCGAGGACAAAGCCGTAGTCATTAGCGGAGTCATCATAAGGCCAATACCCACCGCAAAGGTCACGTGCATGACCACCACAAGCCACACCGGAGAGCCCTCCCCCAGCGTTGCCATCGCGCCAAGCCCCAACACCAGCAGGATGGCGCCAGGAATCATCAACGGGCGCGGGCCATGAGAGTCATAGATGCGCCCCACAAATGGCGAGACAAGGCCCTGCAGCAGGCCGCCCGGCATCACCACCAGGCCAGTAACCAAGGCGGAAACGCCGAGGGAGGTTTGCAGGTAAATCGGCAAAACCGTCACCGAGCCCAGCATCAGCCCAAAGGAAACGAGCATGATGACCACGGCAATCGTGTAATTGCGCACGCGGAAGGGGCGCAAGTCCATCAGCGCGCGGTTTTCCTTGCCCAACGCTAGCTGTCGCTTAGCAAAGACAACCAAAGCAACCACGCCCACCACGGTGGCGATAATTTCCACCAGGCCTCCGCCTTCCAGCATCTTCTCGATGGATGAAAGCCCGTAGACCAGCCCGCCGAAGGCGAATACCGAAAGCACCACCGACAATGGGTCCAGCGGGGTATCGCGGCTTTCCCCGACGTCGACAAGCTTGGCCATGCCCGCTACCACCAGCAACGCCATCAGCGGAGCCATCGCCCAGAAGATGAAGTGCCAGCTCAAAGCATTAACAATCGCGCCGCCCACCGTGGGGCCCAGGGCGGGAGCCACCGAAATGACAATCGAGATGACGCCCATCACCGATCCACGGCGCTGCGGCGGAACCAGGGTCATAGCCACCGTCATCAACGTCGGAATCATTAGCGCCGTGCCCGCCGCCTGGACCACGCGCCCAGCAAGCAAGACCAAGAAAGCCGGCGCCAGCGCCGCAATCACGGTGCCGGCGAGGAAGAGTCCGGTCGAAGCAAAGAAGATCTGCCTGGTGCTAAAGCGCTCCAGCAGGTACCCCGTGGTGGGAATGACCACACCCATGGTCAGCATGAAACCCGTGGTCAGCCACTGCGCCGCCGTCGCCGGGATGGAAAAGTCTGCCATGACGGCAGGCAATGCCACCGACAACGAGGTCTCGTTCAAGATCATAATCATGGCGCCCAAGACCAGAATCGTGAGGTTAATAACTACGTCGCGGGACAAGGAATCGGGAGCAGAAGAATTTTGGGACACGAAGACAGAGATTAGGGCAGTCCCGCGCGCATCTTGCAGCAAGACCAGGCGTTTGTGAGAAAAGACACTTCAAAGGCGATCTGGGGAGTTCTCCCGAGTGCGGCAATGTAGTTGGAAAGATGATTTAGCCGTACACCGCCATTTTCTCCACTTCTTCGAATCGGAAGGAGTGTGATTGGTCAAAAACATCGGCAATTTCCTGACCGTCACGATGTCTTCGACCAGCAACCGCGCTTATTCTCCTATCCGCGTTGTTCCCCAAACCACCGCCATCATTCCACTTGGCTCCTCGCTTTTGCGTTTTTCCACCAAGATGATGCGCTATGAATTAGAGCTCGTGCAGGGCACCCCTGTCACAGAACCCGAGGTAGATAGCCTGCCAAACGCAGAATTTACCCGGAATACTTTCGAGCCCAATTACGAGCAGCGCCGCGTGCTCGAAGCTCTCGCGCGCCCGCTTCTCAAGGATCCCAGCGCCGTGCCGCGCGTGGTGATTCCTTCTACCAAGGAACTGGCCGAGGAATCGACGAGCGCTACACCGACATCCGCCTCATCGCTGAGGGCGGCATGGGGCGCGTGTACTACGCGCGCCAAAAGGACTTGGAACGCGACGTAGCCATCAAGGTCATCAAGGCCACCCCAGCCCCGATGCACGCGAGCGTTTCCGCGCGGAGATGCGGCGCATGAGCCACCTCAGCCACTCCGCCATCGTTCCGGTTTACACCGGCGGCACGACGGAAGGTTTGCCCTATTTTGTCATGCGCTACGTAGAGGGCGGCACGCTTTACGACGTCCTGAAGGTCCGCAAGGCCGCAGGGCTCCACTTCGACTTGGCCGAGGTTGCTATCTATCTCGAACCTATCGCACAGGCATTGGACTACCTGGCCAGCCTTCCCACGCCGGTTGTCCACCGCGATGTGAAACCCGCAAATATCCTGGTCCCCGATGATCCGCGCCCCTCGGCGACGGTCCTGACAGACTTCGGTATTGTGCTCTACGAAGAGGATAATCGCATCACCTCCGAGGGCATGCGCGTGGGCACGGATGCCTATTTGGCACCGGAGCTCTATCCGACGTCGCTTAGCGCAAAGGCGCCCTCCGCCACCGCGGCGAGCGATCGCTATGCCCTCGCACTCATCGCGCTAGAAATGCTCACACTGGAGAATCTGCGCGAGCACTACAACCAGCAGCAATGGGCGCATTCGCGCCTGATTCCGGAAATCACCGCGCAGGACTTAGGCCCGCGCAACCAAGACTTTGCTGAGCACATCAACACGGTGCTGCACAAGGCTCTCGCGGAAAATCGGGCGCGCCGCTATACCAGCGCACAGGAGTTCATCGAGGAGCTGACCACGCCCACCGCTACCCCGCGGCGCAAGAGTACAGCGCGCAAATGGCTTCTAGCCGCGATGGTACTCGGTCTCTGCGGCATCGGCGTGGCCGGTGCATGGAATTACCTAGCCAAAGAAGACTGGAGCGGAACGCAAAAGGAAATCGCAGCAGAATATCCCCAAATTGTGGGCGAGAAGGAAGGCGGCACCGGCTGGGAAGGCCTGAAATGCAACCCGCAGGAGGTGGCAGCGGAGGCGCCGATGGAGGCGTCGATAAGCTGCTCCAGCCCGCGCCAGCAGATAAGCGTGCTGGAATTTGCCTCCTCCGACGCGCGCAGCGATTTCAAAAAAGCCTCCCCTGGGCGGGGTAGTGCGCGCAAGGAAGGCGATCGCTGCAGCTTAGAGGTCGTGGCTTATGCAGACGACCTCACCGGATTCTACCCCGACGGAAAACACTCGAATTTTGTGATTTTCTATCGGGGCGAGCTGGAATCCGCAGCCGAGATTCCAGCCTGCTAAAGCCGTCTACTTTTCCGGTTTCACGATTGGGAAGAGAACCGTCTCGCGGATGCCCAGGCCGGTAAGTGCCATGAGCAGGCGGTCCATGCCCATGCCGGTACCGGCTGTTGGAGGCATACCCTGCTCCATGGCGGCCAGGAAGTCCTCGTCGAGAACCATGGCTTCATCGTCGCCGCCGGCGGCCAGGCGGGCCTGATCCTCGAAACGCTCGCGCTGGATAACCGGGTCCACCAGCTCGGAATAGCCGGTGGCCAACTCGAAGCCGCGGACGTAGAGATCCCACTTCTCGGTAACGCCCGGGATGGAGCGGTGCTGACGAGTCAGCGGGGAGGTCTCAACCGGGAAGTTCTTGACAAAGATTGGGCCCTCGAGCTGGTCCTCGCACAGGACTTCCCAAATCTCCTCGACCAGCTTGCCGTGGCCCCAACCGCCGTTCTTTGGAACGTCCAGGCCGATGACCTTGGCAATCTCCTTGAGCTCTTCCACGGTGGAGTCGATGGTGACCTCCGGCTGGCCCGGGAACTTGCGGGCAAGCGCCTCGTTCAGGGATGGGTACATCTCGATTTCCGGCCATTCCTCGCCGCCGAAGTCATACTCGGTGCCATCAGCCAGGGTGACCTTGTGGGAGCCGAAGACGGCCTCGGCCACAGCCTGGATGGACTCGCGAGTGGTGCGAGCACAATCGTTGTAATCGCCCCAGGCCGCGTAGGTCTCGAGCATGGCGAATTCCGGAGAGTGGGAGCGGTCGACGCCCTCGTTACGGAAGTTGCGATTGATCTCGAAGACGCGGTCGATGCCGCCAACGACGGCGCGCTTCAAGTACAACTCCGGCGCAATGCGCAGGTAAAGGTCGATGTCGAGAGCGTTGGAGTGGGTCACGAACGGGCGAGCTGCCGCGCCACCGTGCAAGGTCTGCAGCATCGGGGTCTCGATCTCGACGAAGCCCTGATCCTCCATGTAGTTACGCAGCGCGCGCATGACCTTCACGCGGGTCATCGCGTTCTTGCGAGCCTCCTCGCGCACGATGAGATCGTTGTAGCGCTGGCGCACGCGGGTCTCTTCATTCATGTCCGCGAAGGAAACGGGCAGCGGGCGCAGGGACTTCGCCGCCATGGTCCACTTGGTGGCCATGATGGAAAGCTCGCCGCGGCGCGAAGCGATGACGCGGCCGCGCACGGAGACGAAGTCCCCCAAGTCAACGTCGGACTTCCAGGCAGCCAGCTGCTCTTCGCCGACCTCGGCCAAAGAAAGCATGGCCTGTACCTGGGTGCCGTCACCGTCCTGCAGGGTGGCAAAGCAAAGTTTGCCGGTGTTGCGCATGAAGATAAGGCGGCCGGCGATGGCGTGCTCGACCTCGGTCTCGTCGCCTGCGTGCAGGTAGGTTACGTCGGCTTCCTGGCCCGGCTCTTGGTCTTCTGCCAGGACCTGGAACTTGTGGCGAAGGTCCTTCATGGCGATGGTGCGGTCAACGGTGACCGGGTATGCCTCGGTGCCTTCAGCCAGCAGGCGCTCGCGCTTTTCGCGGCGGATGCGCAGCTGCTCAGGGACGTCGTTTACTTCGGGGGTATTCTTCTGCTCGCTCACGATTGTCTAGGGTAGTCGATCCCCTTGAGACAGTGCGATCTCGTACCCGTTTAACGAGTGTTCATTCAAATGACATTTCGATTACACAGGCTGTAAATGCAGATGCGCTTATATAAGCTCCGGCAAACCTCATGACTTGAAACATGAAATCAGGAGCATCACATTATGGCACTCAAGGGCCTTAACCTCTTTACTTCCTCGCGTTCCTCGCTGACCTGCACCTACAAGTGCGGCAACGCCTGCTTGGGCGAATGCGATAACCCTTCCAACAACTCCTACTTCGGTGACCGTTTCACCACCCCGCTTTCTCGCCGTACCGCACTGCGCGCGGGCGGCCTCAGCGTGGTTGCAGTAGGCGGTTCGGCAGCCCTGGCCGCCTGCTCTGGCGACGGCGCTGGCCCGGGTGACTCCGAGGGCAACGCAGGCGCCGGCAAGACTACCGATGCCAAGGTCGAGCTCACCTCTGCAGAGGGCATGCAGTTTGAAGCAGTTGAGCCAAACACCAAAGACGAGGTCGTTGTACCGAAGGGCTACGAGCAGTCAGTGCTCATCGCCTGGGGTGACCCGGTGATTGAGGGGGCACCGGAATTCGACGTCGATAAGCAAAGTGCGGAAGCTGCGGAAAAGCAGTTCGGCTTCAACAATGACTTCGCGGGCCTCATCGAGCACCCGGATAACCCGGAGCGTCTGGTCTACATGTGCTCCCACGAGTACACCACCGAGCCGATGATGTTCCCGGATTATGACCCGGAGAACCCCACCGAAGAGCAGGTCAAGATCGGCTGGGCTGGCCACGGCCACACCATCCTGGAGGTCTCCAAGGTTGGCGATACCGGCGAGCTCAAGCGCGAGTTCGGCCCGCTAAACCGCCGCATTACTGCAACTACTCCGTTCCAGCTGGTTGGCCCTGCTAAGGGCAGCGACCTGGTCAAGACCAAGGCCGATCCAAAGGGTGAGACCGTAAGCGGCACGCTGAACAACTGCTCCGGCGGCGTGACCCCATGGAACACCATGCTGTCTGGCGAGGAGAACTTTGACCAGTACTTCGCTGCTGGCGATATCAAGGACGAGAAGGCAAAGAAGTCGCTGGAGCGCTTCGGTATTGAGGACAAGGAAACCGCCCGCAAGTGGGAGCGCTTCGACGACCGCTTCGACTGCTCCAAGGAGCCAAACGAGCCAAACCGCTTCGGCTGGATCGTTGAGATTAACCCGCTGGACCCAACCTCTACTCCGGTCAAGCACACCGCGCTGGGCCGCTTCAAGCACGAGGCAGGCAACATCCACATCGCTGATGACGGCACCGTGGTCTGCTACTCCGGCGATGACTCCCGCTTCGAATACATCTACAAGTTCATCTCCACCAAGAAGTACGAAGAGGGCAACATCGAGCACAACCTCTCCATCCTGGACCACGGCACCCTGTACGTCGCCGTGATGGAGGGCAACTCCCCTGAGGACGAAATCGACGGCTCGGGCGTTCTGCCTGAGGACGGCGCCTTCGACGGCAAGGGCAAGTGGGTCAAGCTGCTGACCTCTGACACGGAGAACAACAAGTTTGAATCTCACGTTGATGGCTTCAGCGCGGAAGAGGTTGCGATCTTTACCCGTGAGGCTGCTGACAAGGTGGGGGCTACCAAGATGGACCGCCCTGAGGACATCCAGGTCCACCCGGATTCCCACAAGGTCTACGTGGCGCTGACCAATAACTCCTACCGCGGCGCTACCGGCGAGAACGCCAAGAAGAACAAGGAAGATGCCAAGGAATGGGCTCCAGTCAAGGAGAACAAGAACGGCATGGTCATGGAAATTGAGGATGACCACGCCGGCGAGTCCTTCACCTGGAACCTCTTCCTGGTCTGCGGCGACCCGAATGAAGCCAACACCTACTTTGGTGGTTTCGATAAGTCCAAGGTCTCCCCGATTTCCTGCCCGGACAACCTGGCCTTCGACAACCACGGCAACCTGTGGATTACCACCGACGGCAACGCACTGGACAGCAACGACGGCCTATATGCAGTCACCACCAGCGGCGATACCCGCGGTGAGCTGAAGTGCTTCCTCACGGTTCCGGCCGGCGCAGAGACCTGTGGCCCAATCGTTGACGACGACCGCGTCATGGTCAACGTCCAGCACCCGGGCGAGGCTGACGACGCCACCTTCGACGCCGCGACCTCCCACTGGCCTGACGGTGGCAAGACCACCCCGCGCCCGGCCGTGGTTGTGGTATGGAAAGACGGCAAGATTGGCGTTAACTAGCTCGCTCTCCTTTTCGCCGCTCGCCTTTGGCCGCTGCCTAGTCATTTGGCCACCACCTCACCATTTGGCTGCTGCCTAACTAAATGGTGAGGAACAAATGGTGAGGTCACCCAACAATAATCACACTGGCCAACACAGGCCGCAGTGGTTACGGGGTGACCTCACCATTTGCATTTGTGGCGCGCACTACCTCGCCGCTACTCCACCACTTTCCATTTACCCAGGCCTGGATACCAAGACCTCAAGGTCGCGGTCCGGGCGCGAAAAATGACAGCGCACCGCGAACAGGAGGTCTGGGTTTCCAGGGGTGCAGTTCCAGGCCTGGGTGTTTGCTCAGTGAGGGCGGGCGCGCTAGTTGCGCAGCTGAGCCTCCAGCACGTCCTGAGCAAAGTCGAAGAGCGGGGTCGCAACTCCAGCGCGCTGGCCCATCCGGCGAATGGCGCCGACCTGGGCATCGAGCTCGTTGGGCAAACGGTCCTTGATATCACGCTGCATTGATGTCGTGGCCTGCGGATACTGTTCGCGGGCGAAACCCATCGTCTGCTCCACCACGTTATTCGGCAGCGCGACGTCCAACGCTCGAGCGACAATCTCGACCTCGCGCATGAAGGCCTCCAACTGCCCCGGGATTTCGTCGACGAGGTAACCAATCGGCCGGTCAACCAATGCGCCCAAAGTGCCCGTGGTGGTTACGAACATGGCCTTGGCCCACACATCGACCAATGGTTCCGCATGATATTTGCCCCGCGCGCCGGCTTCGTTCAAGGCAGCGGCCAACTGCTGCCCCACCGGAATCGAGCCCGCCATCGGGCCGAATGCCAAGCTCAACGGACCGGGGTTGCGCTTAATCTTCGCCGACCCCAGGCGGGTCGCGAAGACGCGAGCAACACCAGCCAGCACATTTTCCTCACCGAAATGCGCTGCAGCCAAGTACGGAATCTCCACCGAATTATGGGTGGTCACCACGGGAATACCCGTGAGCGATTCCGGATCTGGGCCGAAAGTGTCATTCCCCGGCAGCGCTTTCGTGGCGATAATGGCCACGCCGAGTCCGCCCAATTGCTCAATTAGCTCGGCAAACGTTTCCGCCGCCGGTGGGGAGGGGATGAAGGTTTCGTTATCGGAGGCGTCGATAAGCGTGAGCCCCGAGCGCAGGACTTCCAGGGTTTTGCCGCGGGCTACGTAGCCCACCTCGTGGCCTGCCTGCGAAAGAGTGCCGCCAAAGTAACCGCCAATGGCGCCTGCGCCCAGAAATCCAATCTTCATGGATTCCAGACTAGCTATCTTGGTTCTCCAAATTGCGGAAACCGATACCCAATGGCAGGCCGACGCTATCGATTAGCCGCACCCCGCCAAGTGTGGCCGCGACAAAGAGGCGCGCGTCGCCCTCAGCCGGCGGCTCGCCCAAGTCACGGCTGCGCAGTTCCAAGTACTCCGGTTCCACACCTGCAGCAGCCAGCACCTCGCCCGTTACCTCAAGCACCTTCTCAGCACCAGATTCGGCCGCATAGGCACCCGCGGTCAGCGCCGCCGACAACGCACTAGCTTGCTCGCGAGCTTCCGGCGCCACGTCCGCATTGCGCAGGCTCATCACCACGCCATCAGCCATGCGCACCGCCGGCACGCCCTGGACACGCACACCCAGGTGCAAATCGGTGCACGCCTGCTGGGTCGCGACGAGCAGCTCATAATCCTTCTCGCCCATGACGACGTCGCTTGGCCCAAGCGCACCAATCAGACCAATGATGCGCGTTAGCTCAGCGCTAATGTCCTCCATGCCATGCCACTGCGGCACGATCCGCGTGCGTTCGGGGGCTTGGGGCGCATGCCAGACGACGTCGACTTCGCCAAGCAGCTGCGCATCCTGCAGGTCGGTGAGCGCCACGACGACCACCGCGCCGCGAATCCGGCGGGCGGCCTGCACCAGCGCCAGATGCCCCGCGTGCACGCCGCGACCCAGGGGAACCAGGACCACGCGGCGGCCGGTCTTGCGGTAGGCGCTGCCCACCATGCGAATGCGTTCGATGTCCTCGACGATGTTCATCGGTTCTCCTCCTGTAGCGCCCACATTTCTAGTTCTTCGCGGCGAAAGACCTCGCCGAATCGACGGGCCGCTTCGACGAAAGCGCGGCGCATTCCGGGCTCGGTGATGCCTCGATACGCCGCGATGATTTCGGCGCTTTCGGCCGCTTCGAGGGCCTCGGCGCTTTTGACCAGAGTCTCGCTGAATACATCCTCGTTCGCGCGCACGGCCAGCTCGGTCATCATCTGGGCATAGTACACGCGGGCGGCAAACGCGGGCCTTTCGCTATCGCTTAGCGACGCCCCGCTGGCTTGGAACTCCCCCAACACCAGCTCGGCGATGGTTTGGCCAAGCTCGTCGATAGTCGTGGTGGCCCAGCGGCGCGCATGACACGGCGCGATGGCGGCGACGACGCAGCCGCGAGTCTCTAGGGGATCGAGCACCTGCACTCCGCGGGAAAGGCAAGTGTGAAAGACGATGAGGCCGTCGTGCACGTAGGTTTCGAGCATGTCGACGGCCTGCTCCAAGCGGGCATCGCCAAGCGCGATGATAAGTGCTTGATAGTCCTGTAGCTCGGTTAGTTCTGTGAGCGACTCCACGGTGTGGCCGACCATGCGCATCTCCTCAGCGAGAAGCTGGCCGGCTTGCGAGTTTCCGAAGAGCGCGACGCGCATCCGCGGTGCGCGCATTTACTTCTTCTTTTTCATTGCGGCCATGAGCTCGGCCACTGAGACAGAGCCCTCGCGTGCCTCGTCGCTACGGCGACGGCCGCGGGATCCTTCCTGCTCCGGCGCGCGGTGCTTATGGCTAGCGTGCTGCGCCGCCCTTGCCTGCTGCTGCTGCGGCTGTGCCTGCTGGCCCTGCTGGCCCTGCTGTGCGCCAGCAGACTGCGCGGCGTTGGCAGCGTGGTGGCCGCTAGCCTGCGCGGACTTGGTCTCTGCCGGCTTGGAGTGGGAGGACTGCTGGCCATCCCAGCGCACGGTCTGGAAGGAAGCGGTGTCGAAAGTCGACTGCGGGGACTTCTGCGGCTGGCCACCTGGGAAGTGCTGGCTCGGCTTTGCGGAGGCCGGCTTCGCCTGCGGCTGCTGCTGGGCAGTCGCCTGCTGGTTCTGCGGCTGTTGTGCCTGCTGTGCCTGCCCCTGTGCTGGGAAGGTCGGACGTCCAAAGGACTGGCGGGCGCGCTCCTGGGCCTGGCGCTGCGCCTGCTGGGACTGCTGAGTCTGCTGGCCGCGCTGCTGGACCTTTTGGGAGATGATGTCATCCAGCGGGTTGTGCTGCGGGGTGCGGGCGCTGGGCTGGGAGCCGAGGCGGCCGGCGACGGCGTCGGCAGTTGGCGCACCCTTGGAAGCCTGGGTGAAGTTGGCCTCTGGCTCGCGGGTCTTTTCCTCAAGCTCCATGATGCGACGTGCCTCTGCGTGCAGCGCGGCTGGCTCATAGGTGAACTCGCGGCCAGACAGCTCCTCAATCTGGGCGCGGATGGAGGCCAGCTCCCGGCGAATTTCCTCCATAATGTCGGAATCACCCTGGGTTGGCTCGACCTTGCGGGCGCGCTCAGATTCCAGCAGCGCGGCCGATTCCGCGGCCTCACGGCGGTAGCGCACCACCATGAAAAAGCCCAGGACAGCCGCCCACAATGCGGCGATGAGCGCCAGCTTCAAAGCGCTAGCAGAGCCCGAAATGAGCATGACCAAGCTGGCGATGACAGCCAAAATCACCAGTGCAATAAGGCCAATCGAGCCGGCGTCTGCTTTCTTGGGGGCGGATTGCTGTGGTTCAGGGGTCGGAGCAGTCATGGAAACCAATTTACAGTCCGATCCTTTAATTAGCCCACTAAGTCTGCCCCAGCGCGTCGGGCGGCACCTCACAGTGACGTTCCAAAACCACGCCAGCCACTGCCATGGCGATGCCGCCGAGGGCGGAAGTCAGCACGCCCGTAAGGTCACTAGCGGCGGCCACCAGCTCATTCGCATGAGGGAGCACATAGACCAACATGCCCAAGTAGCCGCCGCCGACGATGGCGCCGGTCCACGCCGAGGCTTTGCCCACGAGCAGAAACTGCGCGATGGTCATGGGATTGAGCTGCGAGTTATCTAGACCAATACCGTGTTCTTTGCTCTTGGCTTGGCGCACCTTCCACGTCAAAAAGACACACACGGCCGTCACGGCCCACAGGGAAATGGAGACAGTCGCCGGGATGGCAAGCATGGAGCCATAAAAGCGGGAGGTCAAAATCGCAGCCGCAGCGGCAACGAAGAGCCCTACTCCGACAAGCCAGCCTATCGACGTCCGCTTCATGCCAGCTTCACCTGCTCTACCTCGGCCGGGTCGAGCGCAGCGATGAGGTCTGCAACCGGGGTATCGCCAAGCCGCGCATCTGGGTCCGCAGCCAGCCATGGCACCAGCACGAAGGCGCGCTCGTGGGCATAAGGATGCGGAAGCGTCAGTTCCGGATCGCTAGAGGTCACGCCTTCTACCTGCACGATGTCCACGTCCAGGGTGCGCGGGCCCCAGTGGCGCACGCGGACGCGCTCGGCGGCCTGCTCAAGGGCCTGGCCGCGGCGCAGCAACTCCAATGGGCTCTCCTCTACGTCCACGATGAGCACCGCGTTAAGGAACTCGTCCTGGTCCGTAACACCCCACGGCGGGGTGGAATAAATGGGCGAGGCTGCCACGGTTTCCGCGGCGAACTCGTCGAAGACCGTCTGCAGCAATGCGCGGCGGTCATCCATGTTGGAGCCAATCGAAAGTACCGCGCGCATCGTCACTTGCCTCCTCGCATGCTCTTTCGCGAGCGACGCGCCACGACGGCGACGTCGGCGAAGGTGCGCGGAATCGGCGCCTTCGGCTTATGAATGGTCACCTCGACCGCATG
The DNA here is from genome assembly GCF_001808545.1 of Corynebacterium sp. HMSC077D03. Taxonomy (NCBI): domain Bacteria; kingdom Bacillati; phylum Actinomycetota; class Actinomycetes; order Mycobacteriales; family Corynebacteriaceae; genus Corynebacterium; species Corynebacterium sp. HMSC077D03. The sequence goes on from NZ_KV793690.1 coordinate 41,472, forward strand.
CAGCAGGTCATAACGCTGCATCACGGTATCGGCCACCTCGTTGGCCACGGTCTCGATGAGATCGCGCGACGGGCCCTCGACGATGTCCGCCGCGACGTCGGCAAGCTCGGCGTAGCTTACGGTGTTCGCAAGGTCATCTGTGGTTGGGAACTCAGTCCAGCAGGTGATGTCCACCAGGAAGGGCTGACCCTCGCGCTTTTCTTCTTCGAAGACACCGTGGTAGCCAAAGCACTCCAGGCCGGTCAGTTCGATGCGGTCTGCCATTAGCGGTTTCCTTCCTTAGACACAGCCCCGGACATGGCGCCGGACGCAGCGCCGTTGGTGTAGCTGCGGGTGGCGTTTACGCCGCCAGAATAGGCCAAGCCAGCGTTCCACGCGGCGGCGACGTCGACGGCATCGCGGGAGACGCCGACCTCGTGCACGCGCACGCCCCACGCACCCATTTGCGCGGAGATCGCGGTGACAGCGGCGGTGGCGGGATCGGCGAGCACGGGCGAGGCTTCCACGCCGCGGTCCTCGCGGATGGCGGCGAGGAAGCGCTTGCGGGAAGCGCCCACGAGGATCGGAAACTCGCCCTCAAGGAAGCTCGGCAGTGCCTTCAACAACGCCCAGTTATCCTGCGGGGTCTTAGCAAAGCCCAGGCCCGGATCCAGGACGATGTTGTCAGCGCGCACGCCTGCTTCAAGGGCGGCGTCGCTCAGCTGCGCAAGGCGTTCGTGCACGTCGCGTACGACATCGCCGCCATGGTCCGCACTGCCGGCGGCGGAGCCGAACTGCACGGTACGCCAGTGCATCAGACACACGGGCAGCGCGCTATCGGCCATCGCGGCCAGCATGTCAGGGTCCGCAAGCCCGCCGGAGACATCGTTGATGAGGTCCACGCCCGCGCTTGCCGACGCCGCCGCCACCGACGCGCGCATCGTATCCACGGAGGTCTTGATGCCCTCCTCGTGCAGCGCGCGGATGACCGGAACCACGCGGTTTTCCTCGTCCTTCGCGTCCACGCGGACTGCGCCGGGGCGGGTGGATTCGCCGCCAACATCGATGATGTCTGCACCCGCCGCGACCAATTCGCGGGCGTGCTCAATCGCGGCATCGATGTTGAGCCACCGCCCGCCGTCAGAAAAAGAGTCCTCGGTGACGTTCACGATTCCCATGACCAGCGTGCGGCCCGGGACGGTCAAGTCACTGACAGTCATTTCTAGCTCCTAATAAGGCTCATTACCTCAGCGCGGGAAGCGGCATTGGACTTGAAACCGCCGCGGACGGCCGAGGTCGTGGTGGTAGCGCCAGGCTTGCGGATGCCGCGCATGGCCATGCACAGGTGCTCGCATTCGATGACCACGATGACAGATTGCGCGTGGAGGACCTCCACCAGGGCATCGGCAACCTGGGAGGTCAGACGCTCCTGGACTTGCGGACGCTTGGCGTACATATCGGCCAGGCGGGCTAGCTTGGACAGGCCGGTGACCTGGCCGTCTGGGCCCGGGATATAGCCGATGTGCGCCACGCCGTAGAAAGGCACCAGGTGGTGCTCGCAGGTGGAGTAAATCGGGATATCGCGCACCAAGACCAGTTCTTGGTGCTCCTCGGCGAAGGTCTTGTGCAGGACTTCGGTTGGGTCCGCGTGCAGGCCGGCGAAGACTTCCTTGTAAGCGCGCGCGACGCGGGCTGGCGTCTCCTGCAGGCCCTCGCGGTCGGGGTCCTCCCCTACTGCGATGAGCAACTCGCGGATCGCTGCCTCCGCGCGGGCCTGATCAAATTCGCCCTTGGCGGGGATGTTATTGCTCATCTGAATCCTTGTAGGGGCTGGCCTGGCCCTGGTTGCCAGAGCGAGGAGAGTTGTACGGGTTATTGGCACGCTGGTTCTCGCCGAAGCTGGACCACTGGTCGCGGTCAGGCTGCGGCTTGGCGTGGCGGCTACCGACGCGGGGAATTTCAGTGGTCGGGCGGTCGCTCGGGGCCTGGCCAGCGGGAGTCTCGGGAGCCGGAGCAGGCTGGGCCTGCTTCTCGGCTTGTTCTTCTTCGGGTGCGAAGAAAGTGTTCTTCTCACTTTCGACCTTGTCGCCCGCGTGCTGGCCAAAGTTGAAGCCGATCTCGCCGGCGGGCTGTGGGTCCTGGCCTGCTAGGCGACGCTCGCGTGCCGCACGGGAAGCCTCAACCAAAGTCATGCGCGGTGGCAGCTCCTCGCCGCGTTCCTTGGCCAACTCGGCCGGAGTCTTGACTGGCTCGCGGCCAGCCTGGCGCGGGAAGCGATCGTCCTCGTTCGGGAAGACGTCGAAAGCCGCGCGTGGCTCGATGCCCTCGAAGATGCCCTCCAGGTCGGGGCGACGCAAGGTCTCCTTGTCCAGCAGCATCTCTGCGAGCTTATCCAGGTAGTCGCGGTGCTCCGCCAAGATGTCGTAGGCCTGCTGATGCGCGCGATCCAACAGGTAGCGCATCTGCTCGTCGATGCGGGTAGCCACGTCTTCGGAGTACTCGATGGAGCCGCCGCCCATGCCGTAGCCGAATGGGTCGCCCTGCTCCTTGCCGTATTTCACGGTGCCAAGGTCCGGGGAGAAGCCGTACTCGGTCAGCATGGAACGAGCGATCTTGGTGGCGTTTTCAATATCAGAAGAAGCGCCGGTTGTCGGCGCGCCGAACACGAGCTCCTCGGCAGCACGGCCGCCCATGGCGAAGACCAGGCGAGAGAAAAGCTCGTCGCGGGTGTACATGCCCTTGTCATCTTCCTGGGAGGTCATCGCGTGGCCACCCGTGCGGCCACGGGCCAAAATGGTGACCTTGTATACGCGCTCAATGTCCTTCAGCGCCCAGGCAGCCAGGGTGTGGCCGCCCTCGTGGTACGCGGTGACCTTCTTCTCGTGCTCGGAGATGATCTTGCCCTGGCGGCGCGGGCCGCCGACGACGCGGTCGGTGGCCTCCTCGAGAGCGTCATAAGTAATCACATTGCCGCCGATGCGGGCGGTCAAAAGTGCAGCCTCGTTCAGGACGTTAGCCAGGTCCGCACCCGACATACCGGCGGTACGCTTGGCCAGCTGGGCGACGTCGACTTCCTTGGCCAGCGGCTTATCCTTCGCATGCACGCGCAGGATTTGCTCGCGACCGGCCAGGTCCGGGTTCGTGACCGGGATCTGGCGGTCAAAGCGGCCCGGGCGCAGCAGAGCCGGGTCCAGGATGTCTGGGCGGTTGGTGGCCGCAATGAGGATGACGCCCTCGCGGTCGCCGAAGCCGTCCATCTCCACCAGCAGCTGGTTCAGGGTCTGCTCGCGCTCGTCGTGTCCGCCGCCGGTGCCGGAGCCACGCTGGCGGCCCACGGCGTCAATCTCGTCGACGAAGATGATGCACGGGCTGTTTTCCTTCGCCTGCTTAAACAGGTCGCGTACGCGGGAAGCACCCACGCCGACGAACATCTCCACGAAGTCCGAGCCGGAGATGGAGAAGAAAGGAACTCCCGCCTCGCCCGCAACGGCGCGGGCCAGCAGCGTCTTACCCGTGCCGGGAGGACCGTAGAGCAAAACGCCGCGCGGAATCTTCGCGCCGAGGGCATGGTAGCGCTCGGGATCATCCAAGAAATCCTTGATTTCCTGCAGCTCGTCCACTGCTTCATCGGCACCAGCCACGTCCTCGAACGTGTTGGTGGGCATGTCCTTGGTCAGCTCCTTGGCCTTGGAGCCGCCGATACCGAACATGCCGCCGCCGTTTTGCTGCATGCGGGACATGAACCAGAACAGGAACGCGAACAGGATGATCATCGGCAACAGGAAGCTGACCATCGAGCCCAGGAAGGATTCCTGGGTGACCTTGGTCTGGTACTTCTCCGCGCCGGAGTCCTTAACAGAGTTAAAGATCTGTTCGCCGGCGCGGGCCGGGTACTTGGCGATGATTTCTTCGACGCCTTCGCGCTCTTCCACCGTCACTGGCTTTTTGAGCTTGAGGCGCAGCTGCTGTTCGCGGTCGTCGATTTGCGCCTCAGCGACGTTTTTGTCCGTCAGCTGCTTGACCGCTACGGATGTCTCCACCTGGACATAGTTGCGTGCATCGTTGGTAAAGAAGGTGAATGCATAAAGCGCTACGAGTACAAGCGCTGCGATTCCGCCGTAGCGAAGGAGTTTCTTGTTTTTCATTAGTACCTATTTGTACCTAGTAATCCCTATTTGTTGGTGTAGACGTCTGGGTGCAAGGTGCCGACGTAAGGCAGGTCGCGGTAACGCTCCGCGTAGTCGAGACCGTAGCCGATGACGAACTCGTTCGGGATGTCGAATCCAACATCGAACAGATCGATCTCGGCACGAATGACCTCCGGCTTACGCAGCAAGGTGACCACCTCGAGGGAGCGCGGGTTGCGGCCCTTGAGGTTACGGATCAGCCAGGACAGGGTGAGGCCAGAGTCGATGATGTCCTCAACGATGAGAACGTCGCGGCTCTCGATGTTGCGGTCAAGGTCCTTCAAGATGCGGACCACGCCGGAAGAGGAGGTGGCGTTGCCGTAGGAAGAAACCGCCATGAACTCCATCTGGGAAGGAATAGACAGCTTGCGCGCGAAGTCCGTCATGAAGAAAACGGCTCCCTTGAGCACGCAAACGAGGATGATTTCTTCCTCTGCGTCCTTATATTTAGCGGCTACGTTATCCGCCATTTCCTGGATTCGTGCTTGCAGCTCTTCCTCGCCAATGAGGACGGCTTCGACGTCTTTGCCGTAAGCATTTGCTGGGACGTTGAAATCTTTTTTGTCGTGCACGCTTGCGCTCCTTTAGTGACCGGGCAATAGTGCCAGTTTGCCACCAACCCTTCTTACTTCCAACCTCTGCCCCATGATTTTTTGCTCTTTCAGGCTCGGCGCCACGGCCACGCCTCCCTGTCCGTGCCAGTTGGTGCACAGCTTGCCGACGCCGCGCAGCACCTCACGGGTTACTTCCGCCCCCTGCTCATGCAGCCACGCAGCCAGGATACGCCGTCGCACCGGTTCGCTAAGAGCTGCCAACTCCGCAGCGTCGAGGCCTTCGCTTCCCGGTGCCGCGTTGCTTAACGCCGCCTTACTCAACGCCGCGTTACTTAACGCGGCGTCGTCAAGCGCGGCATCCCCCGCCGCCTGGGCGAGTGCGGGCACGGCGTCTCCCCCGATCAGCTGGGAAAGCTGCGGGATGATCTCGCGGCGCAGCGCCACGCGGCGGAAGGAGGTATCGCGGTTTTGCGGGTCATGCCAAACCGCAAGACCCAGCTCTTCGCAGGCGGCAAGCGTCTGCGCGCGGCGGACCTGCAGCAGGGGGCGCACCACGCGCACGCCCTCAATCTCGGCGGCAGGCAGCATGCCGGCGACCTTGCCGCGCAGCGCGCCAAGCAGCAGGGTCTCGGCTTGGTCGTCAGCGGTATGTGCCACGGCCACGGGCAGCCGCGTCGCACCGGCGAAAGCCTGGTAGCGCGCTAGTCTCGCGGCGGCCTCCAGGGAGCCTCGATCTGCAACCTCCACCTTCAGTACTTCTGCCCGCGCGCCCAAGCTTTCTGCTTGGCCGGCGGCCTTCCCGGCTTGCTCGGCAGAACCCGGCTGCAGGCCATGATCGACGCACAGGGCTTGTACCTCGAAGCCCTCGGCCACCAAGGCCGCGGTCAGTGCCAAAGAATCGGCGCCGCCAGAGAGCCCCACGGCTATGCTCTCTTGTGGCTTTGCCTCCTGCGCCCACTCCACCACCGCGCGGCGGCAGGCCAGAAAGTTTGGCGAAACTCGCGGCCAGAAGGGCTTTGCCGCGTATTTAGAACTCATGCAGCACGCTGGCCAGCGCGTCTTGGGCCTTGCGGGCGGCCAAGATGTCACCATCGTTGACCAAAAAGGCGAAGGCATAGACGTGGCCGGACTGGCCCTGTGCGGTACCAGCCAGCGCAGAGACGCCGGTCAGCGTGCCAGTCTTGGCGCGAACATAGCCGCGGGCAGGCGAATCGCCGTAGCGTTCGTACAAGGTTCCCTCACCGCCAGCCAGCGGAAGATAGCCCAGCAGGGGGCGCAGGGCGTCGTTTGTAGCGGCGATGTCCATGATGCGCGTCAGCACTGCCGCCGGGATGCGGTTCTCAGTGGACAGCCCGGAGTTGTCCTTAATATTCACGCCGTTTAAATCGATGTCGTTTTCTTCGAGCACCTCGCGGGTGGCCTCGGTAGCGCCTTGGAAGCTGGCTTCCTTTCCACGGGCCGTGGCCAGCTCGCGGGCAATGGCCTCGGTCATGACGTTGTCGGAATGCTTCGCGGCTTCCTGCGCGCGTTCGGCCAGCGGCGCGGAGTGTACCTCGCCGAGCACGACGCCGGCCTGCGGGGCATCGCCTTCCTCGACTTTGTCGGTGCCTAAGCGTTTTGCCAGTGCATGCGCAAGATCCGTGGCCGGGGTGTGGCTTCGCGGGACGTCGCCAGTCGTGGCGCCGAGGCGGCCGCCGTAAAGCATCGCGGGCTGCATAGGCGCCACGAAGCCCTCGTCGACATTCTCGGGGTCCCAACCCGGTGCCTGTTGCGGGCCTGCCCATGCGGAAGTATCCAGCACCACGCGCTTAGCGTTGCCCACCTGGGTGGCAAGGTCATCGAGCTGTTCGGAGGTCATCCAGACGTCGCCAGCCGCGCGCAGCACAACCGTGCCTTCCTGCTCGCCCTGCAGGACCTGCGTGGTGATCCGTTCGTCCTCGCCGAGCGCCAACGTGGCTGCGGCAAGGGTTAACACCTTGGTGGAAGATGCCGGCGTCAGCGGGCGCTGGGCGTCGCGCTCCCACACCACCTCATCGCTGGTGGTGTCGATGACCTGCGCGCCGAACGTCGCCAACGCGGGGTCCTTGGCCTGGGAATCAAGGCGGGCCTTCAGCGCTTCTAAATCCACATCGCCGGGCTGGGCAACCTGCAAAGGGGTCGCCGGCGTGGGCTGGGAATATGGGGACCCGTGGTCCAAATTGTTGTAGGCGCTCTGGATGTTTACCCCAAGTGCAGCCGTGCCTGCAATGGCAGCGGCCATCACCACGGCCGTGCCCGTCCACCACATATGCTTCGCTTTCATCGCCTTTCACCCTAGCGCGATAATGGGGCACGGTAGACTATTGGCAGCGATTGATGATGCCGAATATTCTCGGCCGCAATCCCCCAGTACCCACAATTTGTATGGAGGAATACGCAGTGAGCGTTGAAGTAACCATCGAGATCCCAAAGGGCTCCCGCAACAAGTACGAGGTTGACCACGAGACCGGCAAGGTTCACCTCGACCGCTACCTGTTCACCCCGATGGCATACCCGGCTGATTACGGTTTCATCGACCACACCCTGGGTGAGGACGGTGATCCGCTCGACGCTCTCGTTATCCTGCCGGAGCCAGTTTTCCCGGGCGTTGTTGTTGAGGCTCGCGTCCTCGGCGTCTTCAAGATGACCGACGAGGCCGGCGGCGACGACAAGCTGCTTTGCGTCATCGATGATCCTCGCTGGGAGCGCTACCAGGACATCAACGATGTTGAGGATTCCATCAAGGACGAGATCGAGCACTTCTTCGTCCACTACAAGGACTTGGAGCCGAACAAGGAAGTTACCGGCTCTGGCTGGGGCGACAAGGCTGAGGCGGAGAAGATCCTCGAAGAGGCTATCGCTCGCTTCAAGTAATTCACGTTTCTAGGGACGTTTCGATCAAATAGGGCTCAAAATCCGAGGGTTTGAGAGGCCTTAGTTGATCGAAACGTCCTTTTTCTTTGTCACCGCGACAACTCCTCGTTCGTGACGTACGATTCGATCAAATAGGGGGCCGAAAACAGCGGTTTCTGGGGGCTTATTTGTTAGAAACGTACTCGTCGGGGGCACATGGAAATTTTCGAGGGACGCGCGGGGACTCGCCGCGCTGCTAAGGGGCAGGCAATCAAGATTTGCCGCGGTCTGTATTTATCTGCGGTGCCAACGCCGCGCGAGCTCGCTGAAGTCGTCTCGCGGCGCTGGCCGGACTCAGCTTTAGACGGCTATTCCGCCGCTCAGCAGTATCTTGGCCAAGAACTGACTTCCGCTTCACTTCCTGCGTGCAGGAACGATGGCATCAAGCACGTATTTCCGCAGCCGGCGGGCACGGCCCAAGGCGCTGGGCAGTATGAACGGGGTAAACGTGTGCAGCCCGCTGTAATGCATTGAGGCCATGGCGCAGGAGGATGGCGTGGCCTTCATCGAGGCCTTCTTCGCTGGGCCACACGGGCGCTCGCGCATCGAGACCGAGCAGCTGGACTTTCGCCGCCTGCCCAAGCACACGCGTGAGGTGTTGGAGAAGGCCATCGTCGGGGCGGATAGCAAGCCGGAGCGCGACCTCACCCGGGGCCTTGAACCCCACGTCAAAGTCCGCAACAACGTGCGGGTTGGGCCCTACCGCTGGGACTTGATGCTAGAGGAACACAAGGTTGCCATCGAGGTGGACGGCTATGCGTATCACAAAGGCGAGAACCGGCAGCGCTTCGAAATCGACCGCCAGAAGCTTAACGACGCCATCCAGCGCGGCTACCTGCCCCTCCACTTCACCGCCGCCACGATTGAGCACCACCTTGACGTCGCTGTGCACCAGGTCCTCGCGGTCATCAAACGGCGGGGCGAGTTCGTTCCTCCGCCGTGGAAGTGGCACCACTACTGGCGGTGGGAAGGCGAGCGGTGCGGCTAGGAAGCCGCACCGTGCTTAGGAGCCACAGCGGGAAGCGAGCCAAGAATCGAGCTCGGATTCCGGGGCATCGGGGGCGATGGGGTCCTCGGCGAATTCCTCGCCGGTGCGCGCCTTGTCCTTGGCCGTGGTGAGCATGAGCGAGCGGCCGTCCGGGTAATCCAGAACCACGTTCGCGGAGGCGTAGCCGGCGGTCGGCTCGCCGAAGGTGCGCACGTTGTCCAGCCCGCGGAAGGCCAGGAGGGCGGCTTCGGCGGAGGAGGCGGTTTCGTCGTCGGTAATCACGGCGACGGGAACCTCAAGTTTGCCGCCCGACGTGGTGGTGGGCGTGCCGCCGCCGGTGACGGAATTGCCGTCGATGACCACGTCAGATGTGCCCATGCGGCTGACGAAGGAGAGCGCGGTGCCATCCGGCAGCAGGGGGCTTAAGCCCGCGTACATCGGGCCCATATCGCCGCCGTCGTTGCCACGCAGATCCACCACGGCGGTACAGGCCTCCGGGTGGGCAGTCAGGCCTTGAGCCAAGGTATCGGCATAGGCCTGGCCATCATCGTGGCGGCCGATAGACGGGACGGTGGCGCGCAGGATGCCGTCCTCGAAGGAAACCGAGGGCTCGGCGTTGTCGATGGCCTTTTCCTTCTCGGTGTTAAAGACCTTGGAGTGCTTGCCGCCGGCGGCATCGATGGCGGCAACGAGGAGCTCCGCGTTGGTCGGGTCCTCTTTGAAGGCCTCGCGGGCGCGCTGAAATTCTTCGCTCTCGCCATAGATTCCGGTATACGCTGCGGTATCCACCATCGCGGTGTTGATACGTTTTTCGCTGGTGTTGAAAAGAATATAGGGCTTGCCCAGGAGCGCCCCGCCATAGGAGGGGCCGAGGAAGTACACGGCGGCGAGCACCGCGATAAAGGCAACGACTAAGAGTCCGCCAAAAGTTTCAGTACAGTTTTCATTCTTTTCGACCTCCTGTGCGCAGCACGTAGCCGCGCAACGGTTCAACAAGGACAATGGCAAGAAGCGTGACCACCCAGCCCACCGCCAGGAAGCCGAAGGCCATAAGCAGGCGAGCGCTCACGTCGACGTCGCTTGAATCGAGGCCGGAGAAGAACATCAGCGAGGCGATGCCACCGCCGAAGAGGAAGCCGAAGAAGCTCAAGCCCACGACCGGGCCCATGACGGTCCAGGCACCGGAGCGGAACTGGAAGCCGCGCGGCACGCCCATGAGATCCAGGGAGCGGATGAGCTCCTTGTCTTCGAAGATGCCGGAGACCTGGCCCAGGATGATGGACATGGTGGTCAGCGTGAAGCCGAAGATGAGGGTTAACAAGACACCGGTGGAGATGTCCTTGAACACCACGTTCGTCCCCGGGTCTTCCTTCAGAGATAGGGCCAAAGCGTCTGCGCCCAGGGGCGCGGCAACGAGGAATCCCGCCAAGTAACCGAAGAAGCCGATGGCAGCACTCCGCCGCCAGGCGGGGCGCGCATTGCCCGCCACGCGCTGGCAGGCCACGAAGTGCGCGGTGCCTGGGAAGAGGGACAAGATGTGCGCGCCGAGCTGCAGGATGAAGGGAGCGATGAGGTTGATGCTCATCAGCATGCCGAACATGACCACGATGACCATGGCGGTCGGCGGGCCCGCCTTGCCGAAGAGGAAAACCCCACCGGCCGCCACGATGATGAGGAAGACGATGGCGCGCCACCAGCGGTAAGCCGCGGGCATCTGACGCTTGGCCACGCCCAGCGGGCTCACACGCACGCGCTGCATGCCGACGAATGCGGCGCCGATGGCCAGCAGGAAAAGCACACCCGCCACGGCGAGGTAGCCCCACCACGGGAGGAGAAGCTCGGACAGAGCGATGGGGCGCATCTGGAAATCCAGCTGGGTGAAGACCGGCGCGACGAGCAGGCTGATCAGCCCACCGAGCACGATGCCGATCACCGCCTGGAGGCCGGTCTCCACAATGGCCATGCGCTCCACCTGCCGGGAGCTCAGCCCCAACAGGCGCAGGGTGGCCAGGCGCTGCTCCCTGCCGGACGCACCGAGGACGGCTGCTTGGGCTGTGAGGTTAAACAGCGCCGGAAGAATGAACGCGCAGGCAAAAAGGGCTAGGGCGAACCAGATATAAAAACAGGCCGTAATATCGTTGCCGAAGGCCTCCTTGAGTGCCGGGGCGGCATCCTCGACGTGCTGGGCGCGCTGCCAGAACATCCAGGTACCACCCGCAACGAGGAAGGCGATGGCGGAGCCAATGGTCAAGCTCACAATCGCCAGCATCGAGACGATTCCCGTGCCTGAGCGCGCGCGAATAGATTCGCGCTGCAGGTCCATAACTAGGGTCGCGGTGTTCATCGAATCACCCCAAGGCGGCGGTCGTCGTGAATGATGCCATCGCGAATCTCCACGCGGCGCTGCATCCAATCGGCCACCTTCGGGTCATGCGTGACCATGACCAGGCTGGCACCCGACTGGCGCACGATGGTCGTGAGCATCTGCATCACCTCGTGGCCGGTGGACTGGTCCAGCGCACCGGTGGGCTCGTCGGCGAAGACGATGCCCGGATTTGCCACCAGTGCACGCGCGATGGTCACGCGCTGCGCCTGGCCACCGGAGACCTGCGCCGGGCGACGATCCGCCAAACCGCCAAGGCCAAGCTGACCAAGAAGCTCCATCGCGCGCTTGCGGGCAGCCCCACGCGATACTCCGTTGAGCATGGCGGGCAGCGCCACGTTGTCCACGTTGCTCAGCTCCGGCAGCAGCTGGCCGTCTTGGAAGACGAAGCCGAAGTTGCGCAGGCGGGTGCGGGAGCGGGGGCCGTCGCCAAGCGCGGAGAGCTCCTCGTCGCCGTAGCGCACGCTGCCGTGCGTAGGCGTCAGCACGCCGGACATGCAGTGCAGCAGCGTGGATTTGCCGGAGCCGGACGGCCCCATGACGGCCACGAGCTCGCCCGGTTCAATGTCGAGGGAGATTCCAGCGAGCACCGGGCCGCCGCCGAAATCCTTGGTGATGTCTGTCAGGGAAAGTGTCTTTGCCATGTCTCTCATTCCACCGTGCCGGGCCCGCGGAAAGAACAGCCCTAGCGTTGCTCTTTAAGGTAGTGCCAGCACTACCCCTGCAGTTCGGGGCGCCCGTTATGCTGTGAACCGTGTTCCGTAAAAAGCCCCAACCCACCACGCACGAGCAGCAGCAGGCGCAGCAGATTGCGCAGCTCACGGCCTCGCGCCGCGCCATCGCGGACGCTTACGAGGTCGAGCGCGCCCGCATCGAGCGCGACCTGCACGACGGCGCGCAGCAATACCTCGTGGCCGCGAGCATGAAGTTGGGCGAGGCTCTTCTCAACGCCCCCGCTGACCTCACCGAGCTCCTCACCGCTGCTAAGCAGGACGTGGACCGCGGCCTGAATTCTCTGCGCGCCACGGTGCACGGTATTCACCCACAGGTGCTGCAGGATCACGGCCTGGTCGCCGCGCTTGCCGACGCCGCCTCCTCCCACGGCCCCCACGTCAGCGTCTTCGCCCCGCATCCTCTGCCTGAGCTCTCCGCCTCCGTGCTGGCCTGCGGCTATTTCTTCGGCACGGAAGCTTTGACGAATGCGGCCAAGCATGCGCCGGGCGCGCCAGTCTCGGTGCTGGTGACCTCGGACGATTCGCTGCGCATCACCGTGGTGGATGAGGGCCACGGCGGCGCACAGGTCGTCCCCGGGCACGGCCTGGCGGGAATGGCCGAGCGCCTCGCCGCTTTCGGCGGAGAGATGACGCTGAGCTCTCCCCCGGGCGGGCCGACGAGGCTGGCGTGCTCGATTCCCCTTCTTCTCGATCGCGGACAGTCAGGAGTTCACCAATGAGTTTGAGAATCGTCGTGGCGGATGACTCCGCCATTCTGCGCGAGGGCCTCGCCGGCCTGTTGGAGCGCCGCGGGCATTTAATTGTGGGCCAGGCGGACTCCGCCCCGGCGCTTGAGGCGGTGGTGGACAAGCTGCGCGATGAGCTTCCGGACATCGTCATCACGGACGTGCGCATGCCGCCGGGCATGGGCGACGACGGCTTGAAAGCCGCCGTGAACTTAAGAAACGCATACCCGGGCCTGCCCGTCATGGTGCTCTCCCAATATGTGGCCCCCGCATACGCGGTGGAGCTCTTCGACTCCCCCGATGCCGGCACCGGCTACCTTCTGAAAGACCGCGTCTCCGAAGTGCGGGACTTCCTCTCCAGCCTGGACGTGGTGGCCCAGGGCGGCACCGTCATCGACCCCACCGTGGCTCAGGCTTTAATGAGCTCCGGACGCAGCGGCTTGGGTGAGCTCACCCCGCGCGAGCTCGAGGTGCTCGAACTCATGTCCCGCGGCAAGTCCAACAAGGACATCGCCGCCGAGCTCGTCCTTTCTTCCGCCGCGGTGGCCAAGCACGTCTCCAATATCTTCACCAAGCTGCGTTTAGATCCCAGCGAAGACAACCGCCGCGTCAAGGCAATCTTGGAGTACCTCTCAGCGCACCGCTAAAGCCCGCGCCCGCCCACCGTCGACAAGAGCACCCTGACAGAGACCGTCCACAGGATCCCAAGGAAACTGTGACGCAAGACATATAAGCTTGTTCGTGCCCTTACCCAACCCACCCCGGAAGGACCCCGCTTAATGGATGTGCAGCTCAACATCGTGCGCTTTAAGAAAGAATTGATTGCCGACCATGACTATTTTCTGGAGTTAATACAGACGGAAGGGCTGGATTCCTTTCGTAAGCCGGATCCAGAAATGGAAGAGGCATCGGCGGCACTCTCCAAGTTCTTCGAACAGGACGTGCCCGCGCATTCGGCCGTCACGGTCACGATGGATTCCAGCAATTTAGAGCTCCAAGAAAAGCTAGCTTTGTTGGCGTATTACCACGGCTTGGTGGTCTTCATTGGAACCACAGACATCCTCTTTAATGCGACTGGAATCCCCACGAGCAGCAATGGCCTTTCCTCCATCAGGAACTGCATGGGAACTATGTGGCGACAGGTCAGCAGACCTATGCTTGATCGCGCCTTTGAAGACGCACTCCGCCTGCCGGTGTCCGAACAGACGTGGATTCAGGTAATCAACTATGGCTCGGAAGAACGAAGCTACGGCCTCGAAATGTCCATGCACGTGCGCGCAAGCGGCCAGTTCGAACTGATATGGTCCAGCCTCCCTCCAGAGGCCACTGAACCGGTATTCCGCACACTCACTGTCGATACTTACGAAGAAGCACGAGAAATTCTGCTTTCCTTCAGTGATCGCAACCCGTTGATCGAAGAATTCGCATGGGAGCCGCTTTCTCAGCGCGCATCAAAACCTATCCTGGATCCTTCAGTCCGCCACGAAACACCCTGGCGCCGGCTGGACGCGGTGAAGGAGCTCCCCGAAGGCGTGATGGTCCACCTGCACAAATGGCCAACATTTTCCCTGGCCTACGGCCGCAATGCACAGGGACAGTGGACCGCAAAGGTTTACGATAACCTCGGCACCGACAATGTGCAGACCTTCGATATTGCAGACGAAGTCATCGCAGTGGCGGAGCACTATTTAGACGGCAACGGCGAGATGATTTCCACGGTCTTCCCGGACTCTTCATCTTCGGATCCCGCGCCGTACACCACGGTCACAGCAATGGAGCTACCAGAGCGCGAGGAACAGTGGACTGAAGCATCAGTATGCATGATGCACCGCATCCGCGCTGACCATAATGGCGAGCCCAGCCCTCGGATGCAGAAATACATTGAGAGGATTAACACAAAGCTCGGAAGCGAAATCCTCCTCGCTGAGGAACAGGTAGAGGCCCAAGCACTTACTCGGCTGCTCATCCCTGCTGACGTCAGGACGGTCACGATCGAGAGACTAACTCATCTGGCACAGGACTATGGCATTTCGCTTGTTGTCGATGATTCCCTGGCGCTGTATAACCCGTCGGGCAAGCCGCTTCCAGGGGCTGAGAGCTGCCAGTTGAAGCTACTCGCGGATAAGTTGTATGTGAACACTTGGGAGGTGGCTACATCCTCCTCCGTACTCGAAGCTGGGCTTCGCTTCTTCACAGGATGGAAGCTTGAGGTTCGATCCGGGAGTCAGGTGGACTTCCAGGAGCGTTATACCTTGGCAACCACCTACACGGGCGACAACGTTTCGCTTGACCTTGTCACCCCCGACGGGAAACTACACGAAATCCCTTCTACCCCACTGCCCCTTGCTCTGGGTGTGATGGTTGAATTCACCTACTCCCCAGCGCAATTGGTGGACAAAGTGAATTGGCAAGATCAGAAGTCGTCCTCAGATATCCCTGAGGAAGAGCGCTTCATGGTCAATGCCACGGTCTTCGGCTCGGCCGCATATCTTTTCAACGATGACCTTCTCGAAGCAGTTCGCCAGGACGGCTTCCCCGAAGTGGGAGCGTGGGTAGCGGCCTTTGACCGAATAGTTCCGGGCGATTACTGCCAGGTCGACCGCGTGGAACCCTCAGAAACAGGAGCAGCGCGCTACCTCGTCGAATGGGGCCACAACAACGGTGAGGAGGAAAGCTTCCAGATGCTCCTTGAGGACATCGACGAAGCCTTGTCCCTCCTTGAGCGGTTTGTGAACGGAGACCGCGCAGAGTTTGAAGCTCTTCCATGGACGCGACGAGTGGAGTAGCAACACTAGGCCCTCCGCGTGACTAGGGTATGGGGCATGAGAAACGTAACGCCACAGGAAGTACCTGAGAACGCCCAGCTTATCGACGTCCGCGAGGACCACGAGTGGAACACCGAGCATGCTCAAGGCGCCACGCACATTCCGATGGGCGAACTTGTCGAGCGCCTCGACGAGATTGACTCGGACCGCGATGTCTACGTCATCTGCCACCTTGGCGGGCGCAGCATGCAGGTATGCCAGTACTTGGAGCACACCAAGGGCTGGGACGTCATCAACGTCGAGGGCGGAACGGATGGTTGGAAGGCCCAAGGTTGTCCCATGGTTTACCCCACACAGTAGTGGTACCATTTACGGTACCACTACTGTGTGGTTTCAAAGATAGAAAAGATCCTCATCAAGATGCGGACTTCTCGGAATAATGTTCGCTTCTCTGAGCTGCAACTTGAGTGCGACTTCTATTTCTAGGAGCAGACCATGAACCTCGCAGACAAATACACCTACCAAACCGCGTGGTCCGAAGAGGATGGAGAATTCGTTGCCACAGTCCTAGAGTTCCCCTCCTTGTCATGGCTCGACTCCACTGCAGCTACCGCTGAGTCCGAGCTGCGCAGCATCGTCGAAGAAACTCTAGAAGATATGCAACGCAACAATGAGCAAGCCCCAGAACCTTTTGGCCAACGCAGCTTTTCCGGAAAGTTCAACCTTCGCATCCCTCAATCGCTCCACCGGAGCCTCACCATTGAAGCGGAGCGAGAGGGCGTATCCCTTAACACCCTCATTGTTCAGAAGCTAGCCTCGGCGTAAAACTAATGGGCCATAACCCATAATTTAGGTGTTCCGCCGTAGGCGCGTTAGAATCATCGGCATGCCTTCATTGAATTCTATTTCCATCCCTACCGCGCTCCTAGAGTCTCCTTCCTTCCAGCTGGAGCGCCTCCGCCGCCGCACCCGCGACGGCGTCGAGCAAGCGCTCAGCACCCGGCAGACCACCATCCGCGAGTACTGGGTACTTACCTGCCTCGTCGATGGTGACGTTGCTTCCCAGTCCGCGCTCTCCGAGACCCTCGCGATCGACGCCTCCGACATGGTGCGCCTCATCGATTCCCTGGAAGAGCGCAACTGGGCCAAGCGCGAGCGCGACCCCAAGGATCGCCGCCGTCAGATCGTGGCCTCCACCAAGAAAGGCGTGAAGGCCCACAAGGAGCTCGCGGAGCTCGTCGCCGCAGCCGAGGACGAAGCCCTCGACGAGTCCACCTCCAAGCAGCTCAAGCACCTGCGCAAGCTGGCCCGCGCCATCATGTCTTCAAGCGAGGGTGATGCTTAAATGGCGGAAGAGGACGCTAGTACCGGGCGCCACGCGCTGCCCGAAGACCTTTTAGATTCCCGGCAGCCCGGCGCGGGCTTCGTGCATGTTCCGGAGCAATACCTGTTGCGGGATCGCGCGCCGCGCGAGCGCACACTGTGGGACATCGTGCAAACCACTGCAGAGCTAAACCCGGACGCCGCCGCGCTTGACGACGGCGAGGTGCTCACCTACTCAGAGCTCATCACCGATGTCCAGGCATGGGCCGCCGAGCTGCAGGCCAACGGCGTCTGCCGCGGCGACCGCATCGGCATCCGCATGACCTCCGGCAAGCGAGAGCTCTATCTCGCGATTCTGGCCACCTTGGCTGCGGGCGCGGCCTATGTGCCGGTCGACGCAGACGATCCCGACGAGCGCGCCGAGATGGTCTTTGGCGAGGCCGACATCGATGGCCTGTTTACGGATGAGGGCTTCCGATCGCTGCGTTCAGCTGAGCGCGTAGGAAAGGACGCCCACCAGGGTGCACCGACGCCGGATGACACCGCGTGGATCATCTTTACCTCCGGTTCCACGGGCAAGCCGAAGGGCGTGGCCGTCACCCACCGCTCCGCGGCCGCTTTCGTGGATGCCGAGGCCGCACTGTTTTTGGTCGATCACCCACATGGCCCGCTGGGCCCCGACGACCGTGTGCTAGCCGGGCTGTCAGTGGCATTCGACGCTTCTTGTGAGGAGATGTGGCTGGCCTGGGGCCACGGTTCCTGCCTGGTGCCGGCGCCACGCTCTTTGGTGCGCTCCGGCATGGACCTAGGCCCGTGGCTCATCCGCCGCGACATCACGGTTGTTTCCACGGTGCCGACCTTGGCGGGCCTGTGGCCGGCAGAGGCGCTGGACAATATCCGCCTGCTCATCGTCGGCGGCGAGGCCTGTTCCCAGGAGCTGGTAGACCGCCTGGCAACAGACGAGCGTGAGATGTGGAATACATACGGCCCGACGGAGGCGACGGTCGTCGCTTGTGCCCAGCGCATGGTGCCGGGCCAGCCGGTTTCCATCGGCTTGCCTTTGAACGGCTGGGACTTGGTGGTCGTGGATAAGCAAGGCTTCCCGGTGAGCGTGGGCGAAGTCGGCGAGCTGGTTATCGGCGGCGTCGGCTTGGCTCGCTACTTGGATCCGGCAAAGGATGCGGAAAAGTACGCGCCGCTGGACTCTATGGCGTGGGAGCGCGCGTACCGCACGGGCGACCACGTCCGTCTGGAGGAAGACGGCCTGTACTTCGTGGGTCGTATCGATGACCAGGTCAAGATTGGCGGCAGGCGCATCGAGCTCGGCGAGGTCGAAGCCAACGTGGCGGCCCTGCCGAACGTCTATAACTCCGCGGTGGCAGTGCAGAAGACGCCGGGCGGCGAGTCCGTGCTGGTGGGCTACGTTTCCTTGGAGGATGAGGCGAAGGGCTTTGACGAAAAAGCCGCACACGAGCGTCTGGCCGAGACCATGCCGGCTGCACTCGTCCCGCGCATCTGCGTGATGGAAGAGCTGCCGGTGCGCACCTCAGGCAAGGTGGATAAGAAAGCCCTGCCGTGGCCACTTCCAGGCGTTGGTGTGGAGGCCGCGGGCCTTACCCAGACCGAGCAGTGGCTGGCGCAACTGTGGGTGGAAACGCTGGGCGTTTCCGTCTCGGATGAGAACGCGGACTTCTTCTCCCTGGGCGGTACCTCCCTGGCCGCGGCGACGTTGGTAGGCCGCATCCGTGAGCGCTACCCCACCGTGGCGGTGCGTGACCTCTACGACCACCCGCGCCTAGGCTCGCTGGCCGAGCACATCGGCGGTGTCGAGGAGCGGCCTTCGGCTGCGCCCAAACGCACGGTGCGCAAGGTGGGCATGGGCACGCGCGTGGTGCAGACGCTCATCCAGATTCCGGTGATGACCTTGGCTGCGACTTCGTGGCTGACCTGGCTGCTGCTTGGCTCGAATGTGGCGAACGCGCTCGGTGCGGATTGGGCGCTGACTACCCCGTGGTGGCTGGTTGCCGTCATGGTGGTGCTCTTTGCGACTCCGATTGGCCGCATCCCGATAGGCGGCATCGGCGCGCGCCTTATCACTGCGGGAATCAAGCCGGGCGACTACCCGCGCGGAGGCTCGGCGCACCTGCGCATTTGGGCCGCGGAGCGCTGGACTGATGCCTCGGGCTCGCGCTCGATTGCGGGCGCGACGTGGGTGAACAACTACGCGCGCCTACTCGGCGTGAAGATTGGCCGCGGCGTTGACCTGCACTCTCTTCCCCCGGTGACGGGCCTGCTCAAGTTGGGTGACCACGCGGCTATCGAGCCGGAAGTGGATCTTTCTGGCTACTGGCTCGACGGCGACGTACTGCACGTTGGCGCCATCAACGTTGGCGAAGGCGCGCGCGTTGGTGCGCGATCTACCCTGCTGCCGGGCACCAATGTGGGCAAGTACGCCCACGTGGAGGCCGGCTCCACGGTCACGGCTCGAAAGAAGATCAAGGACGGTCAGCGCTGGTCCGGTTCGCCTGCCAAGAAGGTAGGCCGCTCCAAGCACCGCTTCCCCGCCGAGCCGCCGAAGCGCCGCCCGTGGTGGGTTGCGTTCTACGGCGCAACGTCGATCCTGCTAGCCATCCAACCGGTGGTAGCTCTCGCTGTGGGCGCGGCCGTCGTTGTCGCAGGCCTTAGCATGACCGCGGGCAACGACTTCATCGGCTCGATCTTCTTCGCGCCGCTAGGCGCACTGGCGGCATTCGCCTGCTTCATGGCGCAGACCTGGCTGGGCGTGCGGATTCTGTCCATCGGCCTCAAGCCTGGCGTGGCTCCGGTACGGTCTGCTGCCGGCTGGCGCCTGTGGTCCGTTGAGCGTCTCATGGACGAAGCCCGCACGACGCTCTTCCCGCTCTACGCCTCGCAGCTAACCCCGACGTGGCTGCGCTCGCTGGGCGCGAAGATCGGCAAAGACGTGGAGATTTCCACAGCAGTGATGATTCCGAAGCTGACGGACATCAAGGACGGCGCCTTCCTGGCCGACGACACGATGATCGGCGGCTACGAGCTGGGCGGCGGCTGGATGCTCACGGGCGAGACCAAGGTGGGCAAGCGCTCCTTCGTGGGCAACTCCGGCATCACGGGCCCGGGCCGCAAGCTGGGTAAGAACTCGCTGGTTGCGGTGCTCTCCTCGACGCCGAAGAAGTCCAAGTCGGGCTCGAACTGGTGGGGTTCGCCGCCGGAGCGCATGCGCCGCGTGGAGGCCAGCGTTGAGGGCGTACAGGGCGAGTCCCTGACCTATAACCCTGGCTTCGGAGTGAAGGCGGCCCGCGGTCTCGTTGAGACCATGCGCCTGCTCGCGCCGATGACCTCGGCGATGCTGCTGGCAGCAACGTTAGCCACCATGTACGTGCTCGTGGATAACTACGGTGTGGGCCTTGCCTGGGCTGTCTCTGGACTGCTGCTTATGGCAATTGGCGCGGTCAGCATGGCTATCACCGTGGCCGTGAAGTGGATCTGCGTGGGCAAGCACCGCGCGGCCGACCACCCACTGTGGTCCGCGTTCGTGTGGCTCAACGAGCTGCAGGACACCTTCGTTGAGGCCGTCGCGGCGCCGTGGTTCTTCCAGCACACGCTGGGCACTGGGGAGATCAATCTCGGCCTGCGCGCGCTGGGCGTAAAGATCGGCGCGGGCGCCTGGATCGATTCCTACTGGTTCCCGGAGACGGATCTCTGTTACGTGGGCAAGGGCGCTTCCGTGGGCCCCGGCACCGTGGTGCAGACCCACCTCTTCCAGGACCGCGTTATGAGCTTGGATACCGTCACCATCGAAGACGGCGCGACCCTTGCTGCCCACTCGGTCGCACTGCCAGCATCGCTGCTTGGCGACGCCGGCACCGTCGGCCCCGGCTCGCTCGTCATGCGCGGCGACCGCGTGCCCGCCAACTCCGTATGGCAGGGCAATCCAATTGAGCCGTGGGACTAGGCCCGGCCTGCCGCCGATTATCCTCTGCGGAATTGGCTGCAGCGGCATTTTTCGCCGGCTTGCCTGCCTAGATGCCATATCGTGGGAAGATTCAACCGCCACCATCGTAGGCCCCACGATTTGGTACTTAGGGCGATGGGGCGCAAAGCAAAAGGCTGGATGCATCGTGCGTCCAGCCTTTCGGCGTTAGAGCCAACCTAGGGCCTCACGGCGAAACTAACGTTAGTCACCAATTTGGTCACGGCCGCGCATAACGATGAGCGGGTCAGGCTCGCCGACCAGTTCATGGTCCTTGTTGGTGTATTCGAACTTGGAGAGCACGTAGCGCATAGCGTTAATGCGGGCGCGCTTCTTGTCGTTGGACTTGATGGTGATCCACGGCGATTCTTCAGTATCCGTGTAGCGGAACTGCTCCTCCTTCGCAGAGGTGTAGTCGTCCCACTTGTCGAGGGACGCCAGGTCCATCGGGGAAAGCTTCCACTGACGCACTGGGTCAATTTGACGAATAGCGAAGCGGGTGCGCTGCTCCTTACGAGTAACGGAGAACCACAGCTTGGTCAGGGAAATACCGGAACCAAGAATCATGTTCTCGAGCATTGGCACCTCGCGCAGGAACTCTGCGTGCTGGGACTCGGTGCAAAAGCCCATGACGCGCTCGACGCCGGAGCGGTTGTACCAGGAGCGGTCGAAGAAGACGATTTCGCCGCCTGCTGGGAAGTGCTGAATGTAGCGCTGGAAGTACCAGGAGGTGGACTCACGCGGGGAGGGCTTTTCCAGTGCGACGGTGCGCGCACCACGCGGGTTCAGGTGCTCGTTGAAGCGCTTGATGGTGCCACCCTTGCCAGCGGCGTCACGGCCCTCAAACAAGATGATGTGGCGCTGGCCGGTTTCTTTGGTCCAGTTCTGCCACTTCAGCAGCTCGATTTGGAGCGCACGCTTGGTGGCCTCATACTCATCACGCGTCATGCGCTCTTCGTAAGGGTAGTTCTCTCGCCAGGTATCGATGGGGGAACCGTCCGGCATGATCAGCGCCGGGTCATCCTCATCAGAATCATCGACGACGTAGCCGTCGGTCTTAGCAAGGTCGATCTCGGGAAGTTCGTCGTCTTTAATATCAGCCATACTTAAAAGTTTACCGGTCACCCAACTATTCGGCGCGTTAAATTACACTGCAACTCTACCGATTTACCCCTAAGGTCTCCCCCACCCAGACATAGCAAAAGAGCCCCACCAAAAGGTGAGGCTCTTAGAATCGCTTACGCGATGGATGTTCTTAGACGAACATGCCGATCAGCTGGGAAGCGCCCTTAGCAATCTGAACGAGCGGATCGATCAGGGTTGCGTAGATGTTCAGGTCGTTTGCGAACTCGGAAGAACCGATTGCGAAGTTAATGAAGCCGTCCATTTTATCTCCTTAGGACTAGTATTGGAAGATTGAAGATCAGAACCTAAAAGGCCCCGATGAGAAGTAAATGAATTACTTGTTCTCAGCAATCAGGGAAGAGGTGCCTGGGAAGAAGTCAGATGCCTCAGGCTCGGAGGACAGGAAGTCGAAGACTTTGATGGTGTTCTGGAAGAAGGAACCAACGTTGCCCAGGATCTTGCCCCAGCCTTCCCAGGTGTCAACGAAGTTGTCGAGGTGGGTCTGAATCATGGAGAGGTCCATAATGAACTCCTTGAATAGGTTTCGGGTTCTTACACCCGAGGGTATTGCGGATTTGCAGACACCCTCTGTGGGCGTCACAAGTAACTATTTTGTCACACAGCGCTCAAAGATCAATCCGAAACTCTTGAGTTTTTAAGCCCCGGGAAAGCTCCCCATAGTTCCCAGCCGTCACTTTATACACAGCATACTCTAAGTCATTTCTTGCCCAAAAGTTAATCGATATGCCTATTACCAGCGGGTTTTCTGACGCTGGACAGAATTGATCAAATTCTTTGGTAAACGTGCGTAACAAACATCAGGAACGCTCCGATGAACACGGTCCAAAATTCAGAAATTCAGCGGGAAATCAGTTTCAAAATTGCCCTAATGCGGGGGTGCACCAAAGACCCCAGATTGGCCGTTTTCGCTTTCGCCCGGAGTTCCAGGCAGTCAAATAGAGGCGAAGGCGCAACCAATCAACCGCCATTCAGCCTCAAAAATGGACCACTGGCTGAGAAAATTGTTATTCAGTGTGAAAGTTGAGGTTTGGAAACGCACTTTTCATCTTTTCCGTGTAGCGACACGCGAAAGCGCCCTACGAGAGACGTTCTTTATCTCTCGTAGGACGCTTTAAATCGGCGGCATCTAGCTCGCACGGAGCCAAATGAGTGCCTTTCGAGGTTTGGGCTCTATTAGAAGCCCATGCCGCCCATAGCGTCAGCGTCAGGCATGCCAGCGCCTGCACCAGCAGGCTGCGGCTTGTCAGCAACGACAGCCTCAGTGGTCAGGAAGAGCGCTGCGATGGAAGCAGCGTTCTGCAGTGCGGAGCGGGTGACCTTGACCGGGTCATTGATGCCAGCGGACATCAGGTCAACATACTCGCCGGTAGCTGCATTCAGACCCTCGCCTGCTGGCAGGGATGCAACCTTGTCAGCAACAACGCCCGGCTCCAGGCCAGCGTTGTGAGCAATCTGCTTCAGCGGCGCAGACAGTGCCTCACGAACGATCTTGACGCCGGTTGCTTCATCACCGGTCAGGTCATTCAGCGCATCCAGAGCGGAAGCAGCCTGCAGGAGGGCGACGCCACCGCCGGCAACGATGCCCTCTTCAACGGCAGCCTTTGCGTTACGGACTGCGTCCTCAATGCGGTGCTTGCGCTCCTTGAGCTCCACCTCAGTTGCAGCGCCGACCTTCAGGACAGCAACGCCGCCAGCCAGCTTGGCCAGGCGCTCCTGCAGCTTTTCACGGTCGTAATCAGAATCGGAGTTTTCAATCTCAGCGCGGATCTGCTTGATGCGGCCGTCGATCTGCTCCTGGTTGCCAGCGCCCTGGACGATGGTGGTGTCATCCTTGGTAACAACAACCTTGCGTGCCTGACCGAGGTACTCAATCTCAGCGGTCTCGAGGGAAAGGCCAACCTCTTCGGAGATGACCTGGCCGCCGGTCAGGATAGCCATATCCTGCAGGGTAGCCTTGCGGCGGTCGCCGAAGCCCGGAGCCTTAACAGCAACGGACTTGAAGGTGCCACGGATCTTGTTCACGACGAGGGTGGACAGTGCTTCACCTTCAACGTCCTCGGCGATGATCAGCAGCGGCTTGCCGGTCTGCATGACCTTCTCCAGCAGCGGAACGAGGTCCTTGATGTTAGAGATCTTGGAAGAAACCAGCAGGATGTACGGATCCTCGAGGACTGCCTCCTGGCGCTCCATGTCGGTTGCAAAGTAGCCGGAGATGTAGCCCTTGTCGAAGCGCATGCCCTCGGTTACCTCGAGGTCCACGCCGAAGGTGTTGGACTCTTCAACGGTGATAACGGAGTCCTTGTTCACGGAGCCGTTACCCACGGTGTACATAGCCTCAGCGATCTTGGCGCCGATTGCCGGGTCAGCGGCGGAGATACCAGCGGTGGTAGCGATCTCTTCCTGGGTCTCAATCTCCTTAGCGGAAGAAAGCAGGGAGTCAACGACTGCCTTGGTAGCGGTCTCGATGCCGCGCTTGATGCCCATCGGGTTGGAGCCTGCTGCAACGTTGCGCAGACCCTCGCGTACGAGTGCCTGTGCCAGAACGGTAGCGGTGGTGGTGCCGTCACCGGCAACATCGTCAGTCTTCTTTGCTACTTCCTTAACCAGCTCAGCGCCGATCTTCTCATAAGGATCTTCCAGCTCGATCTCGCGAGCGATGGAGACGCCATCGTTGGTGATGGTCGGAGCGCCCCAGGACTTCTCCAGGACGACGTTACGACCCTTCGGGCCGAGGGTGACCTTTACTGCGTCGGCCAGCGTGTTCAGACCACGCTCAAGGCCGCGACGTGCCTCTTCATCGAAAGCAATAAGCTTTGCCATTGTGTTTGTGCTCCTTGATTTGTTTAGGACGACACTCACGTCTGTATCTATACGGACGCCCGCGACGGCACGGCTGGTGAGTGTTAACCAGCCTCAACCACATAGATGAGATTTTCTGGCACTTACCCGGTGGGAGTGCTAGCGACCATTCTGGCACTCGACCACTACGAGTGCAAGGAAAGACACGAACGCCCTCCAGTACGTTCGCTGTGAGCGTTCCGGAGGGTGTTCGTGTCAGAAATTAAGTTGCGGAGTTTGCGAAGTTTATTGAGTTCTTCGCGTTTTCGCGGTTCTACTCAGCCTTCTTCACCTTCTTGGCGGTCCAACGGTAAATAAAGCCCAGCACTGTGATGAACAGGATGAGGCCGAAGACGTTAGCGGAGGTGCCACCTTCGAAGATCTCCAGCGGGGACTCGCCGCCGGCTGCCGCGATGATGGCAGCATTGACCACGCCGAACAGAGACTCACCAACGATGAGGCCGGTTGCCAGCAAGGTACCCATGCGCTTGGAGAAGTCCGGATTAGCCTGCCTTGCCGCCCACTTATCGTAGAAGTAACCCAGGATTGCGCCAATCGGGATGATGATGGTCAGCGCGGCCGGAAGATACATGCCCATGCCCACGGCCAGCGGGGACAGGGAGAACTTCTTGGTGGTCTTACGCAGAACTTCATCAACAACAATGAGAACCGCGCCGATGACGGCACCGGTGAAGATGAGGTTCCAGTCCAGGGAGTTATCGAAGATGCCCGATGCCACCGAAGACATTAGCGCAGCTTGCGGGGCAGCGAGAGCGTCCTCCCCCGCGCCTTCCATGCCTTGGAAGCCGAAGCCGTTGAGCATGATCTGCAGGATCGGGGGAATGACAACGGAGCCGAAAAGGACGCCAATAATCAGCGCAACCTGCTGCTTCCACGGTGTCGCGCCGACGAGCTGACCGGTCTTCAGGTCCTGCAGGTTGTCATTCGAAATCGTGGCGATGCCGAAGACGATGGCCGCGGTGAAGAGGGTATAAGCCACCAGCGAAAGCGGGTCCGCGCTGCTGCCGCGAGTTACCGCGGCAATCAGCAGCGAGGCAGCCAGCACGGCGATGATGCCAACGGAAGAAATCGGCGAGTTAGACGCACCAATCAGCCCCGCCATGTAGCCGCACACGGAAGCGACGATGAGGCCAACCAGCAAGGTAAACAGCACCGAGACCGTAATCAGCACGCCCATGTGCTCGTGGATATCCGTGCCGCGTACGAAGTCCCACAGCAGCAGCGCAATCGGAACCATCAAGATGACGATGGTGCCAAGCACGTACGGGAACGGGATGTCACGCTCGGAGACGTCGACGGTGTGGCCTTCCTTGCGCTTGCGGGAGGAAGCCAGAGACTCAGAAATGCCCTTGATGATCGGGCCAGTGATCTTGATCAGCGTCCAGATCGCGGCGATGGCCATGGCACCGACACCGATGAAGCGGATCTCGCCGGAGAAAACGGAATCGACGGTATCAGCCAGCGCAGTGGCGTCCAGGCCAGAGACGTCGCCCGCAGTGTGCATCGGCAGCAGGAAGAAGTAGGAAATGATGACGCCGATGAGCATGGCAAAGCCGACAGCCGGGCCAACGAGGTGGCCCACACCGATAAGAGCCAGCGACAGCGAAGTACCCAAGGTGGTGGCACCAGAACCCAGCTTGAAGTAGGTCGAGACTGAGGAGGCTGCAGCCTTCATCGCAGCCAACAGCGCCATCACCGCGGAGATAACACCGCCAACCAAGATGACGCGCAAGCCCTGGGCGTTTTCTTCCGCAGCGACTTCCGACGCACCGTTACCATCGCCTACCTTGAGAACCTCAGCGGCGGCAACGCCCTCCGGGTAGGGCAGGTCAGAGCTGGTAATCAGCGCGCGGCGCAGCGGGATCGAGTACATTACGCCGAGCACGCCACCGATGGCGCAGACAGCTGCGGTCTCCCAGAAACTAAATCCCTTCCAGTAACCCACCATGACCAGGCCCGGCAGGACGAAGATGATGGCAGAAAGAGTGCCGGCCGCAGAAGCGATGGTCTGCACAATGTTGTTTTCTTTGACATTGTGCCCGGCAAAGCGACGCAGCACAGCCATAGAAATAACGGCTGCCGGAATCGAGGTGGCGAAGGTCAGGCCGACCTTGAGGCCGAGATAGACGTTGGCTGCGGTAAAGACCAACGTGATGAGTCCGCCGATTAGGATGCCGCGCAGCGTCAGCTCGCGCAAAGAACTTGCATCATTGTCTGTTGCCCCTGGTGAGTGGGACGCAGAAGCGGGGGAAGCCTGGACGGCGTCGTGTGCCATGCCGAGACCTTTCTAACGAGAAACCAATGTGAAGGTATGTGTATTTAATTATCGGAATTAAATATTCTTAGAACTCTAGTTCACCCGGGCACGATCTCAAACGTTCAGGCAATACTAATTTTCGGACAGGTTCCCCAAACAGCACCTGGCGTGCGTGTCCAAGCCTGCGAGTATGTTGGACAACATGACTGCTATTTCTGACTACATCGCAAATGATCGCGCGAATATCTTCGCGCAGCTCAAAGAACTCGTTTCTTTCAACTCCGTACACAACGAGCCGGGCCTCGAGGAAGAAGCCCAGAAGGCAGCGCAGTGGGTTGAGAAGACCCTTACTGACGCCGGCGTCAAGGTCGAGGCGGTGAAGACTGCGGACGGTTCTACCGCGCTCGTCGGCAAGCGCGCCGGCAAAGAGGGTGCCAAGACCGTCCTGCTTTACTCCCACTACGACGTAGTCCCGGTCGGCCCACGCGAGCCATGGGAATCTGACCCGCTGACCCTGACCGAGCGCACTGCACCTTCCGGCGATACCCGCTGGTACGGCCGCGGCGCGGCAGACTGCAAGGGCAACATCGCCATGCACCTGGCCGCCCTGCGCGCTATCGATGCAAACGGTGGCACCGACCTCAACCTGACCTTCCTCATCGAGGGTTCTGAGGAACGCGGCGGCGAGGGCCTGTCCGCACTCATCGAGGAGCGCCCGGAGCTTTTCGCTGCCGACGCCATCCTCATCGCCGATGCCGGCAACGCCAAGGCTGGCCAGCCCACGCTGACCACCTCCCTGCGCGGCGGCGCGCAGATTTATGTCCAGGTAGACACCCTCGAAGCCGGCGTACACTCCGGCCAGTTCGGCGGCGCCGCTCCAGATGCCGTTAAGGCGCTGATGCGCGCACTCGATTCCCTGAGCGACGAGCACGGACGCACCACTATCGACGGCGTCGATTGCGCCGGCACCTGGCCTCTGGCTGAGGGCCAGACCACCGCTTATAAGCCGGAAGATTTCCGTACCGACGCGCAGATGCTTGAGGGCACCGAAATCATGGGCTCACAAGATCCGGCCGGCGCCACCGAAATCGCTGACATGATCTGGGCACGCCCGGCCGTGACCGTCACCGGTTTTACCTCTACCCCAGTTACCGAGGCCGTCAATGCCGTTCCAGCTACCGCCGCTGCAAAACTGAACCTGCGCACCCCGGCCACCATGGATCCGCGCGCCACCGCCGAGGCAGTTGCCGAGCACCTGAAGAACCACGTTCCGTGGGGCGCTCACATCAAGGTCGACATTCTGGAGGCCAACCGCGGTTTCGAGACCGATCCTACAAAGCCAGCCGCAGCGCTGCTCGGCGAGTGCCTGGCTGAGGCATACGGCACTGCGACCAGCTCCCAGGGCATGGGCGGTTCCATCCCGCTGACCGTGGAGCTGCAGGAAAAGCACCCGAACGCAGAGATCGCGCTTTTCGGCGTGGAGGATCCACAGGCCACCATCCACTCGGCAAACGAGTCCGTCGATCCAAACGAGATCGAAAAGATCGCCACCGCCGAGGCTTATTTCCTCCAGCGCTTCGCCTAATCGCGCGGCAGACCGCACAGCAGACGCTGTGGCTGCGTTGAACTCGTGGGGCTATTGAGGCTGTGTTCAGCCAAAATAGCCCCATATAATACTGCCTGATTAAAAATCAGTGACTTTTGCTGGTTATGCCGGTATAGTGGCCGTATTGGCTGCGCCAAATGTGATACGCCCCCTACTTTCTTTTAAGGCAGGGCGTTGACGCTGCCAGCGGCACCCCTCTAGTGGGGTTTCCTTTTCACAGTGGTTCATCAACCAGGTCTTTTCGGTGGCCTAGATGTCTTCATCGGCGCATGCTCGATTTCGTGTACACACAACGTCGCACGTGCGCCTAAAAATGCTCGCGCGTCTCCATCTTGCAAAGGAGATCCGGCTTAACTGTGATAGCAGTGCTGAGTGCTCTAATTCTGGCCACAGTCCTCGCGCCATTTTTGATCTATTACTTGGGCAGGCCTGCCTTCGGCATTCTTGCCATCGCCCCGGGCGCGGGTTTTTTCTGGGTACTCAGCCAGCTGACAAACTCCACGTTCAATGACGGCAACTCGCTGCAGTACAACCTGAAATGGATGCCGGACGCCAACCTCAACATCACCCTGCGGATGGATGGGCTATCGGCGCTATTTAGCCTCATCATCTTAGGTATGGGCGCGCTCGTGCTTTTGTACTGCTGGGGCTACTTCGACCAAACCCGGCGGCGCCTTGCGATGTTTGGCGCGCAGATGACTGCCTTTGCCACCGCCATGTTTGGCTTGGTGGTTTCAGACAACATCTTGATGATGTACGTCTTCTGGGAAATCACTTCCCTGCTTTCCTTCCTCCTCGTTAGCTACTACGGAGAACGAGCTTCCTCGAGGCGTGCGGCCCAGCAGGCATTGATGATCACCACCCTGGGCGGCCTGGCGATGCTCATGGGCATCATTTTGCTGGGCCGACAGACCGGCCAGTGGACCTTCAGCGCACTCGCAGATTTCGAGCAGATCACACAGACGCCTTATATCACGATCGCTATCGTCCTGATCCTGGCCGGTGCGATCAGCAAGTCCGCCATCGCTCCCGCCCATTTCTGGCTGCCCGGCGCCATGGCAGCGCCGACACCGGTTTCGGCCTACCTACACTCCGCGGCAATGGTGAAGGCGGGTATTTACTTGGTCACCCGCCTCGCCCCTGAGCTGCATGAGGTCGCCACCTGGCATCTCGTCCTCATTCCGCTGGGTCTATTCACCATGCTGTTGGGCGGCTGGATGGCGCTCAAGCAACGCGACCTCAAGCTGATTCTGGCCTATGGCACCGTCTCCCAGCTGGGTTTTATCACCTCCATCGTGGCCATCGGCTCCCGCGAGGCGCTGCAAGCAGGCCTGGCACTGACCTTCGCACACTCGCTGTTCAAGGCTGCTTTGTTCATGATTGTCGGCGCCATCGACCATGCCTCGGGCACACGCGACATCGCCAAGCTTTCCGGCCTTGGCCGCGCTAAACCGGGACTGTATCTGCTGGCCATCATCCCCGCGCTGTCCATGGCTGGTATCCCACCGCTGCTGGGATTCGTGGCCAAGGAGGCAACGCTGGAGGCCATCCTCCACGAGTCCCTCCTCGTAGGAATGCCGCGCAACATGCTGCTCGTCGGCGTCGTGGTGGGCTCTATGCTCACCATGGCTTATGCGCTACGTTTCCTGTGGGGCGCCTTCGCCGTAAAGAAGGATAAAGACGGCGAGCGTCTGGGCACCTCCGAAGCCGTGGAGAACATGCATGCGCTCGCCCCGCTGCTGTGGATTCCGCCGGCAATCTTGACCGCGCTGACCATCTTCTTGGGCCTGCAGCCAAACCCGCTTTCCCTCGGCATCAACCAGCACCTGGACAATCTCTTCGGCCACCACGAGCACACCCACCTAGCACTGTGGCACGGCATCACCATCCCGCTGGGCCTGTCGCTGCTCATCGTGGTGGTGGGATTCATCGTGCACTGGCAGCGCAATGTGGTGGCCAAGTGGCAGTTCCAGTACCCGGCGCTGGGCTCAGCCGACGCCGCCTACGATTCCGTGCTCCAGGCGTTGCGCACCCTCTCGCTGCGCACCACCGCCTCCACCCAGCGCGGTTCGCTGCAGATGAACATGTCCATCATCTTCGGCACGCTCATGATCCTGCCGGTCATCATGCTGATCCGCGGCGATCTGACCAACGTGCACATGGAAGTCGCGGAAAACCCATGGCAGATAGTCGCCGCCGTCATCATCATGGTCGCGGCAATTGCGGCCACGGTGACCGATAACCGCCTCTCCGGCGTCATCATCGTCGGCGTGACCGGCTATGGTCTGTCCTTCATCTTCGCCCTGCACGGCGCACCGGATTTGGCGCTAACCCAGCTGCTCGTGGAGACCATCATCATGGTGCTGTTCATGCTGGTGCTGCGCCGCATGCCGGCAAACACCGATTGGAAGCAAGACCCCAAGGTCTCGCGCCTGCGCGCCTGGCTTGCCGTTGGCGTTGGCCTTAGCGTGACCTTGGTGGGCATGTTCTCCATCAATGCCCGTCGCAGCGAGTCCATCTCCACCTTCATGCCGGAGCTGGCCAAGGAAATCGGCCACGGCGCAAACACCGTCAACGTGCTGCTGGTGGACCTGCGTGCGTGGGATACCTTCGGCGAGATCACCGTCCTGGTCATCGCGGCCACCGGCATCGCCTCGCTGATCTACCGCACCCAGTCCTTTACCCGCTCCTCGCGGCGTCCTACGCTGCGCGTGACCGGGCGTCGCTGGCTGGCAGCCGGTGCGGAATCCGAGCAGGCGCTGAACCGTTCGCTCATGGTGGACGTCACCACGCGCTTGCTCTTCCCCTCAATGATTGCACTTTCGCTCTACTTCTACTTCTCTGGCCACAACACGCCGGGCGGCGGTTTCGCCGGTGGCCTGGTGGCCGCGCTCGCGCTCATCCTGCGCTACCTCGCCGGCGGCCGCGCGGAGCTCGATGAGGCACTGCCAATCGACGGCGGGCGCACCATGGGCACCGGCCTGCTGATTTCGATCGCCTCGGTGGTAGTCCCCTTTGCCTTCGGCCATCCGCCGCTGACCACCGGCTACACCAAGCTGCCGGTGCCGCTGGTGGGCGATGTCTCACTACCTTCGGCCTTGGTCTTCGACGCCGGGGTCTACCTCATCGTCGTGGGGCTCACGCTCTACATCCTGAACTCGCTGGGCGCCAAGCTCGACGAGGAAGAGGACATGCGTAAGCAGCGCGCCCGCGACCGCGCCCGCTCCCTCGCGCGCCGCCAGCGCAACCGCGCCACGGCGCAATCCGCAAGCCGAACAATGACCTCCGGAAAGGAGAAATAAACATGGAAGCAAACCTGTTCCTTCTCCTCGCCGCGGGCGTGCTGTGCGGTACCGGCGTCTACCTCATGCTGGACCGCGCGATGACCAAGATGCTGCTGGGCATTTTGCTGCTCGGTAACGGCGCTAACCTGCTCATGCTGCAGGCCGGCGGCAAGGCGGGTTCGCCGCCTATCGACGGCCGCGAGACCGCCCAGTATGGCGATCAAATCGCCGATCCCTTGGCCCAAGGCATGATTCTGACGGCCATCGTCATTTCCATGGCACTGACCGGCTTCATCCTGACCCTGGCCTACCGCCAGTACCGCTACCGCACCGCCGACGTCATTGAGGATGACGCGGAAGATACCGCGATTGCAGCGATGGCCACCCGCCCTGGCAACGCCGCGGCGGCACCGGACCACGATGCTTCCAATGACCCAACCACCGGCCGCGCCACCAAGCAGGGCGACGCCTTTGGCCCCAACTTTTTCGAAGAGCCAGTAAAGGAGGCAAACGATGACTGAGACGCTGCTTCCGCTGGTTAACTTCCTGCTGCCCTATACCGGCTTCCTCATCCCCATGCCGGTGATAATCCCGGCACTGGCTGCGGCCCTGACCATGCTGTGCGCACGCTTTACCGGCGTGCAGCGCCAGATCGCATTCTTCTCGCTGCTGTTGCTCGCCGCCGCGAACGCACTGCTGATCTTCATCGCCGATACGGCCGGAATTCAAACGCTCCAGGTGGGCGGCTGGGACGCGCCGGTGGGCATCACGCTGGTGGCTGACCGCCTTTCCGCCGTGATGCTGTTTACCTCGTCCGTAGTGCTGTTTTCGGTGATGTGGTACGCCATCTCGCAGGGTATTCGCGACGGTTCCAAGGACGAGCCGGTGGCGGTCTTCCTGCCCACGTACATGCTGCTGACCATGGGCGTGAACGTGTCCTTCTTGGCAGGCGATCTCTTCAACCTCTACGTCGGCTTTGAGATCTTCCTCGTGGCTTCCTACGTGCTGCTGACGCTGGGCGCTTCCCCGGCGCGCGTGCGCGCGGGCGTGGGCTACGTGATGGTCTCGATGGCTTCCTCGCTGATATTCGTGCTGGCGCTGGGCTATATCTACGCCGCGGTCGGCACCATGAACATGGCGCAGATTGGCATGCGCATGGAGGAAATCCCGGCCGGTACCCGCACCGCTATTTTCTCGGTGCTGCTCATCGCCTTCGGCATCAAAGCCGCCGTCTTCCCGCTGGAGGCGTGGCTGCCGGACTCCTACCCCACCGCACCTTCGCTGGTGACAGCAGTCTTCGCGGGCTTGCTCACCAAGGTCGGCGTCTACGCGATTATCCGCGCCCGCACCTCTATCTTCACCGCTGGCGGGCTGGACCAGCTGCTCATGTGGGTTGCCCTCGCCACGATGCTGGTGGGTATCTTGGGCGCCATCGCGCAGTCCGACATCAAGCGCCTTTTGTCATTTACCTTGGTCAGCCACATCGGCTACATGATTTTCGGCGTCTCGCTGGGCACTGCCGAGGGCCTGTCCGGTGCCATCTTCTACGCCGTGCACCACATTCTGGTCCAGACCGCACTATTCCTGGTGGTCGGCCTCATCGAACGCCAGGCCGGCACCTCTTCCCTGCGGCGCCTGGGCTCGCTGATTTATACCGCTCCGCTCATCGCCATCTTGTATTTCATTCCGGCGATGAACCTGGGCGGCATCCCGCCATTTTCCGGATTCCTAGGCAAGGTCATCCTCCTGCAGGCCGGCGCCAACGAGGGTTCCTGGCAGGCCTGGGTGGTCATCGGCGGTGCCGTAGTGACCTCCCTGCTTACCCTCTACGTCATGGTTTTGGTCTGGTCCAAGGGCTTCCTGCGTGACCGCGCCGACGCCCCGGAAGGCAACATCGTGATGGCGCATCCATCGCCGCTTTCCGACGTCACGGATGTCGTCGAATTCGACGAGCGCCAAGACGTCGGCCGCGTGCCCTTTGGCATGCTGGCTTCCACCTGCCTGCTGGTGCTGGCCTCGGTGTCCATCACCTTCCTGGCCGGCCCGATCTCCGGCGTGACCAGCCGCGCCGCCGAGTCTGCGCAGGATGATTCCATCTACCGCTACGCGGTCCTGGGCGATAACGCAGATAACCCCACCCGGCACAAGAACCAGAAGGATCGCTACACCAACGAGCAGGATTCTTTTGAAGTACGCCGTGGGCCCATCAAGGACCCAGCTCCGGCGATAGAAACTGCGCCTCAGGAACAGCCCAAATCACAACCCACCGAAAGCGAGGCGAAGTAATGAAATTTGCTGGACTCCGCCACCGCTTCCGCCCCTGGTTCATCGCGTGGATCACCGCCATGTGGTGCCTACTCATGGGCGAGGTCACCGTAGCCAACCTAGTTGGCGGACTACTGGTGGGCCTGTTCGTGGTGCTTGCGCTGCCACTGCCTGCCATGCCGATTGCCGAGCTGAAGGTCTCCTGGGGCAAGCTAGCCTTATTCATGGTGGGCTGGACCATCGACCTATTCCACGCCTCGTTCAAGGTGGCCTGGCTGGCGGTGCGCCCGCAAGATCCACCGAAGACGGCCATCCTCGAGCTGCCGATGCGCCTGGACAGCGAGTTTATCTTGTCTCTGGCGGTTAGCCTGTACAACCTGCAGCCAGGCGGCACGGTAACCGACATCGACATCGCCAACCGCATGCTGACCATCCACGTCCTGGACGCGGCGTCGGAAGCCGCTTTAGAGCGCGAAATCGCGAACGTCGCGGGGCTCGAAGCAAGCATGATTGAGATTTTTGAAAGGAGCCACCCCTAATGGATCCCCAGCTTTATGACATTCTTCTGGGCGTTGCCGCCGGCATCTTGGTCGTGGCCTTCCTGATTACCACTTGGCGGATTATCACCGGCCCGAATTCGCTGGACCGCCTGGTGGGCATGGACGGGTTCGTGGCCATGTTCCAATGCGCGATGGCCGCCTATATTTGTTGGACGCTGAACACCTCGGTGGTCTCCGCGATGTTGGTCGTGGCCCTTTTGGGATTTATCTCCACCGTGTCTGTCACCAGATTCCGAAAGAGGGATGCCTAGTGAGCTATCACCTTTTCGCCGACATCATCTCGATCATCTTGATCCTCGCCGGTGCGCTTTTGGTGCTGGCAGCCGCAATCGGCGTCGCGCGCTTTCCCGACACCATGTCGCGCGTGCATGCCATTTCTAAGCCGCAAACGACAGGTCTCATCTTGAGCATCCTGGGTGCATTCTTCCGCGTCACCGGCGCAGATTCCTTCGGCCCGGCAGAGCGTGGTGATCTGGGAATCCTGTTGTTGCTGGTACTGTTTGCCATGATTACGAGTCCCGTTACGGCGCAGCGCACTTCCCGAATCGCGCGCCGTGAGGGCCTCTACGGGTCGCCGGAACTGATGTCCCGAAACGACAAACCAGCAACCCGTGCTTTGCGTAAAAAATAACCTTTGAAGGGAACAGCAGGTGAAAAAGCTCTACGGCTTGCCCACGTTGGCTACTGTCCTGACGGCCTTCGCCGCCTTCGTGATTTACCGCTTCAACGTCTCGGATGAGCGCGGGCGCGCCTTCTTTGGCAGGATTCCTTTCGACCTGAAGATCTACCAGCTCGCCGGCGCCGACGTGAAGGCGGGCGGCGATCTTTACGACGCCCCGTATATCCACAACTTTCCTTTCACCTACCCGCCGTTTGCAGGCTGGTTCTTCGAGTGGATGGCTGGTTTTTCCGACCATGGCCTGATGGTGACTTGGCAGTGGATCACGGGCATCGCTCTTTTCGCCGTTATCATGCTGGTCATCCGCGAGCGTGGCTACAAGATGGGCCCAGCCTCTTGGTTCGTAGGCCTCGCGCTGCTTATAAGCAGCTTGGCTACTGATCCGGTAAACGGCACCTTCTTCTATGGCCAGATCAACATCCTTTTGATGTTCCTAGTCTCCCTCGACCTGCTGCCGCGTAAGTTGCGCCTGCCTGGCATCGGCATCGGCCTTGCCGCTGGCATGAAACTAACGCCTGCTTTCATGGGCCTGGTTTTGTTATTCCAGAAGCGCTGGTGGTCCGCCTTCGCTTGCGTGTTTACCTTCTTCTTTACCGTCTACGTGGGAGTGCGGACGATCCCCGATGCCTGGGATTTCTGGACGGATAAGATGTTCAATTCTGATCGCGTGGGCAACCTGGACCACCCCGGCGCGAAGTCATTGCGCTCGATCATCGCGCGTCTCAACGGCGAAGAGAACACCGCGCTGTGGGTCCTGGCCGTGGTCATCGTGGTGATGGTGACCATGCTGGCGCTGCGCACCGCCTGGATCAATAGGAATTCCTCCGCCGCGCTGGCGCTGGCGGGCTTGGCCACCTGCTTGGTCTCGCCTTTTTCCTGGTACCACCACTTCGTCTGGGTAGTACCGCTCGGCGTATGGGTGATGCTGGCGGTCAATGAGGCCGTCGGCAAGCGTCTGCCCTCCTTCTGGGGTGCGCAGCTGGCGGGCCTGGCATCCTTCGTGGCGTTGCTGCTCGTGGAGCTGCCCTTCGTCTCCCCACCGGTGTGGCGCTTGATGTCCTCCCATGGCCTAGAGGCCATGGAGAACCTGCATCCGTGGGCATGGCTGCTGTGGCCTTTTGCATGCTTCCTCTACATCGCGGTTTATGGCATTTGGGGGTGCTTCCCGCACGGCAAGCCATCCGGCAAGCATGCCGCACGCCAGAGTAACGTGGCAGACTACCCCACCGACGTGCGCATTCCGGTAGTGCGCAAGTAGGCCGAGTTGAGGGGCCTAGAGCGGACGGAGGCTATCCATCTCCTTACTCGTGGCCTCCACGACCTTCTGCCAGCTGCCGGTCTCCTCGTAGAGGCGGCGCTGGCGTTCATAGCCGGCCCCGCGCTCGATGATTTCATGGATGAGCTGCAGCTCGGCCTCGCAGCCCAGCTCGCGAGCCAGAGGAGTTAGCTCCTCGACCAAGTCAACCAACTCGTCTTTGACCCAGCGTTCATCCGTGGCGCGAGAGGTAATCACCAAGGCGTCCATGCCATAGCGGGCGGCGCGCCACTTATTCTCAGCCACGTGCCACGGCTGCAGCGTGGGCAGCTCCTGATCTGTATCAAGCATGCGGTCATAGTGGACCACCAAGCAATGCGTGAGCGCGACGATGGCCGAAAGCTCGCGGAGATTAGAAGAGGCATCCGAGATCCGCACCTCGATGGTGCCCCACTTTGCCGCCGGGCGAATATCGAAGTGCATCGAGCCGGTGTGGTTGATAACGCCGGAGATGGCTTGATCCCGCATATAGTCCTGCCACTCGCGCCAATCCGCAAACTGATAAGGCATGCCGGCGGTGGGCAGCTGCTGATAGAGCATGGTGCGGTTGGAAGCATAACCAGTATCCATGCCCTCCCAGCCTGGCGAGCAGGCAGAGATTGCAAGCAGGTGCGGATACTTGGTCATCAGCGCATTGATGATGGGCCACACGCGGTCTTCGTGGCGGATACCCACGTGCACGTGGGTTCCCCACAGCAGCATCTGCTTGCCCCAGTACTGGGTGCGGTTGATGATTTCGGAGTAGCTTGCCTTATCCGAGACAGGGTTCTCGCGGTAGTCCGTGAAAGGGTGCCCGCCGGAGGCCCACAGGGCCACGCCCATTCCTTGAGCAGCGGCACGCACATGCTCTAGCTTGTGCGACAAATCCGCGATTGCTTCCGGCACCGTGTGGCAAATTCCGGTGACCAGTTCCACGGTGTTTTGGAGGAATTCCTTCTCCAGCTGGATTTCGGGCGTGGCCGCCTGCACGCGTTCAATCAGCTCGGCGCCGCGTGGGACCAGATCCCAAGAGTGCGGATCGACGAGGGCTACTTCCCATTCAACGCCCAAGGTGGGCCCGGCCGAACGGGTGAAGGATTCTTCCGGAATGTTCACCCTTGTGAGTCTATCCGCAGCAAGGTCCAGCTAGAGCATTTTCTTATGCATTAAATGCACGGTGGATTTTGTCTTTTATTCCACCGTGCATCTATCTTGCGAATCTTTTAGGCCTGCGGGATGGCCAGAACTGCAACGACTGCGTTGCCCTTGGTGAATTCAGCCTTGAGCTCTGCCGGGTACTCGGCGATGGCACCCTCCGGGATGGACTGCGCGCCGTAGAACTGCGCTGCGGTCTCGCGTGCGAGGCTCTCTGCGTCCTTATCGCCTGCTGGGAAGTAGACGGTGGTCTGCGGAACGGTGAGGATATCACCGGCTAGGTTGCCCACCTCGCCGATCTTGAAGCCCTTCTCCTTCAGCTTGTCTGCCTGCTCCGCAGCGAAGTTCGCGCGGCCGGAGTTATTAAAGACGTTGACCGGGATGTCCTTGGCGGCGCGCTCGGCACCCGCAGCGCTTTCTGCACCTACAGCGCCAGCAGCGGCACCGTCCTTGTTGGCTGCCTCGCGGCCGGCTACATCCTGGCCTTCCTTGGCAGGCTGTCCGGCTGCGTCTTGGCCAGCCTTGGCATCCTGCGTGCCCCGCGCGGCACTGCCGGCAGCACCCGGCTGCGCAGATGGGCCGCCCTGTGCGCCGGGCTCGCCCTCGGCGGGAGCCGGCAGCGTGGCGACGCCGGTGCTGCCGGTCTGGGCAGTATCGGTGGAGTCTTTGGAGGTCAGCGTGTAAAGGCCCCACATGCCGAGCATGACAGCAACGGCAATGAGCACCATTGCGAAGCCGCGCAGCGGCAGGCCGCTAGACGAGCTGCGGTGCGCACCCGCCTTTGAGCCCTGTGAGCCCTGTGTGGAGGTGGATTCTGCTGCTTTATCTGAATTCACATTAGTCACAGCAGCAACCCTAGTCTCTAATTAGGGAGATCTGGTGCATCCTCCCGCGCGGCGCGCCGCACCTCCTGACGGCCATCCCGCACGCGCCGCAAGCGCGCAACCAGCACCGGATAGGCTTCGGCGGCAGCGGGGGCGTCGAGAAGCACGTTCAAGCGCTGGTGATAACGCACCGGCGAGATATCCAGCTCCGCGCGAATGGCCTCTTCCTTAGGCCCGATACCGCGCGGGGCATGCGATTCGAACTCCAAAATGGCCGCGTCTAGGTCTGACAAGGATTGCATGCCTAAACTGTAGGGCATGACTATTCGCCCCATCGTTATCCACGGCGACCCGGTTCTGCACAATCCCACCGAGCCGGTCACTGAGCCCATCGACTCCCCAGAGCTGCAGCAGCTCATCGCCGACATGTACGAGACCATGGACGTCGCCCATGGCGTCGGCCTTGCCGCCAACCAGGTAGGAGTGAACAAGCGCCTGTTTGTCTACCACTGCCCTGACACCGACGGCCCAAACGGTAGCGCCAAGCAGCTTGGTGCTGGAGAAAGCGGCATGCGCAAGGGCTGCGTCATCAACCCGGTGCTGGAGACCTCCGAGATTCCCGAGGGCATGCCTGCCGACGACGGCTCCGAGGACGAAGGCTGCCTCTCCGTGCCCGGTGAGGGCTTCCCCACCGGCCGCGCCGACTGGGCCCGCGTTACAGGCAAGGACGAGCACGGCAACGACATTTCCATCGAAGGATATGGATTCTTCGCGCGCATGCTCCAGCACGAGACCGGCCACCTGGACGGCTACGTCTACACCGACGTGCTCACCGGCCGCTTCAAGCGCCAGGCCAAGAAGACCATCAAGCGCAACGGTTGGACCGAGGCCGGCTGGACCTGGATGCCAGGCGAGGACGAGGATCCCTTCGGCCACGGCGCGTAAATAGACTGCACCCCTAATCGCCCCTAATCGCCCTTAATCGACATGAGCTATATCTTCCGTTCTGATGCCGTCAGCGTCGGCGACCGCGTGGTTGCCCGGCGCGAATTCGGCGGCACCCACTCCGATGTCATCGGCCATGTGCTGAGCACCTCACCGCTTGTCATCCGGCCGCAGGCGGTGGGTGGCTACCCTTCCGACTTAGAGGCGGTGGAAATCCCCGCCGAGCAGCTGAAGATCATCAAGAAGCTCTCGCCGCGCACGGTGCGCAACTCCGAAATCCGCGCCGTCGAGGTGGCAGCCGCGGCAGCGCGCGGCGGGACGAAAGTCTGGACCAATGATGGCCAATGGCTCATGCGCTTCGGCGAAGGCACCGATTCCGCCATTCCTCTGGGCCCCTCCGCAGGTTTCATGCCCGCGCCCATGGAAGAAATCGACGCCTTCTACGCCGAGCACAACCTGCCCACCCGCCTGGCCATCCCGGAGCGCATCGGCAAGGCGGCATTGCGCGTACTCGATAACGAGCCCGCGGCATGGCAGCTCGAGCCCGAGGTCCTCGTGTTTACCCGCTCCCTAGACACTGCGAGCGCCGAGCCGCACCTTGACTCCGCGCTTTTCGACGCCACGCTCAGCCAATCCGGCGACGAGCGCGTGTGGCTGGGAATCTCGCTGCTTGGAAACGCCACCCCCTCACAGCTGGAGGCGCTTTTGGCCTGGGGCAAAGCAAACGGTGCGGAGAATGCATTCGTGGAGGTGGAGGCGTCGGAAAGCGCAGCGTTGGCCCTGCTTAGTGAAGTCGGGTTTTTAGAACACCATCGCCGTGGGTATGCCGTGCGCAAAGGCGGTACCCTGTAGTCCATGCGCATAGCCACATGGAACATCAACTCGGTCCGCACCCGCGTGCAGCGGGCGGTAGACCTGCTGGCCAAACACGACATCGACGTGTTGTGCCTGCAGGAGACCAAGGTTGCCGACGATAAGTTCCCTGTCATGGAATTCGAAGCCGCCGGCTACCACGTCACCCATCACGGGCTGAACCAGTGGAACGGCGTGGCCATCGTCTCCAAGGCGGAGCCGGAGGAAGTCTTCTACTCCTTCCCCGGCCAGCCAGGCTTTGCCAAGGACCCAGAAAAGCCGCAGGATTTGGAAGCCCGTGCGGTGGGCGCGCGGATTCGCGGCGTAGAGATCTGGTCGCTCTATGTGCCCAATGGCCGCGAAATCACCGACCGCCACTACGACTACAAGCTGCGCTTCCTCTACGCGCTGGCGCACTACAGCGAGAGCCGCGCGCAGTCGAAGCTGCTGCTCACCGGCGATTTCAACATTGCCCCGCGCGATGAGGACGTCTGGGATATCGAGGCCTTCCGCGGCAAGACCCACGTTACGGAGCCAGAGCGTGCGGCCTTCCAGATGCTGGAGGAGGCAGGCCTTGAGGAGGTTACGCGGCGTTTTACGGAAGAGCAGCGCTGGACCTACTTTGACTACAAGTCGATGCGCTTTCAGAAGAACGAGGGCATGCGCATCGATTTCCAGCTGGCTTCGAAGTCCTTGGCCGCGACGGTGGAATCTGCGCAGGTAGACATGGTAGAACGCGCCGGCGACAAGACCTCTGACCACTGCCCGCTGCTGGCAGATTTCGATCTGCCTGACTTCGATTCGGTGCGTTAGGAGCACCTACTGGGGCATGGACTTCTCACTAAACATCGATCTTTCTTTCTGGCAGCTGTTTTTCCTCATCTTGGACTACGGCATCAAAATCTTGGCCATCGGATTTGTGCCCGAAGGCCGCCGACCCTCGAGCTCTACGGCCTGGCTGCTGGCTATTTTGCTGCTGCCCATCGTGGGCCTGCCGCTGTTTTTGCTGATGGGCTCGCCATATATCAATCGCCGCCGCCACCGCATCCAGCAGGAGGCCCATGACCTGATGGAAGACGTCACGGCGAGTACGCCGAATCATCCGCTGGGCAGGCTTTCTCCGGAGGTGGAATCCGTCATTGCGCTCAATCGCAATCTGACGGGTTTCCCGGCGCTCGTGGGCCACAATCGTGGCATTTACGCCGACTACGACGAGGCAATACGCGCGATTTCCAGCGCCGTCGACCGCGCCGAGAAGTACGTCTACATCGAGATTTATATCCAATCCTGGGACGAGGCCACCGATGTCTTCTACCAGGCTCTCAAACGCGCCCGCTCGCGAGGCGTGGAAGTCAAGCTGCTTTTAGACCAGATTGGCAGCCTGAAGTACCACGGCTATTGGAAATTCGGCCGGCGCCTTAGCGCCATCGGCGTCGACTGGCACTTGATGCTGCCGCTGCAGCTGCACAAGCTTCGTTTCCGCCGCCCCGACCTGCGTAACCACCGCAAATTGGTCATCATCGACGGCCAAACGGGCTTTCTGGGCTCGATGAACATGATTAAGCGCAGCTACCGCACCAAGGACCGCTACTGGGTGGACTACATGGTAGAGCTCACCGGCCCGGTGGTCACCTCCATGTCGGCGGTCTTTGCGGTGGACTGGTACCTGGAATCAGAAGAAGCACTTTCTTTGGAGCCGCTGCCTTACGACGACGCGGATACCGAGGACTCCAACTTCCTCCAGCTCATCCCGTCCGGCCCGGGTTACACCACGGAGCCAAACCTGCGCATGTTCAACTCACTGGTGCACCACGCCAAAGACCGCCTGGTAATGGTTTCGCCTTATTTCGTGCCCGATGAATCTTTGATGGAGGCGGTCACCACTGCCTGCTATCGCGGCGTGGACGTGGAGCTTTATGTCTCGGCCAAGGCGGACCAGTTCATGGTCAACCACGCGCAGTCCTCCTACTACCAGGCACTTTTGGAGGCAGGGGTGCGGATCTTCCAATTCCCAGAGCCTTTCGTGCTGCATTCGAAGTTCATCATGACGGACCCAGACGAGCCGGGCCGCCACCCGCTGTGCATGTTCGGCTCCTCGAATATGGACATGCGTTCTTTCGGTTTGAACTACGAATCCACGATGCTGGTGGCCAAGGGCAACTTATTGGCGGAGTTTAACCAGCTTGCTAGCAACTACCGCGCGGTGTGCCATGAGCTGACCTTGGAGGAATGGAACGAGCGCGGCTTCGTGCGCCGTTACATGGACAACGTGATGCGCCTGACCTCGGCGCTGCAATAGCGCCACCGGCACCGTCAGCGCCGCCTGGGCCGCCCTCCCCCGCACACTGCCTGCGCTCCCGTCGCGTTTGGCCCCTTCCCCACTAAATACCCAGACCTGGAAATGCAGCTCTCTGCTGGAATGAGGGGCGTCGGCAAGCGCAGCGATCCACGAACAGGAGGTCTGGGTTTTCAGCCCTGGGTAGATAGCCAAATGGTGAGGAAGCACGCTGCAAATGGCGACGAGTGACAAAAGGCGCTGTTGAAGACAACAGCGCCAAGGTAGCCAGGAGTGGCCAAGAGATCATGCGTCTCGCTTTTCAAGCACGAAGACGCCGAGGATCCACAGCGCTACCGCCCAAACGATGAAGACGATGGCGCTTCCCGCCGAGGAGTCCCATGGGACGTTTTCCGGCACAGTGTCCGAAGCCCAGTTGCCGAAGGCGGAAAATGGCATGTAGGGGATGAGGTCGTCGCCGACCTTCGGCAGCAGGCGCACGACGTTCTCAATGCCCAGGTAGAGAATCAGGGACAGTGCCACGGTGCCAGCGGTCTGGCGCAGCAGCCAGCCCAAGCCCTGCACAAAGATCACGACCATAAAGCCCAGCAGAGGTAAGAGCCACAGTGCGCGCTTGCCGCCGTCTTCTTCGAAAGGCTTGTAA
The DNA here is from genome assembly GCF_001808545.1 of Corynebacterium sp. HMSC077D03. Classification (NCBI taxonomy): domain Bacteria; kingdom Bacillati; phylum Actinomycetota; class Actinomycetes; order Mycobacteriales; family Corynebacteriaceae; genus Corynebacterium; species Corynebacterium sp. HMSC077D03. The sequence continues at coordinate 84,697 of NZ_KV793690.1, forward strand.
ATGTCCGCGATTTCCTTGGATGCGGAAAGGTCCGAGACAAAGTAAATCAGCACCAGCGCCAGAAACAGGATGACCGCCGCAATAACCGCATACATCAGGAGCTTGACCAGCGCGACGATGGAGCGATTCGGGTTCGTCATGAAGACCGTGGACTGCAGTCCGAAGCGGTATTCGGTGGTCACGATCATGATGGCCTGGATCATGATGATCGGGATGCCCAGCATCAGCAGGATGGAGTTCATGCCCTCGGCAGTAAGCGGGCTAATCGGCATCGCTGGGTCCATCTCAGCGTTGAGACCGTTGAACAGCGCCCACAGGAAGGACAGGAGAAAAATCAGGCCGGTGGTCCAGTAAAAGGACTTGGTGGTGCGCAGCTTGGTCCACTCGGCGCGGAGGGTATTGATAATCACTTTTAGCATTCCTCCTATGCGGCAGGCTGGTTAGGCTGGTTCGGCTGCCCAGCACCTGGGGTGCTGGCGTGGTACTGCACGTCCTCGCCGGTCATGCGCATGAACGCATCCTCCAGCGAAGCGCGCTTCAGGCTAAGCTCGTTGAGCGGAACGCCTGTGGAATATGCCAGCTGGCCGATGAAATCGGTGCTGACGTCATTGATGATGAGGGTCTTGCGACCTTCCTCGTCGCTGCCGTCTGTATAAGCCACGTTGGCCTCACGCAGCGCGCCGCCGAACTCTTCGAGGTGATCGGAGCGCACGATGACTGAGGAATCCGAGTGCTGCTTTACAAAGTCATAGGTGGACTGGCTAGCCACTAGGCGGCCACGGCCGATGACCACGAGGTGGTCTGCGGTCATGGACATCTCCGACAACAGGTGGGAGGAAATCAAGACGGTACGGCCCTCTGCCGCGAGCGCGCGGACCAAGGAGCGAACCCAGCGAATACCTTCTGGGTCGAGGCCGTTGACCGGCTCGTCCAGGATGAGGATTCCCGGGTCACCCAGCAGGGCGCCGGCCAGGCCGAGGCGCTGGCCCATGCCGAGGGAGAAGCCGCCGGCCTTCTTACCGGCGACGTCGGAAAGCCCAACCAGCCCCAGCACCTCGTCCACGCGGGAAGTAGGAATGCCGTTGGACTGCGCCATCCACTTCAGGTGGTTGGCCGCGGTGCGGTTCGGGTGCACGGCCTTGGCGTCGAGCAGCGCGCCGACCTCCCGCAGCGGGCTCTTCAGCTCGCGGTAGGCCTTGCCGTTAATACGGGCCTGGCCCGCCGTGGGGGTATCCAGGCCCAGAATCATGCGCATGGTCGTCGACTTGCCCGCACCGTTCGGACCTAGAAAGCCGGTCACGATGCCTGGCTCCACCTTAAAGGTGAGGTCGTCTACTGCGCGGACAGACTTATATTGTTTCGTCAGTCCCTCAACTTCAATCATGCTGTCAAGGGTGCCATAGTTTCAGCCTCCTCACCGAGGTTGGCCCGCAATAAAGGCCCGCAAGGAGGGGATGGCCTCACGAAATGCCCCCAACAGAGGTAAATTTTCCACCTCGTCGAGGTGCACCCAGCGCAGCTCGTTGGACTCCTCGTTGGCAATAACGTCCAACGGCTCATCGCCACGGGTGCGTGCGATGACGGTGGTATAGGTCCAGTTGCCGGGCAGCTCGCCCACTGCGGGATAGGGCCCGGCGGTGACGCGCTCGCCGAGCACCAGGACGTCGGCAGGCGCGATGGCGCATTCCTCCTGCGTTTCTCGCAGTGCAGCCGCAACGGCGCTTTCGTGGAAATCCCGCGCGCCGCCGGGAATGCCCCAGGTGCCGCCGTGGTTGGTCCACTCCGCACGGTGCTGGAGCAGCACGCGCTCGCCGGCAAGGAGGAAAAGCCCGGCCGCGCCAAACTTGCCCCATAGCTTTATCCCGCCCGGGCCGGCTGCCCAGCCATCGCCACTTATGTGCTCTCCTTGCTTCATGGCGCCCATCCTACGGTTCGCTCGCTGCAGGCGACAGCGCACAGCGGTGGCGTGCATCACCAAAGCGGCGCGGAACTGCGCTATTCTATGGGAATGACTGGCACAGGGTTGGAGGATGCTGCCGCACGTACCAGCGAGCATCCGGCCGCGCACGAAGCGCATCCAGGCGATCACTGGCTCGACGAAGTCACCGAGCCCGCTACCCCGGCCTTCAACAACGCCACGCAGCTGGCCATGAGCTCTTTCGCTGGCCCGGCGCGGTTGGCCCGCCGTCTCTACCACTTCGCGGCCACTACCCCAGGCAAGCTTTTTACCGTCACTGTGATTCTGACGGTGGCGCTCGCCGCCGCCGGCTTGTCGATGTCGAATACTTCCGCCAGCCGCCACGAGGCCTTGGACGAGCTGCTCAATTCCACCGAGCCGATGTCTAACGCGGCGCACCATCTCTACACCAACCTCTCGCTGGCGGATACCGTCGCCACCACGGGCTTCGTCCAGGCGGGCGTGGACTCCGAGATCAACCGCAAGCGCTATAACAAGGCCATCGACGCTGCCTCCGTGGCGGCCACCGAGTCCGTTTTGGGCACCAACACTAACGACGCCCGCATTCGCGAGCTGGTCACCTTTATCCAGCGCGAGCTGCCCGTCTATACCGCCCTGGTGGAAAAGGCGCGAACCAACCACCGCGCGGGCAATGCGGTGGCGAACTCGTATATGTCCAACGCCTCTTCGCTGATGAGTGACAAGATCCTGCCCGCGGCCGCCGAGCTTTTCTCGCTCACCACGGCCAAGGTCAAGGAGCAACAGCAGCGCCTGACCAGCCCCCAGTGGGTCCCGCTTTCCGGCTTAGTGGCGGCGCTTTTCTTCCTCTTTGTCGCACAGTGGTGGCTGTGGCGCCTGACGCGCCGCCGCTTCAACCGTGGCTTCTTAGCCGCCAGCGTGCTGCTCTTCCTGGCGCTTTCCTGGGCCGCGATGGCGAACTTCGCCACCTGGAGCTCCGGCTATCACGGCTTCGAAACGGTCTCCCGTCCGTGGGACTCGCTCACCGCCTCCCGGATTGAGGCCCAGCAGACCCGCACCTCGGAGACCCTGGCGCTGGTCCTGCGCTCTTCCGAGTCCGACATGACGGTGCGCTTTGGCTCGACGGTCTATTCCATCAACCAGGCCCTCGAGTACTACGAAGCCGCGCTTGCCGACGACGACATTCCCGTCACCGATCCCGCCCTCCTGCCAGCCGCACAAAGCGCCACCAAAGAATGGGAGGCCTCACACGAGGTCTTCATGAACGCGCTTGCCGACGGCCACTATGACGACGCTATCCACGAAGCCACGGCGATTACCCCGGACGGCGCTCCGACCACCGCGAGCTCCTTCAACGACGTGGATTCCGCGCTGGCGGAGCTCATCGGCGAGGCGCGCGTGGCCATGCGTTCCTATCTGGAAGAAGGCCTCAACGCGATGACCATGGTGGCCACGGCCGTATTCTTGCTGACCATGGGCGCTATCATCGCCGTCTGGTTGGGTATTCGTCCGCGACTCCAGGAGTACCTCTAATGGCTCATTCCACTCGCCTTCTAGCCGTCTTATCTGCGGCCGCCCTGTGTGCCGCCTCCTGCGGTGTCCCCGACTTAGGCAGCAAGGAGGAAAGGATTCCGCGCGCTTCCTTAGACGCAGAGGCGGGCCCTCCCCTTCCCGATAACTCCATCTTCGAGCCCGCCGGCAGCGCCGAGCCCCGGCCGGTGTTGGACGCGCCGCTGAAAGGAACCTATAAACCGGACGGCAAGAGCGCGAAGGAAAGAATTCCTGCCATTTATAAACGCGGGCGCATTATCGTCGGCGTGGACCGCTCCAATAACCTGATGAGCTACCGCGACACCGCAACGGGCGAAGTACGTGGCTTTGAGGTGGATATCGCACGCGAGATTGCCCGCGATATCTTCGGCGACCCGGACAAGGTTGACTTCCGCTTCGTCGAGTCCTCAGAGCGCACGAGAGCGCTCAACGATGAAAGCGTGGATATTGTCATTCGCACGATGTCCATTAGCGCCGAGCGTCAGCGTGAGGTTGCGTTCTCCGCGCCGTATATGACCACCAAGACCCGCCTTTTGGTGCTGACCAGCTCCGGCATCCGCTCGATCGATGACACCGCCGGCAAGACGCTGTGCGCGGTCCAGGGCTCCACCATCGTGGACACCATCCGCCGTGAGGCCTCCACCGCGAATATCCTGCAGACCCGCGCCTGGGGAGACTGCCTCATGGCGCTGCAGCTCAACCAGGTCGACGGCGTGGTGGCTGACGACGCCCTCCTCTCGGGCATGGTGGCCCAAGACTCCTATACCTCGATCGTCGGCGAGCCGCTGACCACGGAGGACTACGGCGTGGCCGTGCGCAAGCCCGATTCCACCCATGATTCGCGGCCGCTGCTGCGCCAGGTCAATTCCACCCTGGAGCGCATCCACAGCGACGGCACCTGGGACAAGCTTTTTGATCGCTGGCTCGGTGACTACCTGGCCAAGCCGGCTTTGGGCAGCCCTGACTACCTAGACGATGAGGAGGCATAAGCGTTGAGCCCTACTCAAGGCCATAGCTTCAGCGAGGACGAGCTCGACCACTTGGAGCCGGAGAAGCTGGAAGAGCCCAGCGAGCACGCGGACGATCAAGCGACGGCGGCGGCGATGCACACGGCGTCCAGTGCGGCGTCGGCTAGCGCGGCGCATGATGCCACCCAAGCAGTGCCCTTCGACCCGTTTGCAGATGAGGAGGGTACCTCGGCCGTGGCCTTCGACCCCTTCGCGGACGAGGACGGCGCGGATGCGGACAGCGACTTCAACGACCCGGATAATATCGGCGCCCTGATTGCGGAGCTGGGGCAGCTGCGTGACCGCCGCAAGCAGGAGGATGCCTCGCAGCGCTCGCGGCGCGCGGCCATCGATACCTTCCGCCAGCGGCGTGCGGCCAAGCGCACCGACCGCGAGGTGGCCGACGGCATGGCGCGCTTGCCTTTCATCGTGCCGCGCAACCCTACGGCGGCGCTCATCGACCCCGCAAAGGAGAAGGTTGCCCCGCCGCAGCTTTCTCCCGGCGATATCGTGGCAGGTCAGTACGAAATTCTGGGCGTTATTGCCCACGGCGGTCTGGGCTGGATTTACCTGGCTAATGACCACTTCGTCTCCGGGCGCATCGTGGTGCTCAAGGGCATGCAGGCGGAGAAGTCCTCAGACGAGACCGCCACCGCAGAGGTCGAGCGCGAGTTCCTGGCGGATATTACGCACCCGGGAATCGTGAAGATTTTCAACTTCATCGATGACCCCCGCGTGGACGGCGGCTTCATCGTAATGGAGTACGTGGGCGGCCCCTCGCTCAAACAGCGGCGCAACGACCAGGCAGACCGCCTGTTCCCGGTCGATACCGCGATTGCCTACATCTTGGAGCTGCTGCCGGCGCTGGACTATCTCCATGCGCGCGGGGTTGTCTACAACGACTTAAAGCCTTCGAACATCATCATCACCGAGGACCAGGTCAAGCTGATTGACCTTGGCGCGGTCTCCGGCATCGGCGCCTTCGGGCACATCTACGGCACGAAGGGCTTCCAAGCCCCGGAGATTGCCAAGGATGGCCCCTCGGTAGCCTCCGATATCTACACCATCGGCCGCACGCTGGCCTGCCTGACCTTCCATCTGCCGCAGGAAGACGGCGTCTACTTACCCGGGCTGCCTTCCCCTGCCGAGGAGCCGCTGCTGCGCCGCTACCTCTCCTTCTACCGGCTGCTGCTGCGCGCCACGGACCCAGATCCGGCCAAGCGCTTTCAGAGCGTATCGCAGCTGCGGGACCAGCTCTTTGGTGTGCTCCGCGAGGTCATCGCCCTGCGCGATGGCGTTCAGCATCCCTCGCAGCACTCGCTGTTTTCCCCACAGCGTACGACCTTCGGCACCAAGCACCTGGTCTTTCGCACGGATCAGCTGATTGACGGCATCGACCGCACCGTGCGCATCACCGCCTCCGAGGTGGTCTCGGCACTGCCGGCGCCCCTGGTGGACCGCTCGGACGTGGGCGCCGCGCTCCTGCAGGGTGCTTCCTACACGGAGCCGCAGGAAGCCCTCGAAACGCTGCGCCAGGCCATGCAGGCCCCGGAGTACGAGGAATCCGCAGAAATCCCGCTCGGCGTGGTGCGTTCCATGATCGACCTGGGTTATACCGGCCAGGCCCGCGAATGGCTCGCCTCGATCGAGGACAAGCTCGGAAACGATTGGCGCTTCCAGTGGTACTCCGGCGTCGCCGTGCTGCTTCTCGACGACTATCGCGCCGCCCAAGTGCACTTCGCGAACGTCCTCAACCTACTGCCGGGCGAGCCGGCGCCGAAGCTGGCTATCGCGGCGATTAACGAGCTCATCTTGCAGCAGCTGGGCTACAACGAAGTCTCGCTCATCGATCCTGCCATCGCGCGGGCTTGTGCGAACCTCACTACCAGCCTGGACGAGCTGCCGAACGAACTGTTTACCGACGATCGAGGAATCTGGGATCACGTCACCGATGACCCGGCTCACCTGCGTTTTAACTCGATGCGTCTGTACGGAATCGTGTGGGCCACCTACCCGACCACGGTCTCATCCGCTTTCGGCCTGGCCCGCCAGCTGCGCTCGGAGCAGCAGGTGGAGCTGGCCGTGACGACGCTAGATCGCGTGCCCAACGCCTCGCGCCACTACCGCATGGCCCGGCTGACCACCATTTTGCAACTGGTACTGCACGATCTTTCCGAATCTCGTATCCGCCGCGCTGCCCGCCGTCTGGAGGAGATCCCGCAAAATGAGCCGCGATTCTTGCAGGTCAAGGCGGCAGTCATCTCCGCGGGCCTGAACTTCCTCCGCGACTGTGACCTCGATGCGGCGGCCTCTCCGAATGACCTCTTCGAGTTCGCCTTCACGCAGCGTGGCTTACGCTACGGCTTGGCCGATACTCTGCGCGCCCTGGCTCGGCAGGCGCCCTTCGCGCGGCACCGCTACGCGCTGGTGGACCTGGCGAACCAGGTGCGGCCGGTGACCAACTTTTAGCCTGGTCCGCCTCCGCGGCTCCCCTCGATGGCTCTGCCTTCCGCCATGTCTGCCCTTCCAAATGGTGAGGTCAACCGTCCCGAACGTCACCTCAATAGCCATCACTAGCCCCAACCATGAACACTGACTCCACTAGCCACATCGCGACCTCACCATTTGACTATTCGCGTCGTGCCTCAGCCCAAATGGTGAGGACCACATGGTGAGGTGAGTGATCACCAGCCCCAGCAGACAGCGCCAGTCACAGTAGTTACAGCTCGACCTCACCATCTAGGCCAACCACCTGCAAATGGTGAGGACCCTGGTGAGAGGAAGCGCCTACGCCTGGCGCACCACTTGCTGCAGTCCCCGCTCACGGCCAGACACCCAAGTTGCCCGCAGCTCTGCGAGGAACTTCTGCGGCTGATGAAACAGCTCAGTCGAAGTCACACGGAATACCGTGTAGCCGGCATTCTGCAATCGCACCTCGCGGCGACGCTCTTCCACGATTACCCGCCGGGTATCCGAGCCATAGGTTTCGCCGTCATACTTCACGGCTCCATCAATTTCCAATACCAGCCAACCATCAATCAGAACATCAACTCGAACACTGGGAATCACCCAGACTTGCTGTTGGATGGAATGACCCATCTTTGCGTGTGCCAATAACGCGATACATAATGCCTCGTAGGGCGACTCGCATTGACCAGAGAGAAGCGATATAGCTCGACGTGCTTCAGCGATATCTTTGACCCGCCCCATAGTTTCGAGGCAATCCATAGCCATAGCCTTAGCAGCCTCGACATCGAGTTCAGGATGCATCCGGAACCATGATTCGAGTGCCACGAAGCCGCGAATCCAGCCTTCGAAGCGCGCGACATCCAACGCGGCGCGCAAAGCAGACGTCACGCGAACGCCCTGCGCCTTCTCGACCATAGAATCTGGCAGACGCATCTTCTTGTAACTTCGGCCGTGGCCCCAGTCTCTCCGCGGCGGCATAACGCCAGAGCGCAGAGCGAGCGTCACCGGCTCCTCGCCGCACCGCGGCGGAAGGACCCACAACCCATGCACCCGCGCCGCCGAAACTCCCACGAGCACAGCCCGCCTAGCACAATGGCCCGCCCGCAAACACCGCGCCAGCTGCTCTTCATGCCAAGGCAGCGACTGCCCTTCTACTACTCCCCCGAATTGTTCCATAGGGCTAGTCCACTAGCAGGGCCAGTACTAGCGCAAGAGGGAATTGGCGCAACAGGTCAAATCTGTGGATAACTCATCGCGACGAAGGGGCCAACCACCAGGTTGGCCCCTTCCAAACGCGGACTAGTACAGCCCCGCCTCACGCGCCATATCGGCGATTTCAGCGGACTTCTGTGCGATAGCCAGCTCCTCGTTGGTCGGCACCACGAAGACCTTGACCGGCGAGTCCGGCGTGGAAATCATGCGCGGCTCCTTCGAGCGCACAAGGTTTGCTTCCTTGTCAAAGTGGATGCCATACATTCCCAGGTTGAACAGCGAATCCTGGCGCACCTCAGTGTCGTTTTCGCCCACACCCGCGGTGAAGGTGATCGCATCCAGGCGGCCCAGCGCAATCATGTACGAGCCGATGAAGCGGCGCAGCTGGTGGATGTAGATGTTGTATGCCAGCCATGCATCCTGGTCCTCGGCTTCGATGCGCTCACGCAACACACGGAAGTCGTTGACGCCGGAAATGCCCTTTACGCCAGACTGCTTGTTGAGCAGGTTGTCAATCTCATCGATAGACATACCCGCCTGGCGGGAGAGGTGGAAGATGATGCCCGGGTCAATGTCACCGGAACGGGTACCCATTGCCAGACCAGCCAGCGGGGTAAGGCCCATCGAGGTGTCAATCGGGCGGCCATGGCGGATTGCTGCTGCCGAAGCACCGTTGCCCAGATGCAGCGTGATCTGGTTGACGCGCTTCGGGTCCTTATCCAGAAGGCGCGGAACCTGCTGGGAGACGAACTCGTGGGAGGTGCCGTGGAAGCCATAGCGACGGATGTCGTACTTGGAGGCCACCTCGTTGTTGATGGCGTAAAGCGCAGCAGCCGGCGGCAGGGTGTTGAAGAACGCGGTATCGAACACGGCCACGTGCGGAATGTTCGGCAGCATCTTGCGAGCCACGCGAATGCCGTCCAGGTTGGCCGGGTTGTGCAGCGGAGCCAGCGGGATGAGGTCCTCAATCATGGACTCAATCTGGTCCGTAATCAGCTGTGGATCGGAGAAGAGGCGGCCGCCGTGCACAACGCGGTGGCCCACGGCGATGACCTCAACGTCCATCGGGCCCACATTGTGCTGGTGCATGATGTCGAACGCGCGCTCCAGGCCGAAAGAGTGGGTAGGAATCTCCAACTCTTCCTTGTATTCCTCGCCACCAGTCTTGACGGTGACGGCACCCATCGGCTCGCCGACCTGCTCCACGAGACCGGAGACCAGCGGGGCGTCGGTAGCTTTGCCTGCTGGGTCAACCAGCTGGAACTTGACTGAGGAGGAACCTGAGTTAAGAACGAGTACGTAAGCCATTTACTTGACTCCTGCCTGGATAGCCGTGATTGCGACGGTGTTGATGATGTCCGGAACGGTAGCGCCGCGGGAAAGGTCGTTGACCGGCTTGTTCAGACCCTGCAGAATCGGGCCGACTGCCAGTGCGCCGCCGGTACGCTGGGCGGTCTTGTAGCCGATGTTGCCTGCCTCCAGGTCCGGGAAGATGAAGACGTTTGCCTGACCAGCCACCTCGGACTCCGGTGCCTTCTTGGCGGCAACGCCTGGGTCACAAGCGGCGTCGAACTGCAGCGGGCCGTCCACCTTGACGGAGGAATCGATGCCGCGGGCAGCCTCAACAGCAGCAACTGCACGGTCGACGTCCGGGCCGGAGCCAGAGGTGCCGGTGGAGTAAGACAGCATGGCCACGCGTGGGTCGATGCCGAACTGCGCTGCGGTCTTCGCAGAAACCACGGCGATTTCACCCAGCTGCTCGGCGGTCGGGTTTGGGTTGACCGCGCAGTCACCGAAGGCCCACAGGCGTCCGCGCATCACCATCAAAAAGATGGAGGAAACAACGGATGCGCCCGGCGCGGTTTTGATGATCTGGAAGGAAGGCTTAATCGTGTGTGCGGTGGTGTGCGCAGCGCCGGAAACCATGCCGTCTGCCAGGCCCTTGTGCACCATCATGGTGGCGAAGTAGGAGACATCCTTCATGGTCTCGCGCGCCTGCTCGAGGGTAACGCCCTTCTTCTTGCGCAGCTCCGCGAAGTCGGCCGCGAACTCCTCTGCCAGCGGGGAGTTCAGGTGGTCAATGACGTCCACGCCAGTGAGATCCACGCCGAGGAGCTCCGCACGCTTGGCGACGTCCGCCTCATCACCCAGGATGGTCAGCTTCGCCACCTTGCCCGCCATAAGCGCTCCGGCTGCCTCGATAATGCGGTCGTCCTCGCCTTCCGGCAGAACGATGTGCGCACCGGCGGCACGGGCTTGGTCAAGCAACTGCTTCTGGAAGACCTCCGCGCTCATGACCGGCGCGACGGACTCGATGGCTGCGAGCGCACCAGGGACAGACGCGACGTCGGTAAACGCGCCTACTACCTCAGCACCCAGGGAACGGGCATGTGCAAGGGCCAGGTCGGAGGTGCGCTGCGGAGCGTTGGAAATCAGAACGAACGGGATGCCCAGGGCCGCTGCGGCCTTGGCGTCAAAGTCCATCACACCCGTGCCCTGCAACACGACGTCGCCTTCTGGAACGGTGACCAGAATCTGGTCCAGGGTGGTGCCCAGGTCATCGAGCTGCGCGAAGGTCGCGCCGAGGTCGGTTGCCAGGGAGGCGATATCGAGGCCGTCAAAGCCACGGCCAATGACGCTCACGAGTGCGGAGTTCTGTGAAGACATTTACTGCTAGCCTTTCTCTTTCCAAAGAGTAGACGATGTTGTGTGTTGCGCGTCACGAGGCACAACATACAGTGACCTCTTCACCATACTGGAGATGTCCGAATTTAGCCGTTTTAAAAAGGCTTAGTGCAATCTAAAACACATTTAGGAACCTCCAATCGCCCAGCCGCCCGAAAAAGCGGTGTGGTGAGTCACATAAATTGCCCAGAGTGAGAGCCGCGGAGTAGGTTCAATTTATAAGGATTGTTACTTCGGGCAAGACCTAGGATGCTGTGTGCACCGCGCATTCCACTGAACTGTGAAATGCAAAGACCCAGCTTCCTGGGTCTTTTTGTAGTTTTTAGGCCTCCTGGGCAGGCCCCCGGAACCTCCGCGAACTGCATTGCGCCCTGAAAGAAGTTCGAAAGGAAATCTCATGTCGACGCAAACGCGCTCTACAGCTGAGGCCATCTTGGATGGCATCGGCGGCGCGCAAAACATTGCCTCTTTCACGCACTGCGCCACCCGCCTGCGCTTCCAGCTTAACGACGCCTCGAAGGCCGACAAGGAAGCGCTCGACGCCATCCCCAAGGTGCTCGGCGCCGTGCCGCAAGGCGACTCAAATTACCAGGTAGTTATCGGTGGCGACGTCGCTACCGTCTACGACGAGATCAACGCTTTGCCGGAGATGAAAGGCGGCGGCGCTTCGGATGCGGACATCAAAGCCGCGGCCCGCTCGAAGGCGAAGGGCAAGGTTCCTTTTATGGACGAGTTCTTCGAGTACTTGTCCGACTCTTTCCGACCAATTCTGGGTGTGTTGCTCGGCGCCTCGCTGATCATCGCCTTCGCGTCGATCCTCGACGCATTCGGAATCGTCGACTTCCGCGCCGAGGACAAGCCCGCCTCGTGGTTCTTCGTCGACGCCATGTGGCGCTCCGTCTTCTACTTCCTGCCGCTGATGGTGGCCTACAACGCCGGCAAGAAGCTGCGCATCGACCCATGGGTCCCGGGCGCCATCATGGCCGCCCTGCTGACTCCGGAGTTCTTGGGCCTTTCTGAGAACCCTGCCGTCCAGTGCGTGGTCAACGATACGTTGGGCAGCGAGCAGTGCTCCATTCCTATCTTCGGCATGACCATGCAGCTTCCGGGGTACGGCGGCAACGTCTTCGTACCGTTGATGATGGCCTTTGTGGCAGCGCTGGTCTACCGCTTCTTCCAGAAGATCATCCCTTCGGCTCTGCACATGGTGTTCGTCCCGTTCTTCACCATGCTCATCGTCATCCCTCTCACGGCATTTATCATCGGCCCGTTCGGCGTATGGGCCGGTAACGGCATCGGCGCCGGCCTGTCCTGGATGAATGACAACGTTCCATTCGTCTTCGCCCTGGCTATCCCGATGATCTACCCGTTCCTGGTTCCGCTGGGTCTACACTGGCCACTGAACGCCTTGATGCTGGTAAACATCCAGACCTTGGGCTATGACTTCATCCAAGGCCCAATGGGTGCTTGGAACTTCGCCTGCTTCGGCGCCACCGCCGCCGTGCTGGCACTGTCCATCCGCGACAAGGACACCGTAATGCGTCAGACCGCCGGCTCCGCCTTGGTTGCGGGCCTGCTGGGCGGCGTCTCCGAGCCTTCTCTCTACGGCATTCACCTGCGTTACAAGCGCATCTACCCGCGCATGCTGGTGGGCTGCTTTGCCGGTGGCCTGACCGTGGCACTTTTGACCCTGGGCTCCAACGGCATCACCACGGATGCCTTCGTCTTCACCTCCCTGCTGACCATCTCCGTGTTTAGCCCGATGGCCAAGTACGCCATCGCCATTGCTGTGGCATTCGTCGTAGCCTTCCTGGCGGTCTTCATCACTGACTACCGCTCCCCGGAAGAGCGCGCAGCGCTCAAGGCCGCAGCCGCAGAGGAGAAGGACGCACCGCTTGCCGACGCCCCGGCCGAGTCCACAGCCGCACCCGCAGCCGCCACTGCCGGCACCGTCACCGACATCTCCTCCCCTGCAGAGGGCGAGGTTATCCCGATGGCCGAGATCGATGACCCGGTCTTTTCCGCCGGCACGCTGGGCGATGGCGTGGGAGTCATCCCTGCTGATGACAAGGTCTACTCCCCTGTTACGGGCACCATCGTCAGCGCGATGAAGACCGGCCACGCTTATGGCATCAAGACCGAGTCCGGCGTCGAGGTCCTCGTCCACATCGGCATCAACACCGTGAAGATGAAGGGCGAGGGATTTGCTCCTGCCGTTAAGAAGGGAGATACCGTGGGGGCTGGCGATCTGCTAGCCACCGTGGACTTCGACGCAGTCCGCGCCGCCGGTTTCGACACCACCATCGTCGTAGCAGTCACCAACACCAAGTCCCTGGCCGAGGTAACTCCGGCCGGAATTAAGAAGGCTACGGCTGGCGATACCATCATCACCGCTACCCGCTAAAACCACTTCGGCGCGTATGCGGCGCGCTATTCCATGAGGCCCGATGAGTTCTATTATCATCGGGCCTCATGCAGATCCTGCGCGTTTTCAATAACAACGTCATCCTCGCTCGCCGCGGCACTGGTGCCGCAGCAGAGGAAGTGATCGTTACCGGGCGCGGGATCGGTTTCAAGGCCCGCTCCGGCGACGAGGTGGACCCTGCCAAGGTGGTCAAGGTTTTCGTGCCAGCCTCCGGCCGCGACCCCGACCACTCGGCCCTCATGCTCGCATCCGTGCCGGGCGAGTTCATCCAGCTGGTGCTAGAGGCCATGGATCAGGCCGCGGTGCCGGAGAGCTACCGCAACAAGCTAACCCTCGTCGTCGCATTGGCGGACCACGTCCACTCCGCAGTCCAACGCGGCGCCACCATCAACTATCCGCTCGAAGCGGAGGTTCGCCACCTCTATCAGGAGGATTTCGAACTAGCGAAGCGCCTCTTGCGCGTAATTAACGAGCAGCTGCACACGCCGCTAGCGGAGTCAGAGGCCATTGCCATCACTTTGCACTTGGTCAATGCGGGGTTCTTGGTGGGCGACTTGTCTGGCACCTACCGCATGACGGGTCTAATCCAGCAGCTGCTCGACATCATCGGCCAGCATGCCGGAGTGAAGCTAAACAGCGAGGAAATCTCCGTCGCGCGTTTCATTACACACTTGCGCTATCTCTTCGTCCGCATGGCAGAGCACACGCAATTGGACTCGCAGGGCACCGCAATCGGCGAAGCAATCAACGCCCAGTACCCGCAGGCAGCAGACTGTTCACGCACTATCGCAGAGCTCATCGAGCTGCGCATGGACACGGAACTTACCGCGGATGAGGTCAGCTACCTGACGCTGCACATTGCGCGCCTGCAGAAAGCGTCCACGCAAGACATCGAACAGGGCTAACGCTCACGTACAATCGTGTGCCATGACTTACACGATTTCCGCTGCGAACTTGTCTCATCTCAGCCCGCTGCAGGTGCACGAGCTGTATAAGTTGCGAGTGGACGTCTTCGTGCACGAGCAACAGTGCCCGTATGCAGAGATTGACGATACGGATGCACGCGACAGCACGGTGCATATCCTGGCAATTGATGATGAGACCCAGCAGTTGGCTGGCACCGCGCGCGTCTTCCCCTCCACGCTGGATGGCGAGGAGGTAGCCCAGTTTGGCCGCTTTGCGTTGGACAAGCAGGCCCGCGGCACGGGGCTGGGCAAGCAGGTCATGGAAGCGGCTTTGCAGTATGCCGCGGTGGCCATGAGCGGCCAGCCGGTCTACTTGGAGGCACAGGCACCGCTGGTGGATTACTACGGCGCCTATGGTTTTAAGGTGTGCGGCGCGCTTTTCGACGACGAGGGCATCCCCCACCAGCCGATGATTCTGCGCCGCGAGAGCTAATCGTCTGCGGAACGGTTGAGAACTGGGTCGACCTCGACGACGGGCTCAGCCACCTCGACGAAATCGATGTCCGCGGCGTCGTTAGCTACTGGGTCCACGGCCTGTGCATTGGCGACAACGTGCGCGTTCGGGGTCTGGCTGATGCTGATCTTGGCGGCGGCAAGCGCGGCACGGTCGCGCGCAGTCTCGACGTCTTCTGCGGTGGTTGCCACCATGCCCATGCGGCGGCCAGCGTAGGCACCGGGCTTGCCAAAGAGACAGACGTCGGTCTCTTCGAAGGCCATGGCCTCTGCAACGCCGCTATAAGCGACGTCGTCAGTCGCGGCGTCGGCATGCAGCACCACGCTGGCACCTGGCGAGGTTAGGGTGACGTCAATTGGGTAGCCCAAGATGGCACGGGCGTGCAGCTCGAACTCGGAGAAGCGCTGCGTGTAACCGGTGAGCATGGCGGTATCGGAAGGGCGCGGGGAGACGGAAGAAAAATACACATCCTCGCCGGCGACGAAGAGCTCGACGCCGTAGACGCCGCGTCCGCCTAGCTCGTTGGAGATGCGCGCGGCAACGGAGCGTGCGTTCTCAAGTGCGATCTCGCTCATGGCCAGCGGTTGCCAGGATTCGATGAGGTCGCCGCGCTCGTGGCGGTGACCGATGGGCTCGCTAAACCAGGTGCAGAGCTTGCCCGTTGCAGGGTCGATGGAGCGAACGGCGAGGAGGGTGACCTCGTAGTCAAAGTCCACGAAGCGCTCAGCGATGACGCGCTTTTCATCGGAGGACACGCGGCGCACGAGGTTCCAAGCGTCCTTGAGATCTTCCTCGTCCTTGACCAGCATGTGGCCCTTGCCGGAGGTTGCCACATCCGGCTTTACGATGCACGGCATGCCGAGCTCATGGACGGCTTCGGCAAGCTCCTCCGCGGAGCTGGCAAAACGGTATGCGGTTACGGGCAGGCCAATGTTTTCGGCCGCCTCACGGATGGTCTGGCGGGACTGGGTCAGTTCGCACGCCCGGGCGCTAGGGACGACGACGGCGGGGGTCTCCGACTCAAGCCGCGACAGCGCCTCGACGGCCACAACCTCAACTTCGGGAACGATATAGTCTGGCCGGATGCGCTGGGCGATTTCAAGGACTTTGGCTTCATCGGTGATGTCCGCGATGTAGCTAAAGTGCGCGAGCTGTTGTGCAGGGGCGCCGGCGTAGCGGTCAACAGCGTGTACCTCAAGGCCCAAGTTCTGGAAGGCAATGACTAGTTGCTTGCCCAGCTCGCCTGCACCAAGCAGCAGCACTTTGGTGGCGTTACCGGTAAGGGGGGTACCTATATGACCTGCGATGTCGCCTGAAATATCCATCCTTGAATTATTGCATACCAACCCCACAGACATATTAACGAAAAGCCAGGCTGGCCTTTCGCAGGCTTATCAAGCTCCGCAGGCATATCCGGATGCATCTAGCTAAGCCAGGAGACTAATTACCAATGCCCCTGTAGCAACCAGTGCCGCGCCGCCAAAAACCTGCTCACTGTGATCCGAAAAACACGGATACAGCAATAGAAATGCGAGATATCGGATTAGATATCTCGCATTTGTCGAACTTAAGTAACGTACATCTAGTGGTCGGTCATGACGTCATGGCGGACGATGGTTTGGTCACGGCCGGGGCCCACGCCGATGTAGGACATGCGGCAACCTGAGAGTTCCTCAAGACGCAGGACGTAATCCTGAGCCTTTTGCGGGAGCTCCTCAAAGGTTTTACAGCCCGTGATGTCCTCCTCCCATGCCGGCATGGTCTCAAAGATTGGCGTTGCGTGATGGAACTCAGACTGGGTCAGCGGCATCTCATCGTAGCGCTTGCCATCGACGTCGTAAGCCACGCAGATCGGAATCTCGCCAATACCGGTGAGCACGTCCAGCTTGGTCAGGAAGTAATCGGTGAAGCCATTAACGCGCGTGGCGTAGCGCGCAATGACGGAGTCGTACCAGCCACAGCGGCGCTTACGGCCGGTGTTAACGCCGATCTCACCACCGGTGGTCTGTAGGTACTCGCCCCACTTGTCAAAGAGCTCAGTTGGGAACGGGCCGGCACCCACGCGGGTGGTGTAGGCCTTGATGATGCCCAGCGAGGTCTTGATGCGGGTCGGGCCAATACCGGAGCCCACGGAAGCACCGCCGGCAGACGGGTTCGAGGACGTAACGAACGGGTAGGTGCCGTGATCCACATCCAACATGGTGGCCTGGCCGCCCTCCATCAGGATGTGCTTGCCCTCCTCCAAGGCCTTGTTGAGCTCCAGCTCTGCATCGATAACCATCGGTGCTAGGCGCTCGCGGTAGCTCAAGAAGTAGTCCACGATCTGGTCAGGGTCAATCGCCTTGCGGTTGTACATCTTCACCAGCATCTGGTTCTTGATGTCCAGCGCAGACTCAACCTTTTGCCGCAGGATGGACTCATCGAAGATATCCTGCACGCGGATACCGATGCGAGCGACCTTATCGGAGTAAGCCGGGCCAATACCGCGGCCCGTGGTGCCAATGGCGCGCTTGCCCAAGAAACGCTCCTGCACGCGGTCCAGGGTCTGGTGGTACGGCGCTACCAGGTGAGCGTTCGCGGAGATTCGCAGGCGCGAGGCATTCGCGCCGCGTGCCTCAAGGCCGTCGATCTCATCAAAGAGAGCTTCAAGATTAATGACAACGCCGTTGCCCAATACCGGAGTTGCGTTCTCAGAGAGAATGCCAGCGGGAAGGAGCTTGAGCTCATACTTCTCGCCGCCAACTACAACAGTATGGCCAGCGTTGTTGCCGCCATTCGGCTTGACTACGTAGTCAACCTTGCCACCGAGGATGTCGGTGGCCTTACCTTTACCTTCGTCGCCCCATTGAGCGCCAACGATGACGATTGCTGCCATGTCTGGGTGTCACTTCCTAATGATTGAAGCCAAATACGCAACCACTTTACCCCTAGAAGTGTGCAGACGGGTATTAATTGACAGCTCTCATTTTTAACACGGCTGCCTCACCGCGTTTACGCGATGTTCAGGAATACCAAGATATTAACGATGTTCGCGAAGTCGATGAACATGCCACCAATGATCGGCAGGATGAAGAAAGCCAGCTTGGATTCCTTGAACTTGGTGACCACGGAGTCCATGTTTGCCATGCCGTTCGGGGTAGCGCCCATACCGAAGCCGCAGTGGCCAGCGGTAAGAACCGCGGCGTCGTAGTCGCGGCCCATGACGCGGAAGGTGACAAAGTTGGCAAACAGCCACATGAGTGCCGTCTGACCCACCAGCAGGATGAGCATCGGGACAGCCAGTTCAGCGAGCTCCCAGAGCTTGATGTTCATAAGTGCCATCGCCAGGAAGAAGTTCAGGCCAATGACGCCGAGAATCTCAACCTCTTGGGTTGGGACCAGTTCCTTGTATTCCTTCTGCTCACGGGAGTCATTGATAAAGCGCAGGATGATCGCCACGATCATGGAGCCGAAGTAAAGCGGGAAGGCTGCCTTATCGGTGAGCATGCCCACGAAGTGGTTCATCGCATCGGTCACGAAACTACCGATGAGCATGGAAACCAGGATCATCACGAAGGCGTGCAGCATGGCGTCGCCGCGCAGCTTGCGGGCGACGTGAGCAATCAGCGACTCGTCAACGTCGACCTCTACTGCCTTCTGATCCATCAGATTGCCCTTGGTAATCAGGCGGTTTGCCAGCGGGCCGCCCATGAGCGAGCCCATGATGAGGCCGAAGGTAGCTGCGGTGTAGGCCACGGTTTCTGCACCGCTAACACCAGACTGTTCGACGAGAGGCGCGATACCGCCCGAAACACCGTGGCCACCGGTCATGGAAACAGAGCCCGTCATCAAGGCCAGCTTGGCATCGACACCAACGATTGGAGCCAGGCCCACGGCAACTACGTTCTGCAGAATGGTCAGAACAATCGCCACAACGAGGAAGACCATTACCTTCGGGCCGGCGGCGCGCAGCACCTTCAACGATGCGCCGTAGCCCACCGTGGTGAAGAAGATAACCATGAAGAAGCTCTGCAGCGTGGTATCGAACGTAATCTCAGCGATACCAGTCTGGTGCAGCACCAGGTTGATCAAAGCAAAGAGGAAGCCACCGATAACCGGGGCCGGAATAGCAAAGCGCTCAAAGAAATAAATCCGCTGCTTGAGCCAAATACCCAGCAAGAGCAACACGACAGCGATGCCGATGGACTGGATCATGGTGAATTCAATTGCCAAGATGAAGCCTCCGTGAAGTTGTCGGGATAGTTACCTGTGTGCCACGGCACGAAGATAAATAAAATGTGAAGTTGAAAGTAGTGTGGACTAAAAATATATCCCCATGTGACCCCCTCCACCCCAATTGGCGGTTATCAATGGGGGTAATTTGCGCTGTAGGGTGTAGAAGTTATGCCCCAATTCGCGGGGTGATTCGCTGGGAAAGGCAAGGTAACTCACGGTGGCCCTAATCGTTGTTCGTTGCGGAAGCAGACTCAGCCTGGATTTGCCCCCACACGCAGAGGTTCTCGACGTCAGCGCGGTTCCAACCCGCTCCGAGCTTCGTCCGCTAGACGCAGCCGCGAAGACCGCACTGCCGGAAGATCCCACCCCTTCCCTCGATGAGATTGCCGCCCAGCCAGACGTCCGGCATTTGAGTACCCCCGCCTTCGCGCCGCAAGCGCCCCACTTGGTGGAACCACTACGCATCGTCGTGGTTGGAGACGACGCCGCCTTGAGCGCAGTTCTTAGCCGCATGATGCGCGGCGACTACCTGTGGGCCGAGCTCGCCTATGTGCCCACGGATTCTTCTTCGCCCGCTGCCCGCAACTGGGGCCTGCCTACTGATCTGCAATCTGCGCTCATCGTTGCGCTTTCAGCACCGGTTCACCCAGTGCCACTCATCCGCAACGATGCAGGTCTTGCCGTGGCAGGCTCGGCTTCGATTTCCGAGTGGAATAACACGGACATCACCGGCGAGATCATCGTGGATGATCATGTTGTCGTCCGCCACGAAGGTACCGGCAAGGCCGGCATCGGTACGTATGGTGCCCGGTTGGTACCGATGATCGATGCACCGGGAATTTTGGCAGCGAAGGCTGTCTCCCCCATTGCTGAATCCGCAGATTTAGGCATTAATGCAGAGCAAAAGTCCGGCTTCGGAGGATGGCTGCGATCGAAGTTCTCCTCCCCCATCGCCTCCGGCCAGCTCGATGAAACCAGCATCTGCACCGGCCGCGCGGTGCAAGCAGGCGGCCCGGAGCTGCGCGTAATCGTCGATGGCGTCAGCGCGAAGCGAGCCGTCAAACGCGTGACCTTCTACCGGCACCTGCGTGATCTGCAGGTTGTACGGCCTTAATTATCGCGGCTTTACTCCGTGCGTTTAGTCGGTGTCGAGAACTTCCGGTGGGTAGGCCGGATGGTCAGAGGTGGGGGCAAGCTGCGCCACGGCTGATTCGCGGGACATGCCGCAGACCATCAGCAGGTCGACGATGATAGAGCGGGTCTGTGCGAGGAGTGAGTAGGCGGAAAGAACGCCGTCCTTGCCAAGCACGTCCATGGTGGCGTTCGCGCCAAGGACACGTAGGCGGCGCACGATTTCCGGGATGACCACGGCCTCGTTGGCGCGTGATTCCTTGCTGCTGGCCCGGCCGTAGAGCTCGGCGAGCTCATACGTGACGTCGGAAAGCTCGTCGATGAGATCAAGCTGGGCTTCGGTGACGTGGTCGCCGTCCTCCGAAAGCACCAAGGCTCGGCGGGAAAGCACGCGCACACCGCGGATAGCGTTGTCCACCGGGGTGAGGATGCGCTCCAGGGAGCGGATGTTGCGCTGCCAGCTCCACAGGAATGGGGAAACTTTGACGGTCTCAGCGCTGCCCTTGGCCGCCTGGAGCATGTCATTGATATCGCTCTGCGTACCCCGGACGGCGTCGCGAGCTTCCAGGATCGCCTTCTCATCGCCGGCGCGGAGGCCGCCGGCGACGTCGGAAAGCACTGCAGAAGCCACCCGCAGAACCTTGGATACTTCCTTACGCACGGCGCGCAATGGGGAAGTCGGAATGAGGGCGACCATGCAGATGCCGATGAAGGCGCCGATGATGGCATCGATGGCGCGGGAGAGTCCGCCCATCTCCTCCGGGGGCATGATGGTGGCGATCAGGATGGCGCCGATGGCCACTTGGTTGCTGATGAGCTGCGACTCGGTCACGAAGGACGCGATGAGCAGCGAGCAACCGATGATTATGGTCATGTGGATAGGGCCGGTGCCCAGGCCGTCAACCAGGAGGGTGCCCACGATAACGCCGACGATGCCGCCGATGGAGAGATCCACCGCGCGTTTAAGGCGGTCCCCGCCGGACAGGCCCAAGATGATGATGACGGACATCGGCGCGAAGAACGGCTGAGCGTGGCCGAAGACGACGTGCGCGACGAAGAAAGCCAGGCCGGCGCCGAGGGTGGACTGGACGATGTAGAGGAAGCGGGACTTCACGCGCGCAAACCGGGATTTGACCGAGCGGTCAAAGCTGCGCAGCTGTTGGCGCGTGGTCAGCTTGGCCCGTTCCTTGGTGCTCTTATCCTTTGCTTCCGCCATGGTTTCCTTATCTTAGTTCGCCCGTGTGGATTGCTTGGCTCTGGTTGAGGTCGGCCTGGGTCGTGGCTGGGTCGTGGCTGGGTTCGCTCTAGATGGTGAGGTCACCTCACCATCTGCGGTTCCCATTTGCCCCATTGGTTTACACTAGTCCCTTTTGTTGTGCGGTGACCTCACCATTTGGGTTTTGATTCCGGTTTGACTCGGACGAGGATGTTGGCCAGGGACTTTGCCGGCGCATTCTTTGACGCTAAACACAGCAAAGCCGCTCCTCCCTCCCAGCGGCTGCGGGGTTCCCAGCGGCTGCGGGGTCTGGGGGGAACGGCTCTGTGTGGTGTGGTTTGGTGGTCAGTCTTACTTGGAGATGGACTTGCCCACGGAGTGCAGGTCGGTGCAGGCCTCAACCACGCGCTCAGCCATGGACTGCTCTGCCTTCTTCATGTAGGAGCGTGGGTCGTAGACCTTCTTGTTGCCAACCTCGCCGTCGATCTTGAAGACGCCGTCGTAGTTAGCGAACATGTGGCGGGCAACCGGGTTGGTGAACGCGTACTGGGTATCGGTGTCAACGTTCATCTTCACAACGCCGTAGGACAGAGCCTGCTCGATCTTTTCCTTCTCGGAGCCGGAGCCGCCGTGGAAGACGAAGTCGAATGGCTTGGAGCCCTCTTCCAGGCCGAGCTTCTTGACGGCAGCCTTCTGGCCTTCGTCGAGAACCTCTGGGCGCAGCTTCACGTTGCCCGGCTTGTAAACGCCGTGGACGTTGCCGAAGGTAGCAGCCAGCAAGTAGCGGCCCTTCTCGCCGGTACCAAGTGCATCGATGGTCTTTTCAAAATCCTCAACGGAGGTGTAGAGGTTTGCGCCGGCCTTCGCCTGGACGCCGTCCTCTTCGCCGCCAACGACGCCGATCTCAGCCTCGAGGATGATGTTTGCCTTGCGTGCCTTCTCCAGCAGCTCCTGGGCGATGACGAGGTTCTCGTCGATTGGGATTGCGGAGCCATCCCACATGTGGGACTGGAACAAAGGCAGCTCGCCGCGGTCAACGCGCTCCTGGGAGATGGCGATGAGGGGGCGGACGTACTCGTCCAGAACTTCCTTCTGGCAGTGGTCGGTGTGCAGCGCAACGTTAATGCCGTAGTGCTTTGCCGCCTCGTGAGCGAAAGCTGCCAGAGCCTGAGCACCTGCCACCTTGTTCTTCACGGAAAGGCCAGAGCCGAACTCAGCGCCGCCGGTGGAGAACTGGATAATGCCGTCAGACTCAGCTTCTGCGAAACCGCGCAGAGCCGCGTTGATGGTCTCAGAAGAGGTGCAGTTGATGGCTGGGAATGCAAAACCGCCCTGCTTGGCGGTATCCAGCATCTGGTTATAGACCTCAGGAGTTGCGATTGGCATGAAGTTCCATCCTTAGTGTGTTGGGGCAATCACGTTCCAAGTCCCAAGTATGCCTGTTTTTGCCCGATTTCGCCGCCAGAATTTTTGTGAACTTCCTTAATGCAGGCAGGCGCCTGGTGGGCGGTTGCCGATACGCAGGTGAAACCACAAAATAGTACGGTTGTAATGCGTTTTTATTTTTCTTGGGACTGGTGTTTCATGACTCGTGCGCAGGCCTCGAGCAGCATCCAGCCTGACAATTGGACCGAAAGATCACGCTCTGCAACACGGATGATGCCTACCTTTTCGCCGACGGTATGCGGCCCGAAGCCGTAATTATGTGGCAGGCGAGCATCGGTGGTCCAGTCGGAGCCGAAGATAGGTAGACCATCTACCTCCAGGCGGTGTTCCCACACGGATTCAGCAGAGGCCACGACCATGCGAGCCGCAAGCTTCTTGGTGGCGCGGTTAGCCGGGGAATCGCCCGGCAATCGCACAGCAACGTCCGCGAGGTAGCGCACGAGGATGCCCTTGAACAGGCCACCATCTCCGTCGCCCGTCATCCAGTTGATAACGCCGGACGGGGTAGCCATTCCGGTTGCCACTGCCTGCACTAGGCCACGGATGTTGGTGATGTAGTGCATCGTATCCGCTGCCAGCTCGGCTTCCTGAATGGTGTCGATGCTCTCCAGGGAGGTCAACCCAGCTTTCTCGCGCAGTGCCAATGCAATTTCCAGGCAGGCGCCCAGAACCACGCCCTGGCAATACGGGTGGATAGCCTTCACGATTTCCGGGCCGTCCATACGCATGCGCACGCCGTCCATGATGAAGCCGTCATCATCAACCAGATGGTCATAGATCCAGTCCACGATGTGGCGGGCCTCGTCGATGCGCCCCATGCGGGCAAGCATGATGGCGCCGGGGCCGTTGGATGGCACGTTCAGGAAGGTCTCGCCCTCGCGCCACGGCAGCACGCCGATTTGGGGGTCGGTACCTTCCAGGATGTTGCGCTGCAAGGAGCCTAGGCGCTTATGCGGCTTGATGCGCTTGAGCTGCTCGGCACGCTCCATAGCCAGGGCCAGCCACGCCTTGTCGTCGTAATAACGATTCTTCGTAAGCTGGCTCATGTTACGAATACGGATACCGCGCATGGTGTCCACGATGCGGGCGCGGCGCGCCTTGGTGTTGTTACGCAGCGCGGCGTCTACCAGGCAATCGAGGTAATGAGCTTGCCACCAGTAGTGCCAGTGGACGAAGAGCTTCTCCTTACCAGTCGGCGGCCAGCTGACGACCGCAAGATTGGTACGCGGAATTGACCATACGTTTTGCGCATGGCGTTCATTGATGGCGGTTTCCGCGAGGTCCGCGCGGTGTGCCCATTTCTCTTCCACTGTAGATCTATCACTCTCGATTATGGTTTCGTTACCCCATCTTATCTACTCGAGATAACGATTTACCACGCTTTTTCTAAGTCAGCATGCTGACGAATCCACGCATGCATGGCGATGCCCGCGGCAACGCCCGCGTTGATCGAACGAGTCGAGCCAAATTGGGCAATGGAACAGGTCATTAACGCTGCATCTTGGGCTGCTTGGGTAACGCCGGGGCCTTCTTGACCAAACAAAAGCAGGCAGCGCTCCGGCAGCTCGGCCGTTTCAAGGGGAACGCATCCGGGGGTGTTATCGATGGCGACAACAGTTAGCCCTTCGGCGTTGGCCCACTGCAAAAGCTCCTCCACCGTGGCATGATGCTGCAGGTGCTGGTAGCGGTCAGTGACCATGGCCCCGCGGCGATTCCAGCGGCGGCGCCCCACGATATGCACGGTGTCGACGGCGAAGGCATTCGCGGTGCGCACCACGGTTCCGATGTTGGAATCGTTCTCGAAGTTCTCGATGGCGATGTGCAGGGCGTGCCGGCGCTTATCGATGTCCGCGGTGATCGCTTCCCTGCTCCAGTAACGGTAGGCGTCGACCACATTGCGGCGATCACCCTCGCGCAGCAGCTCTGGGTCATACTGCGCACCGTCTGGCCAGGGGCCCTCCCACGGCCCGACGCCGTGGCGGCCTTCGTTCCACTCGGTAGGGCCCTTGCCTGTCTCTACAGGCTCTTGCGCGGATGGGTTATTAGGCGAGGTCAAGGTCTTCCAAGCTCAGCAGGTAGCGGTACTCCAGGCCCTCAGCGGCGATAACTTCGCCGGCGCCGGTTGCGCGATCCACAACGGTGGCCACACCGACGACCTCGGCGCCTGCCTCGCGCAGTGCCTCGACGGCGGTCAGCGGGGAGTTGCCGGTGGTGGTGGTGTCCTCAACCACGAGGACCTTAGCGCCGGTGACGTCGAAGCCCTCAATGCGGCGCTGCATGCCGTGCTTCTTGGCTTCCTTGCGTACCACGAAGGCGTCGATATCGCGGCCGTCGGCATGCATGACGGAGGTAGCGACGGGGTCAGCACCCAGGGTCAGGCCGCCAACTGCCACGTAGTCCCAGTCCGCGGTCAGCTCGCGCAGCAAGGAGCCGATGAGGCGGGAGGCCTCGTGCTGAAGGGTGGCGCGGCGCAGGTCAACGTAGTAGTCAGCCTCCTTGCCGGAGGACAAGGTGACCTTGCCGTGTACAACAGCCAGTTCCTTGACCAGCTCTGCCAGACGGGCCTTTTTCTGTGCATCCAAGCTCATGGCTCTCCTTTTTGTTTCTTATGCCGCTTCTTGTCCCCGCCATGTTTTGCGGGATTATCGCTTTAAGACTACTCGTTTGCTTCTTCGTCGCCGAAGATGGTCGAGCGGCCGTTGAGATCACGGCGCATGCGCGCTTGCGCCTTATCGAGCAGGGGGCGCTCGCGGCCGTCGGCAATGGCGTCGACTTCGTCTGCCCCCAGCGCGCTGTGGTCAACCTCGCCGAGGGTCTCACTGCGGGTGCGGCTCGGCAGCTCTACCGGCTCTTCCGGGCGCTGGATGTGCGGGCGCTGGATTTCCTCGTGGTCCGGCACGAGGGTGGGCCCGGTCGGCTCAGGCTGCGGCGGCTCAGGGATCTCGCGGCTCGGATCCAGCTCAGCCACGCGCAGCACCTGCATCGCGGCCGAACGCGGCGGCAGAACACGGGCGCAATCGGCAAGTTTTGCCAGTGGCGCCAGCATGGCATCCCACTGCGCGCCGCGCGCGTGCTTGGTGGTTTGGGCAAGCACCCATTCGGATTCCATCCACGCCGCGGTGACCTCCTCGGGCACCTGCTCAAGGGCTACTTCCAGGCGCTCATCGATGAGCCGCTTGCCGACGCCCGCGTCGGTTGCGAACATCTCGAATCCTTCAACGTCGTCGACCTTGATCAGGTCCTCCGAAAAGTGTTCTTCTGCGAAGCCAATGCGGCGGAAATCCACCACGATGTCTGATGCCGCACCGGTGCGCATTGCCATGACGTTGATGCCGCCCAAGTCCATCAGCAGCATCTCGTGACCATGCACGAACCCTGCCACGATATCCTTCGGCGCCGCGCCCAGGGCCGCTGCGCCACGCATCCATTCATCAGCCAGATAGTCATCCTGCTTGGTGTACTCGAATTGGTGACGCTCGCCCCAAGCCTTACGCTCACGGCGCAGCGACCCGGGCACCAAGTCACGCGCACGCAGCAGGTGCTCGTTCTTGCGCTCCGGCGCCTCCTGCTGCTGCTCGGCTATGGCTGCTTCAGTGGCCACCTGGTCCTTCTCTACTGAGGCAGGCTCTTGCTCCACTGCGTTCTCTGCAGACGCAAGTCCTTCCTCGTGCTGTTCAAACGTTTCGGCTTCCTGTGCCTCGTCAGCGGTGGGAGGCTCTGGCGATTCGAGGCTCTCGACAGGGGTAGTGCCGTCAAGCTGGTTGGTGCGCTGGCGCTTGTCGAGGAGAAGAAGCGCGACGCCGGCCGCGGCGAGGACTAGGGCAAGGATCAGAATAGGCATCACCCCAAGACTTTAGTAGGAAGTCTTGGGGTGAGTAGGCTTTAGTAGGAAGTCTTGGGGTGAGTAGGCTGGCGCGCTGGTTAATTTACGCAGGTTATTTATACAGTCGTGCGGTCGCCGCGCTCGACTGGATTGGATGGGTCTGCGGACCACTGGGACCAGCCACCGACGAAGTGGCGCAGGCCGGTGAATCCAAGGCCCTCAAGGATGCCGATGGTCAGCGCGGAGTGGTTACCGGAACCAGAGTAGATGATGGCGTCCTTGACGTTTTCCTTGGTGATACCAGCGTTGTCGAGGATCTCTAGGATTTTCTCGTCAGACTTGATGGTCTTGTCTTCGTTGTGGAACTGGCGCTCCGGCAGGTTCACTGCACCGGGGATGTGGCCAGCCTTCAGATCGAGGTGCTCACGGCGGCCAGCGAAGCGGTTTGCCGTACGAGTATCGATGAACAGGCCGTCGTGGGCCTTGACGTCCTCAATAGTGGCAGTCGGCATAGAGCCCGGCGTGATTTCGACCTCGGTGGCAAGGCCCAGGTTTCCTGGGCCCGTAAGGGTGGCAAAGCCCTGGCGGCGCCAATTAGCCAAGCCACCATCGAGCATGCGTACGTTCTTAAAGCCCGCCCAGCGCAGGGTCCACCAAGCGCGTGCAGCGAAGAGGCCACGGCCTTCGTCGTAGACCACGATCTCCCAATCGGGACGCAGTCCCCATGCCTCGCAGCTCTCCTTCAAGCGCTCCGGGTTAACAAGCGGGTTACGGCCCACCTTGGAGCCAGGAAGGCCGACGAAGGAGTGCGCAGCGTCGGCGAACTGCGCGGTAGGAATGTGCAGGGAGGCGAACTGGTTGTATGCCTCACCCTCACCTGGTGCCCACAAAGATGCAAGAAGTGCGACGCGCTTGCCGCGGTAAATGGATTGCTGGAGTTCGCTTGGAGAAACCAAATTGCTCATGGCTCTAGATTCTAGGGCCATGAGCACTTCGGCGCTTCTTACGCAGGTTAGCCGCGCTTGCTATTGAGCTCCAGGTGCTCGCCGCCGTCAGCGACGTCAACGTGGACGGTGTCGCCGTCCACGACCTCGCCGGCCAAAAGCTGGCGGGCAAGCTGGTCACCAATAGCTTGCTGCACTAGGCGGCGCAGCGGGCGGGCGCCGTAAGCAGGGTCGTAGCCGCGCTCGGCGAGCCACAGCTTCGCGGCGTCGGAAACCTGCAGGTTCAGGCGGCGCCCTTGCAACCTCGATGCCAGAGCATCGAGCTGGATGTCGACGATGCCGGCCAGCAGCTCAGAGGACAGAGACTCGAACATCACGACATCATCGAGACGGTTAATGAACTCCGGCTTGAAGTTGCGCTTGACGGCCTCCATGACCTCCTCCTTGGTGCCACCGGCACCGAGGTTCGAGGTCAAGATGATGACCGTATTGCGGAAGTCCACGGTGCGGCCCTGGCCGTCGGTCAGGCGGCCCTCATCGAGGACCTGCAGCAGAACGTCGAAGACGTCTTGGTGCGCCTTTTCCACTTCGTCGAAAAGCACGAGCGTGTACGGACGGCGACGCACGGCCTCCGTGAGCTGGCCGCCGGCATCGTAGCCAACGTATCCCGGAGGGGCACCGACGAGGCGAGCCACGGAGTGCTTCTCCCCGTACTCAGACATGTCAATGCGCACCATCGCGGACTCATCGTCGAAGAGGAAGTCCGCCAGAGCCTTGGCCAGCTCCGTCTTACCCACGCCCGTAGGCCCAAGGAAGAGGAAGGAGCCGGTCGGACGATCCGGGTCCGCAACGCCCGCACGGGCGCGGCGCACGGCATCGGAGACGGCCTTGACCGCTTCTTTCTGCCCCACCACGCGGCGGCCCAGCTCGGCCTCCATGTTGAGCAGCTTCTGGGTCTCACCCTGCAACATCTTGCCCGCTGGGATGCCGGTCCACGCGGAAACCACCTCAGCGATGGTGTCTGGGGTGACCTCCTCTACCAGCATGGTGTTGGACTGCGCGTTGGCGCGCACCTCGGCGTCGGCAAGCTGCTTCTCCAACTCGGGGATGCGACCATAGCGCAGCTCGGAAGTCTTCTCGTAGTCACCGTCGCGCTCGGCAATCTCGGCCTGGCGCTTCAGATCCTCCAATTCCTCCTTGGCGTGCTGGACTTCATCGATAGCCTTCTTCTCGTTGGCCCAGCGAGCCTTGAGCTCCCCGAGCTTTTCGCGTTCGTCGGCAAGCTCCTGCTGCAGCTTGCTCAGACGGTCCTGGCTGGCGGCGTCCTTTTCCTTCTTCAGCGCCAGCTCCTCGATCTCCATGCGGCGCACGACGCGCTCCAGCTCGTCAATCTCCTGCGGGGAGGAGTCAATTTCCATGCGCAAGCGGGAACCGGCCTCGTCAACCAAGTCGATTGCCTTGTCTGGCAAGAAGCGATTGGTGATGTAGCGATTAGACAGCTCAGCTGCAGAAACCAGCGCGGAGTCCATGATGCGCACACCGTGGTGGACCTCGTAGCGCTCCTTCAGGCCACGCAGGATGCCAACAGTGTCTTCAACAGAGGGCTCAGCCGCATAGACCTGCTGGAAGCGGCGCTCCAAAGCGGCGTCCTTCTCGATGTACTTGCGGTACTCGTCCAAGGTGGTAGCGCCCACCAGGCGCAGCTCACCGCGGGCCAGCATCGGCTTAATCATGTTGCCGGCGTCCATGGAACCCTCGCCCGTGGCGCCCGCGCCGACGATGGTGTGCAGCTCGTCGATGAAGGTGATGATCTGGCCTTCCGAGGCCTTGATCTCATCCAGCACTGCCTTCAAGCGCTCCTCGAACTCGCCCCGGTACTTCGCGCCAGCGACCATGGAACCCAAGTCGAGGCTCAGCAGGGTCTTGCCCTTGAGGGACTCTGGGACATCGCCTGCCACGATGCGGCGAGCCAGGCCCTCCACGATGGCGGTCTTGCCCACGCCCGGCTCACCGATAAGGACTGGGTTGTTCTTCGTGCGGCGGGACAGCACCTGCACGACGCGGCGGATTTCCTGGTCGCGGCCGATAACCGGGTCGATCTTGCCCTCCCGCGCGCGGGCGGTTAGGTCGGTGGCGTACTTCTCCAGCGCCTGGAACTGCTCCTCTGGATTCTCAGAGGTGACCTTCGCGGCCCCGCGCACCGAAGGGAAAGCGCCCTTCAGCGCATCAAAGGTAGCGCCGCGGCCGGTAAGCAGCTCGGCGGCGTCAGTCTTAGAGCCGGCGATAGCAGCGAGAAGAACCTCGGTGGAGACGTACTCATCGCCCAATTCGCCCGCAAGCTCCTGCGCGCGGGTCAAGACGTTGAGACCGTCGCGGTTAAAGCTCGGGTTCGCCATCCCAGAGCCCTCAGCCTTGGGATAGGAATCCACAAGTGCGCGCGCCTCCTTGAGGACGGTTTCCGAATCGACGCCGGTGGCCTTGAGGACCGGTGCGGCGATGCCGTCTTCTTGGCTAAGGATGGCCGCTAGTAGGTGCGCCGGGCGAATGTCCGGATTGCCGTTGGAAGAGGCGGTCTGCAGCGCCTGCTGTAAGGCCTCTTGGGTCTTGGTGGTGGGGTTGAAAGCACTCATTGCTTCCTCCTTGGAAGTTGTTTATTTGAAGGTTTATTGCCTGATATTTACAACAACGCATCCAAAGTTGAGTTTGTTCCACTCAACTTCAAATTTTCTTTTCTTCCCTGCCTGAGCGTAGCAGACTCAAGTTTTCCTTGCCGTTTAATCGCTTCGCTGAGCACTTAGGCACCGCATAGAAAAGGGAAACCGCACAATCGTGCGAGGTTCCAGTCGTAGGCCACCTGGCCTTCCGGCTCAATCCCCAGCTCCACCAACCCGTCGCGAGTTAGCGCCAAAAGCAGGCCGAAGGTGGCGTCAAGTTCAGCGCGGAAGCTGCTCCGACCTGGAGATGATCTCGCGCATGCAGACGGCAGTCAGCCGTCGCCATTCGCTTTTCGGTGGAGCGCTTGGAGCATTCTCTCCGCTGAGATGAGCAAGTGCTACGCCGAGGATCGGTGCGTGATGAGGGAACAATCCGAGAGCACGCGCTCCGGCCTCCTGCTTGCTGATGACCTCACCCGTCGTGAGCGTCGCGTGCATCCGCGCAGGTCCGAGGAGCCGCCATTGAACCCTCCCGGCTCCGAGGGCTCCACGCCCTCTCTCGGTGCGCAGCATCAGCGGCTTCCAGTACCCCAGCAGGTTGTTCAGGGTCCATGGCCGGAGCTCGTCGGGCTGCGGGTCTAGGCCCCAGGTCGAGACGTCCCCTCCCCGTAGCGCGATGCCGCCGTGCTCGAGCTCGTGCCAGATCACGGGATTCACATCGAACGCGCCCCTGGGGTTGAAGATCTCGCCCACGTGGGAAGCGATCGGCTCGATCTGTGTCACAGGGCGCGTGATCTCCGAGTCCCACACGAACGAGGTGTTGCAGCACGCGCTGATGCCCATTCCTCGAACAGCTCGCCCGAGCAGCCGCGGGAGCTGGGAGAGGTGCAGAGCGCGCAGGCGTGGGATCAGGTCGGAGCGCTCCCGCCAGGCGTCATCAAGCGTGGCGATCAGGTCGATGTCGCTGGCCTTCGGGCGATACGCACCCAGCGCAACAGAACCGCCCACCACGACACCCGTGATCGCTCCAGGCAGCAGCCGATCGGCGGCGTCCAGATACGAACGGCCCGCTCGACGAACTTCGTGCGGTAGTGCGACCTCCATGCGCTCATCATACGGAGAAGCCACCTCGAAGCGGCTTCCCTAAACCAGATCGCCCGCGGCCGCGGGCAAGTAGGATGGGCCAGCATGAAGGAATTGGGCGAACACATCCGCAGGCACGCTGACGATTACCGCGATGCGGTGCATCAGCACTTCTTTGCCACCGTCGCGGAGTCGCGCCAAATCTTCGCTCTATCCATGCGTGATACCCACCCGGCACTGGCGCCTGCAGTGGCGTGGATATTGGATGCGGCTGACGATGCCGGCTTCCTCCCAGAAGAGACCATCGAGCGCGTCCGCGAGCTAGGCAAGGAGCACCGCCGCCACGGCTTCCCCACAGAGATTTATCCCAAGTTCGAGGCCTCCCTGAACGAGGGGTTTATCGCGTTGGGACTGACTCAGCACCAGCTAGTGGTGGCAAAGCGCGCCGTCCACACTGTGTGCACCACGATGGCACAGGCGGCGCATGCTGCCGACATCGCCGGCATCGCCCCGGCCCACAGCGCGCAGGTAGTCGCCGTAGAACACCCCAACCGCAATACTGCGGTGGTGCGGCTGGAATCCGGTGCGCCCATCGAATACGAGGCGGGCCAGCATTTTCCCATCACCTCGCAGCTGCTGCCCGGCACCTGGCGCATGCTGACCCCGGCGCATCCGGCGGACACTACGGGCCAGCTGCTCTTCCACATTGCGCTGGCTGGCGACGCCTCCTCTATGCTGGCCAAGGCAAAGCCCGGCGATTGGTGGACCCTGGGTAACCCTGCCGGAAACTTTCCGAACTTGCACGACGGCAAGGCCACCGCGCTCATAAGCTTCGGCACGGGATGGGCGGGCGCCCGCGCCGCTCTCCTAGATTGCTTGGCTGCCGGCGAAGTGCCGAAGAACCTCAGCGTCTACAGCGTGGCTTCTTCCCCTGGCGAACACTACGACACCCACTTCCAGGCTAATCTCCAGGCCCTCTTGCCTGAGCTTTCGTTTCATAACATTTCCCGCAGCGAGCAGGATCCCTGGCTGCTCGGCGCGCAGCCGCAGGCAGAGGGCTTCGCATCCGAAACCGCCGGTGAATCCCAAGACCCCATCGCCGTGGTGCTACGCCACGAGAAGGACGCAGCCAAGGACAAGCGCTTCATCTTGGTAGGCCCCGCCGACCGAGTCGAGGTGGCACGCGAATCCCTCCTAGCAGCCGGCATCCCAGCTGGCAATATCCACGCCCAATCCTGGCAGCGCGGCCACGAGTGGGCCGCATCCGCCGCAGACCTAGACGGCTGGGAGGACTGGGATGCGTGGGCGGCCTGGAAGAAGTCGGAGTGGACGCAAACTTAAGCCTCGAGGACCGGCAGCGCTTTGCGGGTCAGGGCAACGAGGTCGGAGTCGATCTCGGCGTAGATGATCTCCGGCTCGTAGCCGGCCTCGACTACGCGGGTGCCATCGGGGGCTACAACTACTGAATGGCCAATGCCGGTGGGACCAGAGTCTTGGCCAGCCATCTCCGCGCCGCCTGGACGGGCTTGGCCCGCAGCCACGATATAAGAGGTGGAGTCTAGAGCACGCGCCGCGGTGAGCAGACGCCACTGCTCCAGCTTGCCGGGACCGTCAGCCCAGCTAGTAGGAACGACGATTACCTGCGCGCCCTGGCGAGCCAGCTCCTTGAACTGCTCTGGGAAGCGGATGTCATAACAGGTGGCCACGCCAACGGTAATGCCCGCGACGTCGAAAGCGACTAGCGCCTCACCCGCACGCACGGTATCGGATTCCTTGTAATTGAAGGCGTCATAAGTGTGGATTTTGTCGTAACCGCCAAGAACGTCCGGGCCCGCGATGAGCGCGGTGTTGCTCACGCGGTTGATGGTCTTGCCATCACGCTCAACGGTGTCCGCTGGGCTGAACATGCCAAGCACGACGGTGACCCCCAGCTGCTGCGCTACCGCACGGATGGTGGTGACGAAGGAACCATCAAGGCCCTGGGCCTGCTCGTCTAAGCGGCCAGCCCCGAAGGCCTGGGACGTGGCCTCAGGCAACACGATCAGTTGCGCACCATTCTCAGCGGCCTCACGGATCTTCTCCACGGCCAGCTCAAGGTTCTCCTCGAGGTTACCGCCGGTCAAAATTTGCACTGCTGCTACCAACATGACACCCCAAACTAGCCGAGTCGCGATGAGTTATCCACAGATTTCGCCCTAATCAGAAATTGGGTCTA
Source organism: Corynebacterium sp. HMSC077D03 (assembly GCF_001808545.1). Lineage (NCBI taxonomy): Bacteria > Bacillati > Actinomycetota > Actinomycetes > Mycobacteriales > Corynebacteriaceae > Corynebacterium > Corynebacterium sp. HMSC077D03. The sequence continues at coordinate 118,128 of NZ_KV793690.1, forward strand.
GAAATTACTGAACTTGGCCCACAAAGCTTGAGGTATGGATTTCTACATCGCTGACAACGCACGCAACACCATCCGCTCCCACATGGGCCAAAGGCACCGCTTCACTACCCCGCCGCCGCCCGAGTATCCGCGCACGGCCAGCGCCCTAGCGCGCGTGGCAAAACACTGGGACGGTCAGCTTGCCGCTAACGCTAAGCAACACGACGCCATGCTCCAGGACCTCGATGAGTTCATCAGGCACAGCAGAAAAATCGATGCCTCCCTAGCCAACAAGCTGGACGGAGGGCTGCCGTGAGACGCGCGCTAAGCCTTTATTTAGCCTCCCAAGTAATGCAGTCTGGCGCTGCTAACCTGCACGTTTTCAAACAAGGCCTACACAATAGTTGGCAGAGCCTAGAAATAATTGGCGCTTTTGCCGACGCCGCGCGCGCCCAGCTGACAAACACCACGGAACAACTCGAACTACCCGCTCAGAGCATGGAGGCTGCGGCAGAGACTCTTCGCGCCTATGCGCCCATCCTGGCTCGGGTCGAACAATTGCGCGCCGAGGCCACCCGCCTGCTAGCACGGATGGATGAGATAGAACCGTGGAGCAGCCAGATAGGCGCGATGCTGAATGCGCTCGATGCTTTGGGCGACGGCCTGGATTGGGCATGCGCCCGAGAAATAGATGCGCTGTGCACGCCAGAGCTGCCCACCGGCGGCGGCTATCTGGAGGATTACGAGGAGTTACCCATCGAGGCCATCCACCAGATGCTTATGAGCACCGCCCCGCCAGAGGCCGTCGCGCTAGCGGAGAGCAATCCGGACGTGCAGCTGCTTGAAGCCGGCCCCGGTCGCGTAGCAGCACTGGTCGATCCTGACCAGCTGGGCACTTCCGCGGCGAGCGTTTCCACGGTGGTCTCCGGGGTGCATTCTTCGGATCCGTCCGGCTGGCAAAGCAGCGTCGATCGCGCGCGGGCAGTAGCGCGTGCAACGGGCGGTCCCGCGGTGGCCTGGATTGGCTACCGCGCACCAGACAGCCTCGCACAGGCAGGCCACGATTCCCCGGCGGCACGTGGCGCGCAGGACCTACGCCGCTTTCAGCGCTCATTGGGCAAACGCTTTTCCCGCTCACAGCGGATAGTGGTGGGTTATTCCTATGGTTCCGTCGTGGCAGGAAAAGCCGCGAAGGCGCCCGGCGTGGCCGAAGACGTGGTCTTCGTGGGCAGCCCTGGCACCACCGCCGAAAGCGCCGATGACATTCAGGCACGCAGCTGGGCCGCGACGAATGCGCACGATCCCATCGGCGTGGTTACCGGCCCGCGCGGTGGCATTCACGGCCCGGACCCGAGCACACCCAACTTTGGGGCTTCCCCACTACCAGGCGCAAACCGCCTGCCAGGAGACCACATCTCATACTTCAAAGACCCCGCATTTCTGCGGAGTCTCGGAAAGATTGTGAAGGCTAAAAGCTAGCCTTCGTGGCCGGCTTCGCCGCGCCGGCGGCTGCGGCGTGGGGTCCACATGACCACTGACGTCGAGCGCGGCACGTGCACGAGCTCGCCGCGCGGCTGGCGTTCACCAACCCGTTCGCGCAGCTGCTGAACCTCAGCGAGCAATGCATCGCGCTCGGCCTCTAGCTGGTCGCGCTCCTCGGTCAGCTCAATGATGGACTTGATTCCAGCGAGGTTAACGCCCTCGTCGTGCGACAAAGTTTGGATCTTGCGCAGCAACTCGATGTCACGGTCGGAGTAGCGGCGCCCGCCGCCCTGAGTACGGGCGGGCGAGACCAAGCCGATGCGATCGTAGGTGCGCAGGGTCTGCGCGTGCATTCCGGACAGCTCAGCGGCAACGGAGATGACATAGACCGCGTTGGCCCCTGCCTGATTTTCCTTGCTCATCGTTGCACCTTCCTTTTATGCGCTACCTGCGGCGCTTCCATGGGCGACGTTGCCTTCCCAGCCCGCGCGCGGGTCGAAACCGGAGTCGCGCTCCGCCTGCGCGTAGGTGCGCAGCGCACTCGTGGCGGCGCCATCAAGGTGGGTCGGGACGGTGACCTGGACGGTAACCAGAAGGTCGCCGGCCTTGCCGCCGCGCTTCTCGATGCCGCGATTGCGCACGCGCAGCGTACGGCCATCGGGGGTGCCCGCCGGCACTTTCACGCGAACCGGCGAATCCAGGGTTGGCACAGTAATGGTGTCACCCAACGCCAATTCCGCGAAGGAAACCGGCACCGTAACATGCAAATCGTCGCCCTCACGGGTGAAAATCTTGTCCGGCTTTACCTTCACCGCTACGAAGAGATCTCCCGCCGGCGTGCCGTTAGGGCCTGCCTCGCCCTGACCGGCCAAGCGCACTTTCTGGCCGTCGATGACGCCAGCCGGGATACGCACGGTGATAGAGCGCGTGCGGTGCACGGTGCCGGAACCATTGCAGTCCGCGCATGGATCCTCAATCTTCTGACCGGTGCCGCCACACTCAGTGCACGGCGCGGAGAAGCCGAAGGTTCCGCGGTTCTCAGAGGTAAAGCCAGTGCCTTTACAGTTCTTGCAGGAGCTCGTCTTACCTGACTTGGAACCGGAGCCATGGCACGTGGTGCAGGGGGCGTCGCCAGTTAGCTGCAGCGGGATAGTGGTGCCGGTGGCAGCCTCCCGGAATTCGAGGGTTATTTCCGTTTCGACGTCGGCCCCCCGCGACGGCCGAGCTGTGTGGCCAGCACTACCGCCGCGGTTGAAAACGCTACCGAAGATATCCCCAAAACCGCCGCCTTGAGCCGCTCCTCCAGGCGTTCTTCCTCCGAAGAGGTCGGAGAGGTCGAATTCTTCCGCAGATCCTTGACCCATGTGCGAAGATCGAAACCCGCCGGGGAACCCGGCGCCTCCCATCCGTCCAAACCCACCGCCGTTGCGCAGCATGGCCTTGAACTGGTCGTATTCCTTACGCATCGTGGCGTCGGAAAGCACATCATAGGCTTCGGCAGCGCGCTTAAACTTATCGGCTGCCGCGGGGTTATCCGGGTTGGTATCGGGGTGGTTTTCGCGCGCTAGCTTGCGGTAGCTGCGCTTGATTTCTTCTGGGGTAGCGGACGAGGAGACCCCCAGATCCGCATAATAATCCTTGTCTGCCCATTCGGGTTTGGCGCTCACTGGGCATCCCCTCCTTCCTTGAAACCGCCAGCTTTGGCGGCTATTGAGGACAAAATATAACTAAATAAGATTTGTTCTAAGTTCACTAAACAGTGAAATGGCGCCAAGGCATTTGTTTGTTTAAGCCCTGACGCCACCTCGCATTATTCGGAAGCAGATTCCGAACCGGCAGATTCAGCACTGCCCTCGCCGGCCTCCGTGGAGGCGTCCGGTGCATCAGCGATGATTACCATCGCGGTGCGCACCAGCTTCTCGCCTACCTTGTAGCCACGGCGTAGAACGGTGCCGACTACCTGCTCGCCACCGCTGGAGAGATCCTGCACAGCCTCGTGAATTTCCGGGTCGAAGGCGTCGCCTTCTTCGCCGAATGGCTGCAGCTGGTTCTTCTCCAGCACGCCGGAGAGTTTGTCGGCAATAGCCTTCAGTGGGCCCTCCTCGAGGTCGCCGTGCTGACGTGCGAGCTCTAGGTCATCAAGGATAGGCAGGAATTCTGCCAGGACCTTGGCCTTGGAAGTCTCGATGACAGCCTGGCGCTCGCGCTCGGTGCGGCGGCGGTAGTTGGTGTACTCCGCATTCAGACGCTGCAGATCCTCGGTGCGCTCAGCCAGCTGCGCCTCCAGGGAGTTGCCTTGGTCAGCGGCAGCGTCGGCTGCTGCCTCAGCCTGGTCGGCTGCGTCTTCTGCGGAGACGTCGGCAAGCGCGGCTTCCAGATCCGCATCCAAAGTTGGATCAAGTTCTGCCTCTTCGGCGGAGTCAGCCTGCGCGTCCTGTGCAGCCTGAGCCTCTTGTGCTTCCGCGGCAGCTGCCTCAGCGCGGTCCGCCGAGGTTACCTCTGGATCAGTGTTGTCCGGGTCGCCTGGGTTTTGCGGCATTCCGCTGTTCTGAGTCATTACTTGTCGCCATCCTTGGTCTCGTCTTCGTCGACTACCTCTGCGTCAACAACGTTTGGGTCGGACTCGGCACCAGCTGCGGCGCCCTCAGCACCGGCCTCAGCGGCCTGTGCCTCGTAGATCTGCTTGCCCATCTCCTGGGAGACGGTGCCCAGCTTCTCAACTGCGGACTTGATTGCCTCGATGTCATCGCCCTTCAGAGCCTCATCGACGGCGTCGGCAGCCTCGGTGACCTGGGTCTTAACGTCCTCGGAAACCTTATCGGAGTTCTCATCCAGGAACTTGCGGGTCTGGTAGGAGGTGGACTCTGCCTGGTTACGCAGCTCCTGCTCCTCGCGGCGCTTCTTATCCTCTTCGGCGTGTGCCTCAGCGTCCTTGACCATGCGGTCGATCTCTTCCTGGGACAGGCCGGAACCATCCTGAATCTTGATGGTGTTTTCCTTGCCGGTGCCCTTGTCCTTAGCAGAAACGGAGACGATGCCGTTGGCATCGATGTCGAAGGTGACCTCGATCTGTGGGACGCCACGCGGTGCCGGAGCGATGCCGCCGAGCTCGAAGGAGCCGAGCAGCTTGTTGGCGGAAGCCATCTCGCGCTCGCCCTGGAAGACCTGGATCTGAACGGAAGGCTGGTTATCTTCCGCGGTGGTGAAGGTCTCGGACTTCTTGGTCGGAATGGTGGTGTTGCGCTCGATGAGCTTGGTCATCACGCCGCCCTTGGTCTCGATGCCGAGGGACAGTGGGGTGACGTCGAGAAGCAGCACGTCCTTGACCTCGCCGCGCAGAACGCCTGCCTGCAGAGCAGCGCCGACTGCAACGACCTCGTCCGGGTTAACGCCCTTGTTTGGCTCGCGGCCGGTCAGTTCCTTGACCAGCTCGGAAACAGCCGGCATACGGGTGGAACCGCCGACGAGAACGACGTGGTCAACCTCGGACAGGGACAGACCTGCATCCTTGATGACCTGGTTGAACGGAGCCTTGGTGCGGTCCAGCAGATCCTGGGTGATCTTCTGGAACTCGGTACGGGACAGGGTCTCATCCAGGAAGAGCGGGTTCTTCTCGGAGTCAACGGTGATGTACGGCAGGTTGATGTTTGCGGACTGGGAGGAAGACAGCTCAATCTTTGCCTTCTCAGCGGCCTCGCGCAGACGCTGCAGGGCCATCTTGTCCTTGGTCAGGTCGATGCCGTTAGCGGACTTGAACTTCTCAACGAGCCAGTCAACGATGCGCTGATCCCAGTCATCGCCACCGAGCTGGTTGTCACCAGCGGTTGCCATAACCTCAACGACGCCGTCGCCGATTTCCAACAGGGAAACGTCGAAGGTGCCGCCGCCCAGGTCGAAGACCAGGATGGTCTGCTCCTGCTCGCCCTTTTCCAGGCCGTATGCCAATGCAGCCGCAGTTGGCTCGTTGACGATACGCAGGACGTTCAGGCCTGCAATCTGACCGGCTTCCTTGGTGGCCTGACGCTGGGAGTCCTCGAAGTATGCCGGGACAGTAATAACTGCGTCGGTGACATCCTCGCCGAGGTATGCCTCTGCGTCGCGCTTGAGCTTCATCAAGGTACGAGCGGAGATCTCCTGCGGGGTGTACTTCTTGTCATCGATGTCGATGGTCCAGTCAGTACCAATGTGGCGCTTGACGGAGCGGATGGTGCGGTCAACGTTGGTGACAGCCTGGTTCTTGGCGGACTGGCCGACCAGGATTTCGCCGTTCTTTGCAAAAGCAACGACGGATGGGGTGGTACGTGCACCCTCAGAGTTAGCGATGACGGTAGCCTCGCCACCTTCCAGAACGGAAACAACCGAGTTGGTGGTACCGAGGTCAATGCCTACTGCGCGTCCCATGAATTTTCTCCTTGCTTGTCTTAGAAGACTGTTTTCAGCTTTAAGTTGATTTCAGGTGGCTCAACTTCTCGTTGGCTCTTGCGCCACTCTAACAGAAGTTTCGGTGTTTGCTACAAGAACCTGAGCGCGATCCACTCAACCTCTTCAACCGCGCTTAACCCAAAGTTGTTCCCACTTCGCTCAACTTTTTTGAAATTTTCTATATTCCCCCAGTTGAACGGCCCAAAATCTATTTGGACTATAGGTGGAAAAGATTTCTCTACCCCCTTACTCCCCTCCTCTTGACCAACCTGCCTTTCGACCGCTAATTTTCGATTAGCGATACCGATCACAGGTTCGCACTTTATTTAATCCAGCTCACTAAGCTGACTCCTTCACACTCCCTTTCCTCTTAAGTTCTCGCCTGCCCGAATGCGCAAATTTTCGCAGTTACCGGCGGGGATTTTAAAGGCGCTGGCAGGCGCTGGCGGAGTGGAAGGGCAATTGGTGCGGAAACATTTGGAAAGGACGGTTGCGATGAATTCGAATCATTCTCGTACCCGTCGCCAGGGTGACCGCCCACCGGTGCATTGCGCGCAGACGCTGCGCTAGAGACCGCACTTTCAACTTCTTGAAATTAAGTAATCAAACCGGCTCTGGACGCTTTCCGCGCGCAGATAGCTTTTGCACACCTGTCTTTAAAAGGCACCCATCTATTTAAAAGCGCGTGGAAGCGCCAAGTATTCACCTGAGGTACACACTGCTTATGACAACTTCTGCACACACCCGCCTTCCTAAATCCGGCGACGTCGAGGCCTGCGTCGACGCGGCCGTTACCCGCGCCCATTCCTGGCTGCGTGCCAGCGAAGGCGAACAGGATAAGGGAACCGAGCAGCTGGCCCAGCTGCTCCGCGACTCTGAAGGCGTCGCATTCACCATGGACTTCGTCGACCGAGTCATGCGCCCGGAAGACGATAAGGTCGCAGCCAACGCACTGAAGAAGATCACCCAGCGATTCGACCCAGCCTTCCTAGGCCTTATCAACGGCACCCTGGTTGGCATGGGTGGTTTCTTTGGCCCCATTTTGCCGAACCTGGTCATGCCGCTGGCACGCCTGCGCATGCGCCAGATGGTAGGCCACCTCGTTTTGGACGCTGAGTCCGAGTCCTTGGACAAGATGCTGGATAAGGCAGCCGAATCCGGTGAGCACCTCAACCTCAACCTGCTGGGCGAGGCAGTTCTGGGCGAGGACGAGGCCCGCTCCCGTGCAAAGCGCACGCTCGACCTGATCAAGAACCCAAAGGTCACCTACGTTTCCGTCAAGGCTTCTTCCATGGTGGCCCAGCTCAACCCATGGGACATCGATGGTTCCGTCGAGCGCCTGAAGGAGCGCTTGCGCCCACTGTATGAAGAGGCCGTCAAGCGCTCTCCTAACGTATTCATCAACCTGGATATGGAGGAGTACCACGACCTTCACCTGACCATCCGCCTGTTCAAGGAGCTGCTCTCCGAGCCGGAATTCAAGAACCTAGAAGCTGGCATCGTCTTGCAGGCTTACCTGCCAGATACCTTCGAGGCCCTGCAGGAAGTAGCGGAGTTTGCCAAGGAGCGCGTGGCAACCGGCGGCGCCAAGGTCAAGGTCCGCATCGTGAAGGGCGCGAACCTGTCCATGGAGCACGTCCAGGGTGAGGTCCATGGCTGGCCGGTTGCTACCTACACCGACAAGGCAGACGTGGATGCGAACTACTACCGCCTGCTGGATTACATCGTGCGCCCGGAGTTCGCCGACTCCGTGCGTATCGGCGTTGCTACCCACAACCTGTTCACCGCCGCTTTGGGCTACGAGCTCGGCAACGCCCGCGGCGTGCTGCACATGCTCGACTCCGAGATGCTGCAGGGCATGTCCCCGGCACAACAGGCTGCAGTCCGCGAGGTCTACGAGGGCCGCCAGATCCTCTACACCCCGGTCGTCCACGCGGAGGACTTCGACGTTGCCGTGTCTTACCTAGTCCGCCGCTTGGAGGAGAACTCCGCCAGCCAGAACTTCCTCTACGCGCTGTTCGCGCCGGATGAACCGGAGCGCGATTCCCGTGGCAACAAGCGTGCCGGCACCCCGATTGAGCAGCAGGAAGCTCACTTCCGCGCGGCAGTAGAAAACCGCTGGGAGACCTTCGCCGGCCCAGAGCGCACCCAGAACCGCATCGAAGAAGAGGCTGCGGGTGAAGGCCGCCAGGCCCCACGCGGTGGCCGCTTCACCAACGAGCCGGACACCGACCCAGCCCTGGAAGCCAACCGCGAGTGGGCGCATAAGCTGCTGAGCCAGGACCCAGGCCACCACGGCATCGACGAGGTCACCGATCCGGAGGCCGTGAACGCGGCAGTTGCCACCGCCTCTTCGCTTGCCGACGCGTGGGGCGCCAAGCCCGGCGCAGAGCGCGCTGCCGTCCTCGAGACCGTGGCAGACAAGCTGGCGGCTACCCGCTCCCGTCTCATCAACGTCGCAGCCTACGAGGCCAACAAGACCATCACGCAGACCGACCCAGAAATCTCTGAGGCCATCGACTTCGCCGTCTACTACGCACACTCTGCTCGCCTGCTCGATGAGGCACGCTCTAAGTTCACCCCGAACCGCGTCACCGTGGTCACCCCACCGTGGAACTTCCCTATCGCTATTCCGGTAGGCGGCATGCTCTCCGCCCTAGCTGCGGGTTCCGCCGTCATCATCAAGCCGGCGCCACAGGTTGTCCACTGTGCCAAGGTGGCAGTCGAGTGCGTACACGCCGCGTTGGAGGAGCACGGCCTCGACCGCGACCTCGTCCAGCTCGTGCTCACCGATGAGGGCGAAGCAGGCAAGGCTCTCATCTCCCACGCGGATGTCGATGCTGTCATCCTGACCGGCGCATCCGATACCGGCAAGCTCTTCCGCTCCTGGCGTCCAGAGATGAACCTCATGGCGGAGACCTCCGGCAAAAACGCGCTCATCATCACCCCGGCTGCGGACCCTGACCTGGCTATTGCGGATCTTTATCTCTCCGCATTCGGCCACTCTGGTCAGAAGTGCTCCGCTTCCTCCCTGGTCATCTTCGTCGGCGCTGCCGGCACTTCCGAGCGTCTGCGCGGCCAGCTTCTCGACGCCGTGCGCACCCTCAAGGTAGGCCCAGGCTATGACATCACCACCACCATGAACGGCCTGGCCGAGACACCAAGCGAGAAGCTACTGCGCGGCCTTACCCAGCTGGAGCCAGGCGAGAGCTGGCTGCTCAAGCCGGAAAAGCTCAACGAGGAAGGCACCCTGTGGTCCCCAGGCATCCGCGATGGTGTGAAGCCGGGCTCCTGGTTCCACCTCAACGAGTGCTTCGGCCCAGTGCTCGGCATCATGCACGCCGAAACCCTCGAGCAAGCCATCGAGTGGCAGAACTCCACCGGCTACGGTCTGACCGGCGGCATCCACTCCCTCGACGACGATGAGATCCAGTACTGGATCGACAACGTCGAGGTCGGCAACGCCTACGTCAACCGCGGCATCACCGGCGCCATTGTCCAGCGTCAGTCCTTCGGAGGCTGGAAGAAGTCCGTCATGGGCCCAGGCGCCAAGGCAGGCGGCCCGAACTACGTGCCGCAGATGGGCTCCTGGGCAGACGGCGAGCTGCGCCCACGCGAGGTCGACGTCCCAACGGCGGTGGCCAACGAGCTGCGTAACCTGGCAAGCCGCGCCGCGCTTTCCGACGCCGACGTCGAATGGCTCTGGCGCGCCGCCGAGCTCGACCAGCTGGCCTGGATGGAAGAATTCGGCCGCGACCATGACCGCACCGGCCTGATTTCGGAGGCGAACATCTTCCGCTACGTACCGCTGCTGGACAAGCTGCGCGTGCGCATCGGCGAAGGCTTCGCACTGCGCGACGTCATCCGCCAGGTGCTCGCCGCCGCAGTCACCGGAACCAAGGTGGAGTTCTCCGCTACCCCGGCCGTCGCAGAGCAGCTCGCGGTCCTGGGCATCGAGGTGCGCCAGCTTTCCGATGCCGCCTTCGCATCCGAGCTCTCCCGCGCCGAGTCTGCTCGTGTACGCACGCTGGGCGCCGTCGCGGACACCGCTCGCGAGGCAGCCGTGGAGTCCAACTCCGTCATTCTTGACCAGCCAGTTCTGGCCGACGGCCGTCGTGAGCTGCTGCCTTACCTCCTGGAGCAGGCCGTATCGGTGACCATGCACCGCTTCGGCATCATCCGCTCCGTCGCCGGCATCGAGCGCTAGCCCAGCGCCCAGCCGCCACCAGCCGCCACCAGCCGCTAACCGTGGCTGCGTGGCAATCGCCCGTCTCCTGCACTTTTAGGAGACGGGCAGATGTATTTATATGGCAAGATAGGTCAAGTGAATTCCAAAGATACATCTGCCTCATCTGCAAAAGACTCCGTGGCAGTCCCACAGGGCGCCGAGAATGCCGAGCACCGGCTACCGCAGCCACTCGTCAGCAATGACGCCGAGGGCGTGGGCTCCGATGCGCCGAAGCCGATTCGCGAGGACCTGAAGACGGAGGTCCTAGCAAAAGATTTCCGCACGCTGGCAAAAGCCTCTGGCCGCTTTATCCTCATCGTCGCAGCTGCGGCCATTGCTGGTTACCTGCTGAAATTCCTGTGGACCGGCCTCCTGCCAGTCATCCTGGCCATCTTGGTCGCCACGGTCCTCTACCCTGTGACCGCATGGATGCGCACGAAGCTGCGCTTCCCCGGCGCGCTGGCCGCAGCCACGACTCTGCTGGGCTTCTTCGCCATCGTCACCGGCATCTTCGCCGCAATGGCGCCGACCGTGAAAAACCAGAGCCAGGACTTAATCCACCAGGCCCAAGGCGGCATCGATGAGCTCATCAAGCTCGGCGAGAAGCTCCCTGTCGATATTGATGAGACCAAGGTTCAGCAACTCATCGATGATGTCACCAACGCGGTTAAGGGCCAGGCCTCCCACATCGCCACCGGCGTCATGAGCGGCTTCTCCACGGTCAGCTCCATCGTGGTGACCATCGTCATCATGCTCTTCCTGACCTTCTTCTTTATTAAGGAAGGCGAGAAGTTCCTACCGTGGATGCGCAAGTACACCGGATTCCCGGCCGGTTGGCACTTGACTGAGCTGTGCAACCGCATTTGGAAGACGCTCTCGGGCTACATCCAGGCCCAGGCCACCGTCGCGCTTGTCGATGCCGTTCTCATCGGCCTCGGCCTCATGGTCCTGCAGGTACCGCTGGCATTCGTCATCGGTGTCGTGACTTTCTTCGCGAGCTTCATTCCGCTGGTCGGTGCGATTACCGCCGGTGCCCTCGCCGTTATCGTGGCCCTGGTTTCCCACGGCCTGACAACCGCACTGCTTGCCCTGCTCGTGGTCGTTGCAGTCCAGCAGATTGAGGGCAATGTCCTACAGCCGATCCTGCAGTCCAAGGCTATGGGCCTGCACGCTGCGGTCATCCTTCTGTCTGTCACGGTGGGCTCTGCGCTGGCTGGCATTATCGGCGCATTCCTCGCGGTGCCGGTGGCGGCGACCATTGGCGTCACCTTCCGTTACCAGGCGCTGGTTACCGCCATTCGCGCTGGTGAAGTTGACCCGAACGAGGCGGAGATTGTCACCGGTGCCCCGAAGCCGAAGCGCAAGGCCCGCCTGCAGAAGCAGAAGGAAGACTCCGAAGCCCACATCGATGCTTCCGGCAGCAGCCCAGAGCTCGACGCCGCCCGATCCGTGGAGAAACTCGACCCGGATTCCCCACGCGCCAAGGTCCGCGAGCTCTACAACATGATTGCGCCGAAGGCTTCCGCTTAGTCCTCTTCGCGGCCCCGCTCTCCAAATGGTGAGGTCGCCCCACAACTCCTGCGGCTACAGTTACCTGCTGGGGCGCATGTTGCGTGACCTCACCATTTGTTCCTCACCATTTGGGGTCGGGCCATCTAAGGTCGGGCCAAATTGCACCGGCCCCAACTCCGCCGAGCTAGGAGCGCGGTAGAAAGCCCAATTCCCGCACAGCATCAGCTAGCTCATGTGCTGCTCGCGGAAGCGCATCATCCCAGGCGCCAACGGAGGACTCGTTAGCTGGGTCAGATACTTGCTTCAACAGGGTGACTGGTACGCCAAAACGCTGACACACTGCGGCGATGGCGTAGCCCTCCATGTCACAAAGTCCAGAGTCGACAGCCAAGCGGTCACGAGTAGCGGTGTCGGAAACAAACATGTCACCAGTGGCCAGGCCCTGAACCGGGAACTTGCCGCTCGTGGGAAGCTCAATAGCCGCAGGCAGCAGGTAACGGGAGATATCGCTTAACACTTTGAGCTGGAAGTCGTGTTTGACCACGCGGTCAACCTCATAGACCCCATCCAGCCCATCGCGCAGCGCGCCCACCGTGCCGATGTTGACCACGCGCTCCGGCAAAGTACCCTCCTCACGCGCGACGGTGAGGTACTCAGTGAGCGAAATTGCCGCAGGCAGAGTACCAATCCCCGTAACGAGTAAAGGCGTGCCTTCCGGAAGAGCGGCTGCTTCTTTATCGACGGCAGCAACAAACAGAATGCGGGCGCTGTAATCAATCACATTAAAGAATTCTACCGTTACACCAGTGAAGCCCTAGCCGCGCAGGCGCTTGCCCACGAAGCCCGCGGCCAGAGTGTTGCCATTGGCCTGGTCGATGAGCAAGAAGTTACCCACCGCACCGCGCGCCGCGTAGTCCTCAACAGGCAGCTCAGCCTGCGTTTGCACGGTGATGTACGCGATATCGTTGAGGCTCGCCTTCTCCGGCGCCTCATCGTCAGCCACGCCATCCAAGTCCAGGATGCGGTCTACCGATGCCACGCGGGCCTTGACCAACGAGGTTCCATAGCGCAGCTTGAGCATCTGCCCCGGCGTGATGTCCTTTTCTGTGAGCACCACCGCAGTCGCAGCAAACTCACGGGCATCGGCCGGGCGGGCGCTACCCGCCAGCAGGTCGCCACGAGTTAGGTCAATTTCATCGGCCAATCGCAGCACCACCGAATCACCGGCGGTCGCGCGCTCCTCGGGGCCAAGTTCCCCGTCGGTGGTGTCGATGTGAGTGACCGTTGTCGTCCGACCATGCGGCGCGGTCACCTCGTCACCGACCGCAACCGTGCCCGCCTTGATGCGTCCCGCGTAGCCGCGGTAGTCAGAGGCATGCTCGCGAATCACGTGCTGAATGGGGAAACGGAAATCCAGCTCCTCCGCGCGGCCACCGGCCACCGGGATGGTCTCAAGGGTTTCCAGCACCGTCGAGCCGGTGTACCACTGCATCGACGCGGATTTCTCCACGACGTTATCGCCCTTCAGCGCGGAAATCGGGATGACCGTGGAATCTGTAATTCCCAGGCGACGTGCAATCTCACCGAACTCCGCCTCAATCGCGCGGAACGTCGCCTCATCATAATCCACCAGGTCAATCTTGTTGACTGCAAGAATCACGTGGCGCACGCCCAGCAGCGCAGCCACGTTCAGGTGGCGACGCGTCTGCTCGACGACGCCGTGTCGGGCGTCGATAAGCAGCACCACTGCCTGGGAGGTAGACATGCCGGTGACCGTGTTGCGTGTGTACTGCACATGGCCCGGGGTATCCGCCAAGATGAAGGTGCGCTTGTCCGTCGCAAAGTAGCGGTAGGCCACATCGATCGTGATGCCCTGCTCGCGCTCGGCACGCAGGCCGTCGACAAGCAAGCTCAAATCCATGCCGTCGAAACCGCGATCCGCCGAGGAGCGTTCCATGGATTCTACCTGGTCCGCCAGCACAGACTTGGTGTCATAAAGAAGGCGGCCAACGAAGGTGGACTTACCGTCGTCCACAGAACCCGCAGTGCACAGGCGCAGCGTCTCGCGGGTGGTGAGGCGTTCGACGAGTGAAGAATTAGTCATCAGAAGTAGCCTTCCTTCTTGCGGTCTTCCATGGCGGATTCAGAAAGTTTGTCATCCGCGCGGGTCGCGCCGCGCTCGGACAGGGTGGAAACGGAAATCTCCGCCAGGATTTCCTCCGGGGTCGAGGCCGTGGATTCAACGGCGCCAGTGCAGGACATATCGCCCACGGTGCGATAACGCACGGTCTTCTTTTTAAGCTCCTCGCCCTCGCGCGGGCCACCCCACTCGCCCGGGCACAGCCACATGCCATTGCGATTGAACAGCTCGCGTTCGTGGGAGTAATAGATGGAAGGAAGCTGCAGCTCGCGCGCGCCGATGTACTCCCAGATATCAGACTCGGTCCAGTTGGAGATTGGGAAAACGCGCACGTTCTCACCGGCCATCTTGCCGCCGTTGTAGAGATCCCACAGCTCTGGGCGCTGGCGGCGCGGATCCCAGCCGCCAAAGGAATCGCGGATGGAGAAGATGCGTTCCTTCGCACGCGCCCGCTCCTCGTCGCGGCGGGCGCCGCCCAGCACGGCGTCGTACTGGCGCTGCGCGATGGTTTCAACCAACGGCACCGACTGCAGCGGATTGCGTGTACCATCAGGGCGTTCCTGCAGCTCGCCGCGGTCAATCCAATCTTGCACCTTAGCCACGTGCAGGCGCGCACCGGTCTCAGCAACCAAGCGGTCACGGAATTCGATGACCTCTGGGAAGTTATGCCCGGTATCAACGTGCAAAAGCTCGAAAGGCACCACCGCCGGCGCAAAAGCACGGCGCGCCAATTCGAAGACCACCACGGAATCCTTGCCGCCGGAGAAAAGCAGGCCGACCTTATCGAACTGGCCTGCTACCTCGCGCAGGATGTGGATGGACTCATTTTCCAAGTCCTTTAAGTGGGGCGAAAGTGTGTTTTTCTGTGTCATTCGTGCAACCCGCATTCTGTCTTGCCGTCTCCAAAAATCCTGCCGGAACGAGCGTCCTCGCCCTTACCCACCGGGAAGGTCAAAGGCGCACAGCCGATAGAGCGATAGCCTTTCAGCGTCAAGGGATGGATAATCAGATCATTGTCCGCAATATAGCGATCCGTATCTTCCAAATCCCAGGTAATCATCGGCGAAATCTTTAACCTTCCGTGCTGGTCCAGGCTCAGCGCTGGGGCCGTGGCGCGATGTTCAGAATCCGCGCGGCGCAGACCGGTCACCCAACCAACGTATGGATCCATCGCCATGTTCAGCGGTTCCACTTTGCGCATACGGTTATATGCGCTGGTATCACGTGCATATAGCCTCGGACCATAGATTTCGTCCTGTTCCTCCGGGCTCAGCAGCGGTTTCACGCGGACAAGGGGGAGATCCGCATAGCGCTCCTCAACCTCGTTGGCCACAGCCAACGTCTCCGGAAAGTGCCAGCCAGTGTCGATAAAGAGCAGGTCTGCGTCCAGCTGTGCGCGGTGCGCGAGCTCCGCCAGCACCGTGTTTTCCATCGACATCGTCACTGCCAGCCGGCCCGGCGCGTGCTCTGCAGCCCACGCCATGATGTTTTCGGCGGATTCTGCATAGAGCTTGTCCGCCCATTCATCGACAAGGCGCTCGTTTTTCGCGGCAATATCTTGGTTGAGCGGCGCGGTATCGCGCGTGCCTTCCGGGCTAATGCTGGGGTCGCGGTAGGGCTTGTCGCCGTCCAGCAGGTTTAACGATTGGGTCATGCCGACTCACTTTAGGCAAGGCGGCGCATTCGTGCAGGAGACATTGCGCGCTGAACACGCGAATAGTCCGATGAGCTTGGGGCAATGCAAGAATAAAAATTGCCAGAACTGAACAGGTCGGACTAGATTATTAGACAAAACGGTCTATAAACAATAAATCAAGGAGGTTTCCATGCAGCGTGTCGCAATCGTCGGCGATGGCCCGGCGGCGCTATCCACAGCTGAAAGGCTCATCGGCGCCGGCATGTGTGTGGACCTCGTCTGCGCCAGCCCACCGAGCAACCCGAAGACTGGGCCACCGTCACCCGCCGCGCGCAACTTGCGCCAGTCTGCTTTTAGCACTCAAACGTGATTCAGCCGATACCACCTGCACGCGGCTAGTCACATTCTTCACATTCGCATTAGACTCGACCGAGTTAATTTCAATTCTTAAGTAAAGGTCGGTCTAGTGGAGCTAGTTCGCATTCTGGTCTCTCGATCAAAACCCTATGGTGGCTTCGTGCTTGCAGTCATTGTGCTCCAAGCACTATCCACCGCCGCCACCTTGTATCTGCCCTCGCTCAACGCTGACATCATCGACAACGGCGTGGTCAAGGTGGACATCGACTATATCTGGCACACCGGCGGCATCATGCTCGCCGTAGCTTTCGCCCAAGTCATTACCGCCGTCGCCGCCGTGTGGTTTGGAGCCCGCACCGCCATGGGCGTCGGCCGCGACCTGCGCAGCGAGGTCTTTCGCCGCGTCGCTCGTTTCTCCGCCGAGGACATGGGCCACTACGGCACGCCCACCCTCATCACGCGCGGCACGAACGACGTCCAGCAGGTGCAGATGGTTTACCTGATGATGTTGGACTTCATGGTGGCCGCACCCATCATGTCCATCGGCGGCATCGTCATGGCGGTGCGCGAGGATGCCGGATTGTCCTGGTTGGTCTGGGTCGCCGTGGCGGTTCTCCTCGGCGTGATTTCCGCGCTCATCGCCAAGCTCATGCCGCTTTTCCGCAGCATGCAGGACAAACTCGATTCCCTAAACGGCACCCTCCGCGAACAAATCGTGGGCATTCGTGTCGTGCGCGCCTTCGTCCGCGAGGCCCACGAGACCGAGCGCTTCACCAAGGCCAACCACGATCTCACGCAGCTTTCCTTGAAGATCGGCCAGATTTTCGTCCTGATGTTCCCCATCATCACTGTCATCCTCAACGTCGCTACCGGCGCCGTGCTGTGGTTCGGTGGCCACCGCGTGGATGAGGGCCTTGTGGAAGTCGGCGCGCTGACCGCGTTCTTGCAATACCTGCTGCAAATCCTCGCCGCCGTCATGATGGGCACGTTCATGGCCATGATGCTGCCCCGCGCCATTATCTGCGCTAAGCGCATCACCGAGGTACTGGAGCACGAGCCTTCCATCGCCGAGCCTGCGAAGAACGTGACGCCGGAGCGCAACGACGGCGTCGTCGAGTTCCGTGACGTCACATTCACCTACGCCGGCGCCGACGCCCCGGTCCTCCACGACATTTCCTTCACCGCCCGCCCCGGCCAAACCACCGCCATCATCGGCTCCACCGGCTCCGGCAAGTCGACCTTGCTGCACCTGATTCCGCGTTTGTATCTGCCCACCGAGGGCCAGGTGCTTCTCGACGGCGCGGATGTCTCCCGCATGAACCGCCAGGACATCGTCAAGCGCGTGTCCCTCGTGCCGCAAAAGCCCTACCTGTTTAGCGGAAGCGTGGCTTCTAACCTGCGCCTCGGCCGCCCTGAAGCCACCGACGAGGAGCTGTGGGAAGCGCTGCGCATCGCCCAAGCAAACTTCGTGGAAAGGGACGAAAAGGGCCTGGACATGCCCATTTCCCAAGGCGGAACGAACGTCTCCGGCGGCCAGCGCCAGCGCCTATCCATCGCGCGCATGCTCGTTGCGCGACCGAAGGTGCTGCTCTTCGACGACTCCTTCTCTGCCCTCGACGTGGTCACCGACGCGAACGTACGTCAGGCCCTGCACGAGAGCCCGCTGCTTGCCGACGCCACGATGATGGTCGTCGCCCAGCGCGTGTCCTCCATCATGGACGCCGACCAAATCCTGGTCATGGAAGCCGGCCGCATCGTTGCCCGTGGCACCCACGCCGAGCTGGTCGAAGGCTCTGAAACTTATAAGGAAATCGTCGATTCTCAAGCCACACCAGTAGAAGGTGAGCAGTAATGGCAAGCACTGCACAAGATGCGCACGGCATGACCGAAGAAGAGCTCCACGAACTCGAAGCCAAGACCGCCGGGGACGATTGGTCCGGCAACGCCCCACGCAAGGCTAAGGCATTCTGGCCTTCCGCGAAGCGCTTGTTCGGGCTGCTCATGCCCTTCAAATCGCGGCTTATCATCATCGCATTGATGAACATCGTCTGCGTATTCCTCGCGGTCTACGCACCGAAGGTGATGGGCAAGGCAACCGACGTCATCTTCGCCGGCGTGCTTTCCAAGCAGCTGCCGGCGGGCACCAGCGAGGAGCAGGTCATCGAGGGCCTGCGGGCGGAAGGCAAGGACACCTTCGCGGACATGGCTTCCGCCATGGACCTGCGCCCAGGCCTGGGCATCGACTTCACGCAATTGGGCCGCATCATCACCATCGTCATCGCGATGTACTTGGTCTCCGCGCTCTTCCAGTGGTGGCAGGGTCATATTCTCAACTCATTGGTGATGCGCGCGGTCTATGACCTGCGCCAACGCATCCAGGCCAAGGTCAACGCGCTGCCGCTGAACTACTTCGACACCAACTCCCGCGGCGACCTGCTCTCGCGCACGACAAACGACGCCGACAATATCCAGACCGCGCTCCAGCAAGCGGTCTCGCAGGTCTTCTACGACCTGCTCATGGTGGTGGGCATTACCGTCATGATGTTCTCCGTGTCTTGGCAGCTCGCACTGGTGGCCCTGCTTTCGCTGCCGCTGACCGGCATCGTCATTGGTGTCATCGGCGCGCGCTCGCAGAAGCAATTCGCCACCCAGTGGCGTGCCACCGGCCAACTCAACGGCCAGGTGGAAGAGGCCTTCTCCGGGCACGACCTCGCCTTGGTCTATGGCCGCATGGACGCCATGACCGAAGAATTCGATGAGCGCAATGAGGAGCTTTATAAATCTGCATCGCAAGCGCAGTTCCTCTCCGGCATGATGATGCCGGTCATGCAGTTCATCTCTTATCTGTCCTACGTGGTCATCGCCGTGATGGGCGCGCTGCGCGTGGCCCACGGCCAGCTCACCTTGGGTGGCGCACAAGCCTTCATTCAGTACTCCCGCGAGTTCAACCAGCCGCTGGGCCAGCTGGGCGGCATGATGCAGCAAATCCAATCCGGTGTTGCTTCCGCCGAGCGCGTCTTCGAATTCCTCGACGCTGAGGAACAGCGCCCGGACACCGCGACCTCGCACTTCGAAGGCCGCGCGCGGGGCTTGGTGGAGTTCCGCGGCGTGGACTTCTCCTACTCGGAAGACAAGCCGCTCATCGAGGATCTCAACCTGCGCGTTGAGCCGGGCCAGACCGCCGCCATCGTCGGGCCTACCGGCGCGGGCAAGACCACGCTGGTCAACCTCATCATGCGCTTCTACGAGCTGAATTCCGGCACCATCACTATCGATGGCAATGACACCGCCGAAATGTCGCGCACCGAACTGCGCTCGCAGGTGGGCATGGTGCTCCAGGACGCTGTGCTCTTTGAGGGCACCATCATGGAAAACATCCGCTACGGCCGCCTAGATGCCACCGACGAGGAGGTCATCGAAGCAGCAAAGGCCACCTACGTGGACCGCTTCGTGCGCGCTTTGCCCGATGGCTACGACACACTCATCGACCAAGACGCCGGCGCTATCTCTGCTGGCGAGCGCCAACTTATCACCATCGCACGCGCCTTCCTGGCCCAGCCGGCGTTGCTCATCCTCGACGAGGCCACCTCCTCTGTGGATACCCGCACCGAGATGCTCGTCCAGCACGCGATGAATGCGCTGCGCGCCGACCGCACCTCCTTCGTCATCGCCCACCGTCTTTCCACCATCCGGGATGCGGACCTCATCCTCGTCATGGAGGAAGGCCGCATCGTCGAGCAAGGCACCCACGCCGAGCTGCTTGCCCGCGAAGGCGCCTACTGGCGGCTTAATCAGGCGCAGTTCGCCGAAGAGGACTAGCCTTTCGGCGAGTGCGTCGAAAAGCTGTGCCTCGCGTTTGCCGGCTGGGCTCGGTTCGAAACCGCGATGAATACCGACTCCCATCTTTGCGCGCCCACCGTTTAGGCTGTTTATATCTGCGCGCAACTTTATAAGGAGTCCGTGAAATGACAGCCGTCTTCGGTTGGCTAGCCATCCTCGTTTCGATCCCCGTGTGGGGCTACTTTGCGTACCGCGCATGGGGCATGTTCGCTTTCATTCGCTCCGGCGGGCCAACTCTGCTGCAGCGTTTCGACCACCTAGGCAAGCGCCTGTGGCGGGTCGTGGTGGGAGGATTCGGCCACACGCACTTCAAGGGCCGCCCCTTCGTCAACGCGGCGCACTGGGCAGTCATGGTGGGATTCCTCTTCGGCATCCTCGTCTGGTTTGAAGCCTATATCCAGACCTTCGCGCCGTCGCGAGGCTGGCCGCTGCTATCGCATTGGTCGGTCTATCACTTCATCGAAGAGGTCCTCGGTATCGCCACCGTTGTGGGCATTAGCTTCCTCATCGGCGTTCGCCTCAAGTATGGACACACCGAGCGCGGCTCCCGTTTCTACAACTCCCAGCCAGGCCCTGCCCGCATCGTCGAGGCCGTGGTCTTCCTGGAGGGGCTTGGAATGCTGCTGGTCAAGGCGTCGAAAATCGCGGCGTTTGGCCACGGCTCCCCGTGGGCGGATTTCCTTTCCATCCACCTGGCCAAGCTGCTTCCCGCCTCGCCAGCGCTGGTGTCCTTCTTCGCGCTGTTCAAGCTGCTTACCGGCCTGATTTTCATCTTCCTGATTTCGCGCCACTTCACCTGGGGCGTCATGTGGCACCGCTTCATGGCGTTTTTCAACATCTTCTTCCAGCGCAACGTCAGCGGCGACAAGGCACTCGGCTCCCTTCCGACCCCGGACCTCGAAGAAGACATCGCCCCCGGCAGCTGGAAGATGCTGCTCGATACCACCTCGTGCACCGAGTGCGGCCGCTGCCAGGACCTTTGCCCGGCGTGGAACACCGAGAAGCCGCTGAGTCCGAAGAAGTTCGTGATGGACATGCGCGATGCCGCCGTCGAGAACTACAACCCGCACGAGGGCGTCAACGTGTTGGCAATGGCAAACGCTATTGACGACGACGTCCTCTGGTCCTGCACCAACTGCGGCGCCTGCGTGGACCAGTGCCCGACCGACATCGAGCACATCGACCACATCGCTGACCTGCGCCGCTTCAAGGTCTTGGCGGAATCCGACTTCCCCTCTGAGCTGACCGGACTGTTCAAAAACATTGAGACCAAGGGCAACCCGTGGGGCCGCAATAACTCTGAGCGCCGCGCCTGGATCGATGAGGCACGCGCCGACGGCATCGAGGTGCCTATCATCGGCGAGGACGCCACGGACTTTGCCGACATGGAGTACCTGTTCTGGGTCGGCTGCGCCGGTGCCTACGACGAACAGGGCCGCAAGACCACCCGCGCCGTGGTGGACCTGCTGCACACGGCGGGCGTGAAGTTCGGCGTGCTTTCTACTGGTGAGACCTGCACCGGCGATCCCGCGCGCCGTGCTGGCAACGAGTTCCTGTTCCAGATGATGGCGCAGCAAAACGTTGAGACCCTAAACAACGCTTTCGAAGGCGTTCCGGAAGGCCAGCGCAAGATCATCACCACCTGCCCGCACTGCTTCAACACGCTGCGCAACGAGTACCCAGATTTCGATGGGCACTTCGACGTCTTCCACCACACCCAGCTGCTTAACCGCCTAGTGCGTGAGGGGCTGCTCAAGCCGATCCCGCGTACGCCGGAAAACCGCAAGCCGATTACCTACCACGATCCGTGCTTCTTGGGCCGCCACAACAAGGTCTTCGATCCGCCGCGTGAGCTGCTGGAAGCCACTGGCGTTTCCCTCCGTGAGATGGACCGAAATCGCGACGAGGCCTTCTGCTGTGGCGCTGGCGGCGCACGCATGTTCATGGAGGAAAAGCTAGGCACCCGCATCAACGAGTTCCGTGCGGAGCAGGCCATCGCCACCGGCGCGGAGGAGATTGCCACGGGTTGTCCATTCTGCAACGTCATGTTCACCGGCGGCGTTAAAGCGCTTGCCGACGCCCCCGGTTCTGCAGCAGCGTCCGCTGCACCTGCCGTCACCGACGTTGCCCTCATGCTCCGCGCTTCCGTCGCCGACGCCGACGGCGCCCTCCCCGAGCCGCGGCCGAAGGCGTTCCTCGGCACGCCAATCCGCCGCAAGGCACCTTCCCAGACGCCTGCGCCTTCCGCGGCGCGCCCAGCATCTGCCGATTCCGCCCCAGCTGCGTCTGCTTCGGCCGCTTCCGCAACCCCAGCTGCCCCCTCTACACCTTCTCCGGCCGTGCCTGCAGCGCCAGCTGCGCCCGCACCGGCTACCCCGGCTGCTCCTACTGCACCTGCCGCTCCCTCGGCGCCCGCCGCACCAGCCGCTCCCTCGGCGTCCGCCGCACCCTCTGCTCAAACTCCGCCAGCTCCAACTCCACCGGCCGCGCCGGCTGCACCACAACCACCTGTAACTCCAGCACCGACGGCCCCGAGTGCTCCTACTCCCCCAGCGGCTGCTGCACCACAACCACCAGCTGCGCCGGCGGCACCTAGTGCCCCGGCGCCCGCTGCACCTGCAGCACCGACTGCGCCAAAGCCACCTGCGGCAGCCACGCCTGAACCACCGGCCGCGCCAAAGCCGCCAACAGCGCCGCAGCCACCCGCAGCGCCCAAGCCACCCGCAGCGCCACAGCCACCAGCTGCGCCCAAGCCGCCAGCGTCAGAGTAAAGCTGGTTGGCCATTCACGAGGACAGTCTGGGATACCCAGGCTGCCCTTTCGTCGTTTTGGCCAAATGGTCCCGGTCATCCGGTCCGTTGCAAATGGTTGTTTATCGAGTAACTAAAAGCCGAATCAACCGAAAATCAAGGCATTTGGCAGCAAGGGGAGCTTGATAAAAGGAGCCGAGTAAAGGGGCTATCAGCAGATAGACAGGACTAGGTGGAAAAGGCGCATGCTTCGCCGAATAGGCACATGGAAGATTCGACGCGTACGCTGTTGACATGCTTAATGTCGCGACTAGCGCCGCCGACACATTGGTGCTCGCATCTGGGGAAGCTGACTACACCCCGTCCCTCGTCTCCTTCGCTTGGATCATGGCCGCCGCCCTCCTAGCGCCACTGGTTTCTTTCATGCTGAAAAACAAGATGCCCGCCGTGGCACTGCTTATCTTGTTCGGCATGATCCTGGGCCCGTCTGTATTAGACCTCGCACACGAGGACCCTGGTATCGGCATGCTCAAAGAGCTGGGCGTCGGCGCTTTGTTCCTCCTCGCGGGATTCGAAATCGATCTTGCGACGCTGAAATCTAAACAAGCCGTCACCGGCTTTTCCACCTGGTTTATCTGCATGGTGGCATGTCTCGTGGGTGCTTATTTCCTGCTCGATGACATTCCGAGTGCCATCGTCATGGCCATCGCGCTTACCTCCACGGCCTTGGGCACCATCACCCCAATGCTCAAGCAGGACAAGCTCCTCGGCACCAAGGTGGGCAATTCCGTCGTCATCCACGGCGCCATCGGCGAGGTCGCACCGATTACCGCCATGGCTCTGCTGCTCGGTACCCGCTCCACCTTGACCACGATGCTAATTCTGCTGGCCTTCATCATCATCGCGGTCGTCGTTGCGGTCATGCCGCGCGCGCTCATCGTCGCAGTGCCGTGGCTCAAGACGGCGTTCCTTTCCGGCGCAGGTTCCACAAACCAAACCATCCTCCGCCTCATCATCCTGATCCTGGCCATCCTCATGGCCGTGACCTCGGTCTTCGAGCTCGACATCGTCCTCGGTGCCTTCGCCGCAGGCATCATCCTCAACCGGATCATTCCGGACGAGTTCCACAAGCGCCTCGAAACCCGCCTCGATGTGGTCTGCTATTCCATGCTGATCCCCGTCTTCTTTGTGGTCTCCGGCATGGCCATCGATTGGCACGTCATCGCCAATAGCCCTCTCAAGGTCATCGGCATCCCCGCGCTGATTCTGGTCACCCGCGGCCTGCCGGTATTCCTGCGTGAGAACATCCACCACACCGGCTCCGATATCGAAACCACCCGCGAGCGCCTGCAGGTCGCCCTTTACGCCGCCACGGGTCTTCCGATCATCGTCGCTGTCATGACCATCGCGGTCAGCTCCAAAATCGTCGATACCGAAACCGCCTCTATCTTTGTTGCCGGTGGCGCGCTGACTGTAGCGCTCTTCCCGCTCTTATCTAGCTTGGTCAAAGGCAAGCAAGAAAACGAACCCGCAGAGCCTAAACCTCAGCCGGAATCGAAGCAGAAGAAAGCTGATCACTAACAGCTGACCACAAAGGCAAATAGTTTTCCTATAGTAGAATTTGTGACTCACAGCTACGGTTCCTCGCCCTTCGATCCTTCCTCTTCAATGCGGCTTTCCGACGCAGAGAAGACGGACGCCATCAACGATCTCGCCCGCGCCGTCGGCGAGGGCAGGCTCAGCATGGAGGAATTCGAGCAGCGCTCTGACGACGTCATGCGCGCCACCACCCGCCGCGAGTTGGTCCCCTTGTTCACAGACATCCCGGCGGTTTCTGCCACCGAAATCAAGGTCTATTCCCGCGGCGAGGTCGAGCGTGCATACAAAGCCGGCAAAAAGCCGCGCCTGGCCACCGCGCTGATTGGCTCGATGGCCTTAACCTTCGCCGCCACCACCTGCTTCGTCGTTTCCGAAACCGCCGGCACGATTGCTCTCCTCAGCGGCGTGGGCGCACTGTTCCTCATCCCAGCGCTATGGATTATGCTCTACGTCGCCAAAATCGGCCCAAAGTCCTGGCACCAGCCCTCCCCGCGCAAGATTGAGCGCCAGCACCGCCGCGAGCTTTTGCAGCTAACGGCCCAAGAGCGCGCCCAGCAGAAGGCTTTGGAGCAAGCGCAGTGGGCGGAGAGGCGCCGCCAAGCAGGTGAGCTGACCAGCGAGGCCATGAATCTGGCCAAGCGCAAGCTTGAGCAATGGAATAAAAAATAAGCCTGCCGGTTGACCCATTTATAGTCTGTAAGTGGCAGAATACTTTCCATGACTACACCGAACAACCGCATTTTTGACCAATCCACCAAGCTTCAGGGCGTCGCGTATGACATCCGTGGTGAGGTCTCTGCGGAGGCGGAGCGCATGGAGCTCGACGGCCACAGCATCCTCAAGCTGAACACCGGCAATCCTGCCGTATTCGGTTTCGATGCCCCGGACGTCATCATGCGCGACATGATCGCAGCGCTGCCGACTTCCCAGGGCTATTCCACGTCGAAGGGAATCATTCCGGCACGCCGCGCGATTGTCACCCGCTACGAGCTGGAGGACTTCCCGCACTTCGACGTCAACGATGTCTACCTGGGCAATGGTGTTTCTGAGCTCATCACCATGACCACGCAGGCGCTGCTTAACGATGGCGACGAGGTACTCATCCCAGCCCCCGATTACCCTTTGTGGACTGCCGCCACCTCCCTAGCGGGCGGTACGCCGGTGCACTACCTGTGTGATGAGGAGGATGACTGGAATCCTTCGATCGAGGATATCCGTGCGAAGGTCACGGAAAAGACTAAAGCCATCGTGGTCATCAACCCGAATAACCCAACGGGCGCCGTCTACTCCCGCGAGGTTCTGCAGCGCATTGTAGACGTAGCGCGTGAGTACAACCTGCTAATTTTGGCGGATGAGATTTACGATCGCATTCTTTACGACGGCGCGAAGCACATCTCGATCGCGTCCCTCGCTCCGGATCTGCTGACGATTACCTTCAACGGTCTTTCCAAGGCTTATCGCGTGGCTGGTTACCGCGCTGGTTGGATGGTTCTGACCGGCCCGAAGAGCCATGCACGCGGCTTCATCGAGGGTCTCGACCTACTGGCGGGCACCCGCCTGTGCCCGAACGTTCCGGCACAGCACGCAATCCAGGTAGCTCTCGGCGGACGACAGTCCATCTACGGGCTCACGGGCGAGGGCGGTCGCCTGCTCAAGCAGCGCAACGTGGCCTACGAGAAGCTCAACGAGATCCCGGGCGTTTCCGTCACCAAGCCGATGGGTGCTTTGTACTGCTTCCCACGCTTGGATCCGAATGTCTACGAGATTCACGACGATTCCAAGCTGATGCTGGATATCCTGCGCTCGGAGAAGATCCTGATGGTCCAGGGCACTGGTTTTAACTGGCCAAACCCGGACCACTTCCGCGTGGTTACCCTGCCGTGGGCTTCCCAGCTGGAAAACGCTATCGAGCGCCTCGGCAACTTCCTGGCCAGCTACCGCCAGTAGCTCAAGCCGCCTTTCTAAGTGAAAGGCCTCGTATTTGTTTGCAATTTTTGTGCGCAGTTGCCATTTGAACTGACAATCGTTCACAATAAGCTGCATGGGCAAACACACGACGGCTTCCAAGCCGGTGGTCTCCTTTCCTAGTGGAGGCCGCCTTTATTTAGCGACGAACCAAAACCCGTGGCGTCTCGCGCTGCTTATCGGGCTTGCGCTGGCCGTCCTTGTAACCATCATCGGCGCTATTTTCCTGCGCCCTACCACTTCTCCGGTAGATCACACGAGCGCAGAGTTCTCGCAGACTTACGCTCTGAACCACCCGCAGGCCGAGGGCACGGTCAAGACTGTCGACCACGCCATCTGCCAGTCGGATCAGACCGGCAAGGCCTTCGACAAGCCACCACTCATTCCGGCGGAGCCAGGTGGCGATTGCACCCGCTCCCTCATCGATATCACCTCCGGGGACAACGCAGGCAAGATGACCCAGCTGGTGCACTTTGGCGTCGCGGGTGACCCAGACTTGCAGGAGGGTGACAAGATCCTGCTCTCCGAGGCCACCGGCCCCAACGGGGACGTAGACTATGCCTTCGCCGATTATCAACGCAGCGGCAACCTCGTCCTCTGGGCCATCATCGCCGCTATCGTCATCATTGCTTTCGCGGCATGGCACGGATTGCGCTCGCTCATTGGCCTGGCAATTTCGCTCGCAATCGTATTCTTCTACTTGCTTCCCGCTCTCGTCGAGGGCACAAACCCCTTGGGCTTGGCATTGGTAACCAGCGCCGCCATCATCTTCATCGTTGTACCACTCGTGCACGGGTTCAACTGGAAGTCCGCCTCTGCTTTGGGCGGTGCACTCATCGCCCTGCTGCTGGCGGCTTTCCTGGCCAGCTCCACTATCAACTCAACGAGCCTGCAGGGACTTAGCTCCGAAGACAACCTCAAGCTCCTGCTCTACATGCCCGGAGTTTCCATCGTGGGTGTCCTGCTCTGCGGATTCATCATCGGCGCGCTGGGCAGCCTCAACGATATCTCCATCGCGCAGGCCTCCACCGTCCGCGAGCTCAATGAGCTCAACCCCGAAGCAGGCCCTGCGGATCTGTTCAAGTCCGCCATGAAGGTCGGCCGCGACCATATCGCTTCCATGGTCTACACCATCGTCCTCACATATACCGGCGCGTCAGTGCCGCTGCTCATGCTGATTACAGCAGCTCAGCGCCCGGCGGGCCAGATTCTTTCCAGCGACCTCGTAGCCACCGAGCTCCTGCGCTCCGCCGTGGGTGCAATGGCACTGACCCTAGCAGTGCCCATCACCACTCTCATCGCAGCGCTGACCATCCCGCAGCGTGAGGCGGGTCCCGAACCTGACGCTACTAATAGCGCCCTGTCCGTTCGCTAGAGGCTGCGGCCCAGCGCCTCGATGGTCCAGCCGGCCTGCTTCCACGCCTCAACGTCGAGGACGTTGCGGCCGTCGATGATGTGTTTGTTGGTGACCAGCTCCGCCACTTCGGCGGGGTCCAGCTGGCGGAATTCTTGCCATTCGGTGGCGAGAATAACCAGCTCGCTCTCGCGCAGAGCTTCCTCACAGTCAGCGGCGTAGTTCAACGTAGGAAACACCTTGCGGGCGTTTTCCATGCCCTCTGGGTCATAGACGGTAACCGCAGCGCCAGCCAAGGACAAAGAACCCGCCACGGACAGCGCTGGCGAATCGCGAACGTCGTCAGAGTTCGGTTTGAAAGCGCATCCCAGAACTGTCACGCGGTGGCCTAACAGCGAACCCTGGAAGGCCTCTTTAGCCATGTCCACGGTGCGGTCACGGCGACGCATATTGATGGCATCGACCTCACGCAGGAAGGTCAGCGCTTGGTCCGCACCCAACTCGCCGGCACGTGCCATGAATGCACGAATATCCTTCGGCAGGCAGCCACCGCCGAAGCCCAGACCTGCGCCCAAGAACTTACGGCCGATGCGCTCGTCGTAACCGATAGCATCGGCAAGCTTTACGACGTCCGCGCCCGCAATCTCGCAGATCTCAGACACGGCGTTGATGAAGGAAATCTTGGTGGCCAGAAACGCATTCGCAGAGACCTTGACCAGCTCGGCAGTCTGCAGGTCAGTCACAATAAACGGCGTATCCTGCGCCAACGGCTTGGCATAGACTTCACGGGCTACAGCCTCGCCGCGGGACTGCCCGCCCCGCACGCCCAAAACGATGCGGTCTGGAGCGATGGTGTCCTTTACTGCATAGCCCTCGCGCAGAAACTCTGGGTTCCACGCGATTTCCACATGGCTGCCCTCCTGGGCCAACTCATTCGCCATCTCCTGCAGCTCCGCCGCAGTTCCCACGGGAACGGTGGACTTACCAAAGATGACGTGCTCGCCTTCCAGAAGCGGCACGAGGTCTCGAATGACGGCCTTTACATAAGTCATATCTGCGGCATAAGAGCCATGCCGCTGTGGCGTTCCAACGCCTAGGAAGTGGACGTTCGCAAACTGCGCCGCCTGCGCATAGTCGGTGGTGAAAGCAAGGCGGCCGGCCTCAATATTGCGTTCCAGAACCTCCGGCAAACCGGGTTCATAGAAGGGAACCTTGCCGGACTTAAGGGATTCAATCTTGGATTCATCCACATCCACGCCCATAACCTCATGGCCGAGCTCAGCCATGCAGGCGGCGTGGGTTGCACCGAGATAACCAGTGCCGATAACCGTCATACGCATAAACGCGAATGTTAGGCCGGTTATGTAAACGAAGCGTGAAGACTATCGGAAATTCAGGTAAGACTTCGACGGCGTCGGGCCACGCTGGCCCTGATACTTCGAACCCAGCACGCCCGTACCGTACGGGCTTTCCGCAGGCGAGGACATCTTGAAAATCGCCAGCTGGCCCACCTTCATGCCCGGCCACAGGGTAATCGGCAGGTTAGCGGTGTTGGAAAGCTCCAGCGTGATGTGGCCGGAAAAGCCTGGGTCGATAAAGCCCGCAGTCGAGTGTGTCAGAAGGCCCAGGCGTCCCAGGGAGGACTTGCCCTCCAGACGGCCTGCCAGGTCTGCTGGCAGGGTGAACTTCTCGAAGGTCGCGCCCAATACAAACTCGCCTGGGTGCAGCACGAAGGCATCGCCTTCTTCGACCTCTACCAGACTGGTGAGGTCCGGCATTTCTTCCTTTGGGTCGATGTGCGTGTAGCGCGAGTTGTTAAAGACGCGGAAAAACTTGTCTAGGCGCACGTCGATAGACGAGGGCTGGACCATCTCGGCGTCGTATGGCTCGATGGCTAGGTTCTCGGAGTCAATGGCTGCACGAATATCACGATCTGAAAGAAGCACGGCCTAGAGTTTACGCGTCTTGTGTTTCTGCCGATACATCTGCCAAGGCATTTGCTTTAGAAACTATGCGCGGTGCTATGCTTTTCGGCAATGCATCTATAGCATTGCGCCGACGTAGTTTAATGGTAGAACTTGAGCTTCCCAAGCTTACGGCGCGGGTTCGATTCCCGTCGTCGGCTCCAAATTTTAAGGGCGCCGCAGGCTTTTGCTTGCGGCGCCCTTCGTGATTAGCACGAGACGATCGGCTGCGGGTCGTAGACCGTGGTGGTGGTTTCGCGCGAAACCTCGCGGCCGGAGAGGTCCTTGATGATGCGGGTATCAGAGGTGGTAAATCCTGGCGCGCCAGACGACGGCGAGCAATCCTCACCCACCGACATACGGGTTGGCTGGGTGGTGGCCCAACGGCCGTTGTTGACGGACTCGACGTCGTAAGTCTTCGTACCCTTGAAACGGACCGTAATCTTGCCGCCGCCGAAGCCGGTCTCGATGCGGATTGGCGTATTGGTCGTGTTCTTAAACTGCAGGTCGATAGCACCCTCGTAGACGGTTGCCTCACGGCCCGCCGGGTAGCGGGAGATGTAATAGGAGTGGGGCGTGTGTGCTACGTCTTCCATACCGGCGAAGTAAGCAGCGTTGTACAAGGTAGTGGCGAACTGCGAGATGCCGCCGCCGACCGCAGTACCGGAGTGGCCATCAATAATGATGCCGGATTCCACATAGCCCTGCGCAGTACCGCGCGGGCCGGTGTAGCCGTTGAGGGAGAAAGTCTCGCCCGGGCTGACAACAGCGCCGTTTACTTGCTCCGCCACACGGCGGATATTCTCGCCCGAAGCGCCCGAGAATCCACCGGTTGAGAACTCAGAAACAGTGTCGTTGAAGGTGGCCTTCTCCGCCATTTCCGTGGTGTACTCCGCCGGATCCGGCTTGTAGTCCGCATCCCAGGTGCGCTCGTCGCCCTTAACGCGCTTATCGAAGTCCTTCATGGTCTTCTCCCAGTCGATAATCGAGCCATCGACCGAAGGAGTCACGTTCATCTTGCTGCCGCTGAAGGAAATCTTTGCGTTCTGACCTGGTACCTGCGAGCCATCCATGCGCTCTTCAAACAACTGCTGAGCCTTCGGGGTATCCACCTTCAGTTCCAGCTTGCCATCCTTTGCCTCGATGGAAACAAACTGCGCGATCTCATTCTTGCGCAGCGTGCCGGAGACATTGTTCTCACCGTTCAAGGTCAGCGGGTTATCCAAAGCCTTCGCGACGTCACCGGTGCGCATTGCCTCAATGGCGTCGTCGTTAATCGCCGGCTCCACAACAACAGGCGCCACCTCAACGCCGGCTGGGTCCAGCCAGTTATCCTTCACCGACTTCTGCAGATCCGCATCATCCACGGTCTGGCCAAGGACCGGCTTGGTTACCTTCAGGCCGCCGTTGTTTAGCTCCAGCATGCCGTCCTTCGGCTCGAAGGAAAGTTCCTTCTTTACCCGCTCCAAAGTACTGTCCAAAGCCGCGGCATCAACGTCCACGGCCACCGGGATTTCCTTGGTGGATTTCACGAAGCTATAAAGGCGGCTAAACGGATTATAGGAAGCATCAGGGATACCGTCCACGGCCTTTTGATAGTTCAAAATCAAGCCGGATTCATTCGGCACCAACTGGGATGACTTCTCTCCAGAGGCGACCGAGACAGGTTTAGTCTCGACGTCGCCAAGCTCCCGCTCCAGCTTTTCCACCGCTGCGGTGCGCTCCATGCCGGAAATGTTGACGCCGCCAACCGACGTCGCGCGCGGGACCTTGCCCTGATTCGCAACTACATCCCACCCATAGGCGATGCCTGCGATGAGGAGAAGGCCGACAATCACACCGAGTGTGATGTGCCAGCCTTTGCCAGTTTGCTTTCCTACTGCCTTTTTCACGCCTTAAAGACTATCGTTCAAGCTGAAACTTTCCTAGTAAGGTCCTGATCAGCTCTTACTATTCGGGCAATTTTCCACCCGTAAGCCGTTGGGCGGAGGCTTGCAGCTGCACATCGGTGAGCGTGCCGTCATCGAGTGCTGCGGCCACCGCATCGACAGCCGCGGGGAATTCAGCATCCGTGGACCACAGTGGCATATCCGCGCCGCTAGCCAGCGCAGCCACCACCGCCTGCGGGACGTTCATGGTGTCTGCGATAGAGGCCATGCCGCCGATGTCATCGGTGTAGATAGGCCCGCCATAGTGCAGCTGCTCGCGCGCAAGCTGGTATGCCGCGGGATTGATGGAGGCGGGGGTTTGCCCGTCGCCCAGCCCCGGCACAACGAGGTGCCCCATCATGAGTCCCGCCGCAGGAGCCGCCGGGATCGCCTCCTGGAAAGGCACAAACTCGTGGCCGTAAAGCTCCTCCAGCGGCGGAGTCACAGCCTCGCCGAGATGGGTGTCGCCGGAAGCGCGGCCGTGACCTGGGAAGTGCTTGAACACAGCCTTTACTCCCGCCGATTCCAGGCCGCGAGCAAAAGCCGCGCCGTACTCGCCGGCCTGCTTGGGGTCGGTGGAAAAGGAACGGTCGCCTACTACTTCGAGTTCGCCACCATCGACGTCGAGAACCGGCGCGAAGTCCACGTTGATGCCGTGTTCTTTCAGCACGCGCCCGATCTCGGCACCCATCTGCTCGACTTCTTCTGGGCTATGCTCGGCGGCCATCTGCGCAGGTGCAGGATGCTCGCCGAGGATTTCGGAAAAGCGCTGTACACGCCCGCCTTCGAAATCAATGGAGACTTGGAAATCGCGGCCCACTGCCGCACGCAGGGCGTTAATGTCGCGTCCTGGCTCGCTGAGCAGCGCCGGGTCTGCCCAGCTGGGGATGAAGATTCCGCCGGCGCCGGCCTGCAGTTTGGCCAGCGCGTCGTCGTAGTTCACCGCGGGCGGCATGAGCACCGATGCGGCCAGCTGGCGGCGGTCCACGGGCACAGGCGCTTCTTCGCTGGGGGTTGTACTCGGTGCCGCGCTTGCCGACGCCGCACCAGGCGCCGAGCTCGACGCTGCGGGTTCCTGCGTGCTTTCCGGCTGCTCGCTATCGCAGGAAGCCAGGCCAAAACCAAGCCCAAGCGTGAGGACAGCAGCAGCCGCAGTGCGGGCCGAGAACATCGGGGACGGGGAAAGCTCCATGCCTTCCAGTGTGCACGATTCCCAGCGATATGCCCGCGGAGGGGATTAGTATGGCATCCATGAGTAACGGTGAGACGATGTTGATTGCTTACGACGGCTCCACTCGGGCAGCCCGCGCGATGGAGCACGCAGCCCGCCTGCTGCGCCCGCGCCACGTCGAGATTTTGACGGCGTGGGAGCCGATGGCCCGTCAGGCAGCGCGTGCGGTCAGCCGTACTGGCATGCACCAGTCCACGGTGGCGCCGGAAGCGGTGGAAGATGATCCGGCCTATGAGGAAGCGCTGCGGATTTGTAGGCAAGGAGTCGAGGTTGCAGAAAACCTGGGCCTTTCCGGCCGCGCCCACTTGGTGGAGTCGGTGACCACGATTGCCTCCGCTATTGTCGACGCCGCGCAAGAACTCGACGTCGATATCATCGTCACCGGCACCCGCGCGCTCAGCGGCTTCCGCGGCTGGTGGACCAACTCCACGGCCGAGCACATCGTGCGTAACGCTGGCCTTCCGGTCTTTATTGTTCCGCCCGAGCTGGACGACGACGCGGAGGAAGAAGATAGCTAAATTTCTAGCAGGTAGCTGCTAGGATGTGGGTTTATGGCACTCGAGACGGACTCCCTCAACAAGCGCACCCTCGGCCCCGCCGTGGGCAGCACCGTCGTGGGCATCGCCCTCGGCGTCATCACCATCATTGGCATCGCGCAGTTTTCTAATGCTGATGCAGTTCCGTCGGACGGTGCAGTTTCCGCTTCTGATGCCGTAATGGGCGGCCCGGAGTACGGCTCTAGGAACTAATGAATGCGCAGTCCCGCTGGCGCATAGGCGGGCTTTTAGCTCTCGCTGTTTTTGTATTTACCCAGCCCTTTGGCTTGGTTGCGGCGGATACCAAGCACGATCTCACCGCTAACCCCCTGGGCTTTCTACGCGGGGCGACCAGCGCCTATACCGAGGTCTTTACGCTCGGCCAGTTACAGAACCAGGCTTATGGTTATCTTTTCCCGCAGGGCCCGTTTTTTCTTCTTACCTCGCCGCTGCCGGATTGGGTAGCTCAGCGCTTGTGGTGGTTACTCGTCCTAGGCGTGGGCTTTTGGGGCTTCCACCGGCTGATTTATGCGTCTCTTCCTCCGCAGTTCAGAGACCTTAGGCGGGAGGGCCTTAGGCGGGAGGTTTCGCCTGTCTGGCCTTTTCTTGCGGCCCTGCTTTACGCTCTTTCTCCCCGTGCGCTGACTACGATAGGCGCGATTTCCTCGGAGACCTGGCCGGTCATGCTGGCGCCGTGGGTCATCCTGCCCTTCTTGCGCCGGGAGCTAACGTGGCGCTGCGCCACGGCAGCAGTTTTGCCGGTGGCAGCGATGGGCGCGGTCAATGCCACCGCTACCCTCGCTGCCTGTGTTCCGGCAGCGGTGGTGCTTTTGTACCGCCGAGCCTGGCGTCCCGGCCTAGTGTGGCTGGCCGGCTGCGCGGCGGTTTCTCTGTGGTGGATAGTGCCGCTTTTGGTGCTGGGGCGCTACGCCCCGCCATTTACTGAGTTCATCGAGTCTTCCTATGTCACCACCCGCTGGCTAAACCTGCCGGAAATTCTCCGCGGCACCACCAGCTGGGCACCCTTCGTCGACACGGAGCGCGCGGCCGGATATGCACTGGCCACCCAGCCTTTCTTCGTACTGGTCACCATGACGGTGGCAGCAATTGGCCTCTACGGCCTAGCACGACTGCCGCGAGTCTGGCCGGTCATGGCCTGCGTGGGCATCGCTATCCTCGGCACCCACGCCGCCTGGTATCTCAACGCGCTCGACGGCCCGCTTGCCGCGCTAAGAAACCTCCACAAGTTCGATCCGCTCGTGCGCATCCCACTGCTGCTCGGTTTCGCCGCGGCAACCTCCGCCCTGCCCCTGCCGCGGGTACGGGACGAGTGGTTGCGGCCGGGGCGTCGCCAAGCGGTGGCGGTGCTGGTGGCCGCCATTGCCTGCGCGTCCTTCTCGCCCGCGTGGACTGGGCGTCTACTTCCCAAGGGCGCCTACGAAAAGGTCCCGGAATACTGGCACGAGGCCGTGGACTTCCTCAACACCCATGCCCAGGGCACGCGCACGCTGCTGTTCCCCGAGGCTTCTTTCGCACGCCAGGACTGGGGTTGGACACGCGATGAGCCGGCACAGCCGCTTCTCGACGTCCCGTGGGCCGTCCGCGACGCCATCCCCCTCGTCCCGCCCGAGGCCATCCGCGGACTCGACGGCGTGGTGGCAGCCCTCCACGAAGATCCCGCCACCGGTAGCGCCGCGCTGCGCCGCCTCGGCATCGGTGCGGTGCTGCTGCGCCACGACTTAGTCTCTACAGAGGGCGCGAACGGCCGCGATGACTCCCAGCTGGCGGCCTGGCGCGATGCTTCCTCCTACGGCGGGCAGGTCCACTCTTTCGGCCCTGATGACGAGGTGGAGGTCATCATCCTCCCGCATGCCGACGATGCCGTAAGCACGCTGACCTCCGCCAATCCCGTCCGCGTGGCCGGCGGCGGGGAGTCCCTGGCCTTCCTGGATGCCCATGGTGACGGTTCGGCTCCTGCCTACGAGCTCGTCGATCGTGGCGCCGACATCGTCACCGATACGCCCACGCTGACCGACCGCAACTACGGCACCCTCGACGGGCCCATCTCCGCGCCTTTGGCCGAGGGAGATCCCTCGACGGTGAATAACCGCCTGCGCGACTACCCCTCCGCCGGGCCGCTGACAAAGGTGGTTTCGTACGGCGGCACAGTCCGCGCTTCTTCCTCAGCTGCCGACGCCGATGCCTTCGGTGGTGCCAATCCCGCGCGCTCGCGCACCGCTGCTGTTGACGGCGAAAATTCCACCGCCTGGTGGCCCGCCCCAGGCGATACCGGCTGGCTGGAGCTAAACAAGGACCCGAATACGCCGGCGTGGCCCGCGCCGGTGGTCAAGCTCATGGCCACTGCCCACACCGAGGTCACCGTGCGCTCGGGAAGCGCGAAGGTCAAGGTTAAGCTCAAGCCCTACCGCTCCCGAGAAGTGCGCGTGCCAGGTGGGGATACCCGCAGCATCCGCATCGATCTTTCCGAGCGCGTGGGCATCGCCAACGCGCAGGTCGTGGGCTCCCCCATCGAGCGCGTGGTCACCGTTCCGGCGACTTCCCCGGACGTCCACCAGTTCTTCTTCCAGCAGCTAGCCCAGGACACCCATATCCTCATCCGTGACTTCACGGTGCCCCGCACCATGCGGTTGGAGCTGGACGCCCGCAAGCCCGTGCTTATCGACGGTGTGCGTTATAACCCCGGTGCGCACCTCACCCTCCGCTCCGGCACCCACCGCGTGCGCAGCACCGGCGGATGGATCAGCCTGCGCGAGGTGGGCTGGTCACCGGCCGCCGCCAGCAAACGAACCTCCGGCACCATCGAAGCCACGGGGCAGGACCGGCTGCTTATCACCGGCAATGCGTTTAACCCCGGCCTGCAGGGCCACCTCGATTCGGAGGCCGGCAGCATCGACCTCGCGCCGCGAGAGATCAACGCTTCCCTCCAGGCTTTTGTTATTCCCGCAGGCAGAAGCGGTAGCTTCCGCATGAGCTTTGCCGCGGCGCGTACCTATAAGGCCGCGCTTGGCTTAGGCGGCGCGCTGGCCCTGCTGACCGTGGCCGGCTGCCTGCTTTCTCTTCGCCGCCGCCCCACCGCGCCGTGGCAGCCAGACGATGGCCGCGGCGCCCACATTCTCGCTGCAGTATGCGGCCTGGGTACGCTCAGCCTGCTCGGCCTGCCCGCCGTACTCGCGGGTGTAGCTGCGTGGGTGGTGTTGAGATGGACGTCGCTAAGCGCTGCTCCTTTAGCCGCCGCCCTGACGGCGGCGGCTGGGACCATGCTTGCCCGCGCGCCGTGGGCCAGCGGCAGCTATGCCGGCGATTCGGTCCTCGTGACCTGCTTGTGCGCTGCCTCGCTAGCCTGCGTCCTGTGGCCCAGCCGCCGCGCGAACTGACCAACCAACCGCCTTCCGGGTTCTTCCACCACGGCGTAGCTAACGGCCGAGACCAGCAGGCTGCCCGCCACCGTCACCGCGAAGACCACGCAGAAGTCCACGACCTTGCCCGAAAACAACGGCACTCCCAGCAAGGGAAAGACCACCGACAACACCGCAACGTGCCACAAAAACAGCGAGTAGGACCAACGCCCCAAAGCCTGCCCCCACTGGCTGCTCAGCAGCGAAGACTCCCGTGGGGCCAAAGCCACAGGCGCCATCACGCACACCGCAAAGACCGCGCCCACCATGATGCGTCGCGCGAACTCCCCTGGCTCCGGATGCGCCAAACCCCGCGGGCCAAACCACTCGCGGCTAGCCAGCCACAGGCAACCACACGCCACCAGCCACCACGCCCACCGCATCCGCAGCGCACGTTTTAGCCACCCTGGAAACTGCCCGCGCACAGTTTCTGCTTCAGCTAGCAGCATCCCGACTGCAAACCACGAGGCATACGCCGGCGGCCAAATCTGCGAATTCACGTCCCCCTTGGCGTAATCAGCCACGAAGGGAACAAAGCCCCAGCCCCAGCTCAGTACCGCCGCCACGGCAATGGCCCACGCCCTGCGCCGCCGCGACCATCCGCGCATCACCGCCGCCAGCAGCGGCAGCACCAGATAAAACGCGAACTCCACACACAGCGACCACAGTTGCGTAAGTCCCGGCGCCAGACCGTCGACTACATAAATCTGCGTGCCCGTTAGGTTGCTGAATAGCTGGGTAGCGGTGGCGGAATGGGCGTCGGGAAGCAGTGCGAAGACCAGCACCACACACACCAGATACGCAGGCGCCAGGCGTCCCACGCGGGACCACGCATAATCCCGCGGGCTGTGCAGGCCGCGCCGGCGCCACAGCAGGAAAGCGCTCAGCGCAAAGAACACCGAAACGAAGTAATCGAAACGCTCCGCAATCCCCCAACCGGTGCCCGTTTGAAAGGAGACATGCGTGACCACAATTCCCAAAGCGGCGCAGCCTCGCATACCATCCAACTCAGAAATATGGCGGGGTAGGCTCTTTAAGGAAGAATGGGAAGCCACACTAATTTTTCCTTCCTCCTCATGATGCACGGCGCACGTAAACTGATTGGAACTCTACTGTAATGAAGCGGCTGATTAACTGGAGCTCGCGGATGACGAAGGTGATCGTCGCCGCAATCGTCTTTTTGCTCCTCGGTTCTGTGCTGCCGCCGTTGTACAACAATCAGGCCCGGCCGCTGCCTGATGATCTAAACTTCACCATCGACACCGCCCCTACCCAGGGCACGGCTCTTAACGTCAGCCGCGCTGTGCAACACAAGAAGCCAGCGGATACCCACGGCAACCCTGACTGCGATGCCAAGGATGCTCCACTCTATTGCTATGCAGAGGAACGAGACGTTTCGCTCAAACGCACCACCCGCACCTCGCCTACTGCCGACGACGCCGTGGCTTCCGCCGATTCCCTCCTCCAGGTCACCTCGGATGGCCAAGCAATCGCGGAGATCAAGGAAAACTCGCTGCTCAACCGCGAATCCGCTTATCCGGTAGCAGGGCCCAATAGCTCACAGCAGGTTGATATCGCCCCGCTGAATATCTCTGCGGCTGGCCGCGACTTTTCGCGCGATGGCATCAGCTACTTCTTCCCGGCTAAGGCGGAACAGCGCAGCTACCCGTATTTCGATCCGATGACGCAGACCACAGCGCCCATCGACTTCACCGGTACCGAAAAGCGCGAGACAATTCCGACCTACATCTTCCACCAGGAAATTGAGCCGGTTGCCTTGGCCTATTCGCTGGGCATCTTGCAGCAGCAAACCCCCGATGAGAAAGCCACGCGCACGAGCCCAGAGAAGCTGCAGCGCTCCGGCCCGGCACAGGCGATGTTCGACGAGGAGTCGCTACACCGCTTCGGGCTGGACCCCACCGAGCACGTCAGCCTCGAGCCTTTCTACACGGTCACGCGTGACGTCTGGGTAGAACCAACCACCGGCACCATCGTCGATGCTCATGAGGACATAAAGATTTTCCTCGCCACCGACCAGGACCAGGCGAAGAAGATGGTTGCCGAGGACGACACTGCCGACCGCTCCCTCTTCCAGGCCAGCTTGAACTGGTCCGATGCCACCAAGAAGGAACGTTTGGACACGGTGCGCACGACCATCAACAACGTGAAGATTCTCAGCATCGTCGGCTGGTTAGGCAAGGTCATCGGCGTTATCTTGCTGGCCTATGCCGCCTTTATGTACATGCGCCGCCACCGTGCCGGCGCCTAAACCCGCGCGCCACAGGTCCGCGCGATGCAGGTCCGCGCGCCGCAGGTCCGCGCGCTGGGGCCTAGGGCTGTGGGGCGCCCTGCTCGTGGTGGCAGTGTGCTGGCCGTTTTTCCTGCCCGGCGAGATGGTGTGGCGCGATATGGTTCTACTCCACAACCCCGGTTTTACCGCCTCCAACTTTGGGCTGGGCTCGCTGCCCGCCCGTAATGCGCCCCAGGACGGCGCGCTAGCTTTGCTGGGCGGCGATTGGTTCGCACGCGTGCTCGTCACCGCTTCCGCAAGTGCTAGCGCATACGTTGCCGCGAAGTGGGCCCGCACTTCGCTTTCCGCCGCCGCTGCGATGGCTTGTGCGGTGGCCAATCCTTTCATCGTCGAGCGCCTGCTCCTGGGGCACTGGTCCCTTGCAATTGCGGGATGGCTCGCGCCAGTTCTGGCATGGGCGTGCCTGCACAAGCGCGCGATTCCCGCGTGGCTGAGTCTGTGGGCAAGTTCCCTTACTCCCACCGGCGGCGTATTCGGCGTGCTAATCGCCCTTGTTACTGGCCGTTTCAAGCTCGCCGCGGGTGGCGTGGCGCTGTGCCTGCCGTGGCTGGTGCCGGCGATTACCAACAACGCAGTTCCCGGTCCGGCTGCCGCGCAGGTGGCTGCATTCGCGCCTCGCGCGGAAGCTGGCGTGGGCACCGTCGGCGCTCTCCTTGGTCTCGGCGGAATCTGGAGCGCCGACGCCGTTCCCGACTCCCGCCACCACGGCTTTGCGCTCGCAGGCCTTGTGGTTGCAGCTGTTGCGCTGCTCGGCGCCCGCCGCCTCGCCCCCGCTTGCCGACGCCCCCTGCTCCTCCTCGCCGCCGTAGGCCTCGGCAGCGCGCTTATTTCCTGGGCTTGCCCCGGCGCACTGGCGTGGCTGATTGAAACGGTCCCCGGCGCGGGCCTGCTTCGCGACGCCTCCAAGCTAACGCTACTTGCCCTACCCCTCTACGTCGCCGGTATCGGCGCCCTGCCTAACCTCCCCGCAGCCTTGGCGCTCCTCGCCTGCCTGCTTCAGGCTCCCGACACTCCACGCGAGCTAGCTGTCCTCACGCCACGCCCCAGCGGCATTGATCACCAGCTCGTCGAAGAGCTAGACGGCCGGCTAGCACTCTTCCCGCAACGCCCCTCCCTCGTCACTTTGTCCGACGGCACCACCGCAGTCGACCCGTATTCGAAGGCCGTGAACAAACTGGAATCCGGCGAACTGCGCGTCGACGGCGTTGTAGTCGACCAAGCCCAGCCCGCCTACCGCGCAGCGCTGCAAGCTTGGCAGGACCAGGACTTAGATAAGCTCGCCCAACTCGGCGTGGGCGCGGTGGTTGTTGACGGCCGCATCGTCGCCGAGCCGCCCGCCCCCGCGCCCAAGGTTCCGTGGGCTCTTACCGCCGCCTGGGTGGCCAGCCCGCTGGCCTGCTTAGTGCTCTGGCTGCTGGTCCGTCCAGGCCTTCTAGCTACCCGCCGTCGCACGAGCGGTCTGCGTTAGCAACTTCTCAAAAGCGCGCCCCGTCTTCTCCCAGGAGTAATGTGCTGCCAGCTCACGGGCATTCTCGCCCAACTGACGGCGTAAACTCGCATCCGCAACAAGCTCGCGGACTGCCCGCACAAACTCTTCCTCGGTATCGACCAGCACGCCAGTCTGGCCCGGGATGACGCTATCGCGCAGCCCGAAGGAATAGCCCACCGTCGGCACACCGTGCTGCGCGGCCTCCATCACTGCCAGCCCCCAGCCTTCTTTGCGCGAGGGCATGAGGTGGACGTCGGCAAGCGCAAGCAAAGCGTGCTTATAGTCCTCGGTAACCTGCCCGCGGAAGCGAACCCGCGAGGCCACTCCAATGCGCTCGGCGTACTCACGCAGCTGCGCTTCCCACCAGCCGGAACCGATGACGTCGAGGACCGCGCCAGGCATCTTTGCCACCGTGTCCATCGCATGTTCAATCTGCTTGTGCGGAACCAACCGCGAGAGCGTCACCAGATGGATGGCCGTCTCGCGTTGCAGGGTCGGCACATGTTCTGGCAGTAGGTCGACACCATTTTCGATGATGTGCGCGCCTTTAATTCCCAGCTCTTCCAAATCCTGCTTGGAAGCCTGCGAGACCGTCACATAAGGGCTGCTCCGATAAACCCTTGGCGCAACCTTCGACTCCAAGAACCACCCCAAACGTGCCAAGAGAGGGCCCGCAACCGGCCATTGTTCGCGATGACAATGATGGGTGAGCAAAACAGTTGGCGCCTTCGAAACCAGTTTGGCGAAGAAAGGAATGCCGTTCTGGGTATCGACGATGACATCGATGTTCTTGGCGTCGCCAAGCCCCAAGCGCCCGGCCAAAATGGCTAGCCACGCGCGCGGATACACGCTGAACTTGGCACCGCCACGAGAATATAAAACGCCCTCGCGATGCTCACGCTTTGCAGCATTCATGTGCCGCGCGGTGCGGAAGACCACCTCGTGGCCTTGCGCCGCCAGATACTCCCCGACGCGCTCCAGATAGCGTTCCGAGCCACCGCCCTGCGGGTGGGTGGAATCACGCCAGCACAGTAAAAGAATCTTCATGTCGAACTACTAGCCTAGTGGGTTATGAAACAAACCCGTGCCTTGGCCACGCTCGCGCGTTCGTGGCGCCTGCTCCGCTCTTTCCGCTTTGAGCAGACTGCGCCGGAGATTTTCTACGGCGGTCTAGCCGAAGACACTGCACTGCTTATCGACGCCCTTTGCCACGACGCCGGCACCCAACTCACCGGCGCGCGCGTTCTCGACGTCGGCGGCGGTCCGGGCTATTTCGCAGAGGCCTTCGCCCGCCGCGGGGCACAGTATTTCGGCGTGGAACCGGACGCCGGGGAAATGTCCGCGGCGGGAATCGCCCTGGCGAGCGCCGTGCGCGGTGATGGCACGCAGCTACCCTTCGCTGCAGATACCTTCGACATCACCTACTCCTCGAACGTCGCCGAACATATCCCGCATCCATGGGATATGGGAGAAGAAATGCTGCGCGTGACCAAGCCCGGCGGATTGGTTGTGCTCAGCTACACCGTGTGGCTGGGCCCCTTCGGCGGGCATGAGACCGGCCTGTGGGAGCACTACGTCGGCGGCGCCTTCGCCCGCGATCGCTATACCCGCCGCCACGGCC
>NZ_KV793690.1:159987-232494 GCF_001808545.1 Corynebacterium sp. HMSC077D03
CCCGCCGAAGAACGTCTTCGGCACTTCGCTGTTTGCGGTCTCTGCCCGCGAGGGCCTTAAGTGGGCGGAAGCTATCACCAGCAGTGGCGCCGCACCTGGCGGCGCCTCAGAGGATGGTCCGACGCTAGTAGCGACGTTCCCGCGCTACCACCCCAGCTGGGCGTGGTGGGTAACGCGAGTGCCCGTCCTGCGCGAGTTCCTTACCTCAAACCTCGTCCTCGTGCTACGCCGCTGAACCCGATTCCCCGCAAAATGTATCCAATTCAAACGTTCGGGAACATTGTTTCCGAACACGGTCGTCGTGGGTAACAATAACTACAGCTGCACCATTGTTTGACCTACCATTTGCCCGAAATAACACAAAGGTTCTGGCTCCGATGCATGATCGGAGCCAGACCCTAGAGGCCCAAACAGCCTGAATTCAGTTACTCAAGCTGCCAGAAGCCAGCCTCTTCAGCAATCAGCTACCTGTTTTAGACTTAGCCAATCGCGGAAAGTAAGAAGATTAGGCGTTTTCCACGCGGGACTTCAAAGCATTGAACTCGTCCCACACCTCGGAAGGAACGCGGGAGCCCAAGAAGTGCAGCCACTCGGTATTGTCTTCCATGTCTCCAGCCCAGTCGGAAGCGT
Organism: Corynebacterium sp. HMSC077D03; assembly: GCF_001808545.1. Taxonomy (NCBI): domain Bacteria; kingdom Bacillati; phylum Actinomycetota; class Actinomycetes; order Mycobacteriales; family Corynebacteriaceae; genus Corynebacterium; species Corynebacterium sp. HMSC077D03. Next base: position 160,618 of record NZ_KV793690.1, read on the forward strand.
TGACGGACAGTGCCTCGCGAACATCTTCGATATCGAAGTCCAGGCCCTCGATGTCGATGTCCTCAGCGCGAGCGGTGTGGCCGACGACGGTCTCGACAGCCTCAGCCTTGCCCTCGATGCGATCGACAATCCATTTCAGAACGCGGGAGTTCTCACCGAAGCCCGGCCACAGGAAGCGGCCATCTTCGCCACGGCGGAACCAGTTGACCAGGAAGATGGACGGCATACGGTCGCCACCCTTTTCGCCCATGTCAATCCAGTGCTGCAGGTAGTCGCCAGCGTTGTAGCCGATGAACGGCAGCATAGCCATTGGGTCGTGGCGCAGTGCGCCGACCTTGCCCTCCGCAGCTGCAGTCTGGCCAGAAGCCAGCAGGGAGCCGATCATGGTGCCGTGGTTCCAGCTGAATGCCTGAGTAACCAGCGGGACAGTATCCGCGCGGCGGCCGCCGAACAGGATGGCATCAATCTTGACGCCCTTCCAGTCATCGAACTCTGGTGCAGCGGTTGGGCACTGGGTAATCGGGACGCAGTAGCGAGAGTTCGGGTGTGCCGCGTTGGTGGTGGACTCAGGGGTCCAGTCGTTGCCGAGCCAGTCGATGAGGTGGGCTGGAGCCTCGCCCATGTCCTCCCACCAGACATCGCCGTCGTCGGTCAGCGCGACGTTGGTGAAGATGGTGTTGCCCGGCTCCATGGTCTTCATAGCAATCGGGTTGGAATCGTAGTTGGTGCCCGGCGCCACACCGAAGAAGCCGTTCTCCGGGTTAACGGCGTACAGGCCGTCCTCGCGCAGGTGCATCCACGCGATGTCATCACCGACAACCTCTGCGGACCAGCCCGGGATGGTCGGGGTGATCATCGCGAGGTTAGTCTTGCCACAAGCAGACGGGAAAGCCGCCGCAACGTGGTAGTTCTTGCCCTCTGGGTTGGTCAGCTTCAGGATGAGCATGTGCTCAGCCATCCAGCCCTCTTCTTTGCCCATAACAGAAGCGATGCGCAGCGCGTAGCACTTCTTGGCCAAGATGGCGTTTCCGCCGTAACCGGAACCATAGGACCAGATTTCCTTGGTCTCTGGGAACTGGGTGATGTACTTGGTCTCGTTGCACGGCCAAGCCACATCCTCCTGGCCCTCCTCCAAAGGAGCGCCTACAGAGTGCAGAGCGTGCACGAAGTCGCCGTCCGCACCGATCTTCTTCAGGGCCTGTGCTCCCATGCGGGTCATGATGCGCATGGACAAAACGACGTACTCGGAGTCAGTCAGCTGCACACCCAGCTTTGGCTCTGGGTCGCTGATTGGCCCCATGCAGAAAGGAACGACGTACATGGTGCGGCCCTTCATGGAGCCGCGGAATGCCTCCGTCATCTCCTCCTTCATCGCCGCCGGCGGTGCCCAGTTGTTGGTAGGGCCCGCATCTTCCTCAGACTCAGTGCAGATGAAAGTGCGGGACTCCACACGCGCGACGTCGGAAGGGTTAGAGCGAGCCAAGTAGGAGTTCGGGCGCTTTTCCTCGTTCAGCTTGATGAGCGTGCCCTTTTCGACGAGCTCGCCTGCCAGACGATCTGCTTCTTCCTGGGAGCCGTCTACGAAGACCACGCGCTCCGGCTGGAAGAGTTCAACACTTTCGCTAATCCAAGAAATGAGCTTTTCGTTGCTCGTTGGCAACTCGCCGACGAGGCCTTTAATGGTGGCGGTCATCTAAGAATCTCCTAGTGGTCCGGTTCGTGAGGATTTTTACCGCCGAGGAACATCTACCGGGTTCTTGGCCGGAGCACACGTCCCCCACGGGTCTTTCACCACAAGATTAACCCCACGTCGCCGCGAATTAGGGTCAAAATTAGGCATTCAAAGCCAATATGGTTATAACCATGCCGTTCACCACAACTTAACCAAGCGTATGCCGTTGTGACATACAGCATACAGTCCCTCACCCCACCCCAATACGGGGCTGAAATGTTCAGAAGTGGGCGCAGCTTTGTCTGGAATAATCCACCCCTTCGAGACTCAACCCGGTTATATCCACCGCGTAAAGTTCCCTCCACCACCCAGCGAAAAGCGGCGCGGCACTTTGTTAGAGGCATAAGCACAGGGAACAATAAAGAGCAATGAATACTGCAGATAATCCTCAAAACTCCCCAGCCGGCGAAATGCCTCACGGCCGCCCGCTGCAGACCGACTTCAACGCTGAATTCGGAAACGACCTCGATTACCCACGCCTCGGCAACGTCACCTTCCGTCGCGGCACGCTCACTGACAACCAGAATGCCCTCTTCGAAGAGCACTGGCCACGCCTAGGAGCAATGCTTGCCGACGAACGCCTCGACATCGATTCCTGGTTCGGCCGCACCGGCGCTAAGACCATCGTCGAAATCGGGTCCGGCACCGGCACTTCCACCGCCGCTATGGCACCGCTCGAGCAGGACACCAACATCATCGCCGTCGAGCTCTACAAGCCGGGCCTAGCCAAGCTCCTAGGCTCTGTCGTTCGCAACGACATCGACAACATCCGCATGATCCGCGGCGACGGCATCGAGGTGATGGTCCGCATGTTTGCGCCAGAATCCTTGGACGGCATCCGTGTCTTCTTCCCTGACCCATGGCCGAAGGCCCGCCACCACAAGCGCCGCATCATCCAATCCGGCACCCTCAACCTTTTTGCCTCCCGCCTGAAAAAGGGCGGTGTTCTGCACGTCGCTACTGACCACGCAGGTTACGCCGAGTGGATAAACGAGCTTGTCGACGTCGAGCCCGCCCTCCGCTACAAAGGCTGGCCATGGCCCGAGTGCCCGCAGCTGACTGACCGCCAGCTCATCACCAAGTTCGAGGGCAAGGGCCTCGACAAAGACCACGTCATCACCGAGTACCTGTGGGAGAAGATCTAATGCAAGGTTCCTACCTACTCATCTGGGACGCCCCCAACATGGACATGGGGCTAGGCGCCATCCTCGGTGGCCGCCCAACTGCAGCGCACCGCCCGCGTTTTGATGCCATCGGCCGCTGGCTCGTCGATATCGCTCTGCAGAACGACGCCCAGCCAGAAGCTGCCGTCTTCACCAACGTCACCCCCGGCGGCGCTGATGTCATCCGCCCATGGGTCGAGGCGATCCGTAATGTCGGTTTCGCAGTCTTTGCCAAGCCGAAACTGCATGAGGACGACGATGTCGATCCAGACATGGTGGATTACATCCAAGCCAACCGCGACAAACTCGAAGGCGTCATCGTCGCCTCCGCCGACGGCCAGAATTTCCAGTCCCTCCTCGAAGAAATCGCAGCCGAGGGCAAGCCCGTCTGCGTTCTCGGCTTCCACGAGCATGCCTCCTGGGCCGTGACACACGATGACATCGAATTCGTCGACCTCGAGGACATCGAAGGCGTCTTCCGCGAGCCACTGCCGCGCATCAACCTCGACAACCTGCCAGAAGGCGGCGCCTGGTTGCAACCATTCCGCCCGCTCACCGCCCTACTCAAGCCGCGTTAGGAGGACCATGTTCTACGCTTGGGGCCGCTTTTCCTATGCGCATCGCAAAGTCGTCCCGCTCGTCATTGTTGGTATCATCCTGCTCCTTTTCATCGGCTTCGGCACTCGCTTAGGCGAGCGCATGAGCCAGGAAGGCTGGGAGGACCCCGGCGCGGCGTCGACAAGCGCAGCCCGCATCGAACAGGAAACCTTCGGGCGCGACAACTCCGGCGATGTCATTTTGCTGTTTTCTGATCCTGATCAGAACTTTGCCGCAGCAAAAGACCACCTCGGACAGCTCAAGGCGCAGCACCCGCAGGAAATCGATGGAATCACCAGCTACTTCGATACCAAGAACCCAAACTTGGTCAATCGGGACCACAGCACTGCCTTTGCCGCCATCAGCCTCAAAGGCGACGGCGAACAGACGCTGAAGGACTTCCGCGCGATTGAAAGCGACCTCACCGCCACCGACATCCCGGTCAAAGTCGCTGGTGCTACCGCTGTGGCCGATGCTCTCGATGAGGGCATGGCCAACGACATCTCCCGCGCTGAAAAAGCAGCCCTTCCGTTGGTTGGTCTCCTACTGCTGATTGTCTTCGGCTCGGTTGTCGCTGCCTGCATGCCGCTTGTTGTAGGTGGCCTTTCTATCTTGGGCTCGCTGGGTATTTTGTCTGTGCTCGCTGGCTTCCAGCAGGTCAACGTCTTTGCCCAGGCCGTCGTAACGCTGCTCGGTTTGGGCCTTGCTATCGACTACGGCCTGTTCATGGTCTCCCGCTTCCGCGAGGAGCTGGATAAAGGCCTCTCGACCCCCGATGCCGTTGCCACCACGACCGCCACAGCCGGCCAAACCGTGGTCTTTTCCGCGGGCATGGTGACCGTGGCGTTGTCTGGTCTTTTCCTGTTCCCGCAGGCCTTCCTGAAGTCCGTGGCTTATGGCTCAATCTCTGCAGTTGGCCTGGCAGCGCTGTTGTCTGTGACCGTCTTGCCGGCGCTTTTCGGCCTGCTGGGCAAGCGCATCGACAAGTTCGCCGTACGCAAGACTTCTCGAAAGGCCCGCCGCTTAGAAGACACAGTGTGGTACAAGCTTCCTCGTTGGGCCATGCGCCATGCCAAGCTCATGACCGTGGCCATCTGCGGCCTGCTCATTGCCCTTACCTTGCCAGTTCTTGGTGTTAAGTTCGGCGGCATCAACGAGACCTACCTGCCGCCACAACATGAAACCCGCATGGCTCAGGACGAGTTCAATGAACAGTTCCCGTCCTTCCGCACTGAGCCGGTAAAGCTAGTGGTAACTAACGCCACCAATCAGCAGCTTGTCGACGTCGTCATGCAAGTACGCCAGCTCGAAGGCCTCACCAAGCCGATGGGCCCTGTTACTCCAACGAAGGACGGCACCACCGTCCTTGCCGCAGGTATCAAGGACCGTGATGACTACGCCCGTATCGTCCACGAACTCGAGCAGGTGGAAGCCCCTGAAGGCGTTGAGCTCTACGTGGGAGGCACTCCGGCCATGGAGGTTGAGTCTTTGGATGCCCTTTTCCACAAGCTGCCGTGGATGGCTCTCTACGTCGTACTGGCAACATTCGTGCTGATGTCTCTAGTTTTCGGCTCTTTCATCTTACCGATTAAGGCCATCTTGATGACGCTGCTCTCCCTCGGCGCAACGCTGGGCATTTTGACCCTGATGTTCGTCGACGGCTTGGGAGCGAGCGCCTTGAGCTTTACTGCCGGCCCACTGATGAGTCCAATTCTGGTGCTTATCATTGCCATCGTCTTCGGTCTTTCCACCGATTACGAGGTCTTCCTAGTCTCCCGCATGGTGGAGGCTCGCCGTCGTACGGACGGTGCCGATACAGATGAAGCCATCGCCATCGGCACTGCGCACACCGGAGGCATTATCACGGCTGCGGCTCTCATCATGATTGTGGTGGCAGGCGCTTTCGGCTTTTCCGACATCGTGATGATGAAGTACATCGCTTTCGGCATGATTTTTGCACTGCTTATCGACGCCACCATCGTCCGCATGCTGCTCGTCCCCGCCGTCATGCACTTGCTGCGGGAAGACAACTGGTGGGCGCCCCGCTTCATCCATCGCGCTTACGACAAGTTGGGTCACGGCCGCGAACCCGCCCCAGCTTCCAGCCAGCCAGCTTCGGTCTCTGCACCGTCTGCTGCCCAACCAACCGCTGCCGCGATGCCATCTAAAGACGAGGACGAAGGCCCCGAGCGCAGTGGCCGTTCCCTCGCGGAAGACTCTTCCCTCATCCCATTCAGCGAGCTCATGCAGCGCCTCCAAGCCGATAAGCGCACGGGAGAGCGATGAAGAAGAACTGGTTAACCTGGATTGTTTCGCTGCTCATCCTGATCGCACTCGGATGGTTCTTTCGTGGCCACCTGAGTTTTATCGCCGAGGGCCTAACACGCCTTCGGCATGCGGAGCCGCTACCAGTCGTGCTGGTTGTACTCTTCGCATTCGGGTCTATTGCCGGCATGGCAGAGGTCATGCGTCTGCTCATCAAGGCCGGCAAGATTGAGGTCCCGCTGCGGGAAACTTATGCAATTACGCTGGCCTCCAATTCCTGGTCCACCACCCTTCCCGCAGGACCGGCCTTCGCTGCGATCCTGACATTCCAGGTACAGCGCGGGTGGGGCGCATCGGTGGCATTGTGCAGCTATTTCCTGTTCCTGTCATCGATCATTTCCTCGATGTTCCTGTCTCTCATCGGCGTCGCCGGTGTGTTTTTCTTGAACGCGGATATGGCATTGGGGTCGTTGCTGACCACCATCGTCCTGATGCTGGCGGCAATGGGCGCTATCTTCTGGATTACATCCCACCCGGCAACCATTCAGCGCTGGCTAAACCACCAGCGAGTTCTCAAGGGTGCGAAGCTAGCGCGCGTCCGCAAGGAAGTAAACAACCTTGACGAGGTGCACTTGAGCCGCGGCCCGTTTGCGGTCATTTGTATCTCCTCGCTCTTGCACCGCCTGTGCGACATGCTCGCTTTGTGGGCCAGCGTGTGGGCCATTACTGGAGAAATTCCTTGGCTACGCGCTGCTGAAGACCACACAACGATGGCCGGCATCGCCCTCGCTTTCCTCGCCGCAAAGCTGGCGGGCTCGGCGCAGGTTACGCCGGGCGGTCTTGGAACGGTGGAGGCCGCCCTCATTGCGCCGCTGGTGGCTACGGGCCTGACTGCCGCACATGCCACCTCCGCAGCGATTATCTACCGCCTTATTTCCTTTGCTCTGGTCACTATCATTGGCTGGGTCATCTACTTTGTGCATTACGCCAGCAAGGGGCTGACCTACCAAGCGCTGAATCGAAAGGACACTTAAACACTCATGCGCACAGCACCGATTATCGACATCATCGCCCTCGCCATCTTCGCAGTTCTCGCCCGCATTGCGCATGGAGGGCTCTCCTTCAGTAGCTGGGTTGATGCATTCTGGCCGTGGACCGTCGGCGCTCTTCTCGGATGGGTTATCATCCTCGCTGCAAAAATCGGTGGTCGTTGGAAGGAAGGCCTCGTAGTTTGGCTTTCTGCTGTAATTGGCGGAATGGCTCTATGGATGCTGGTGAACGGCCGCCTTCCGCACTACAGCTTCCTTATCGTTGCAACCACGATGTCGGCACTGTTCTTCTTCGGCTGGCGCGGTATCGCCGCACTCGCTTCCCGCCGCCACTAGTTCCAGTTGCGGGGCCACCCCACGCCGTTTATGGTTTGGGCATGAAGTTGGGGGACTTACTCGGGGTACTTGCGCGCGGTATGCACGTGGTCTCATTATGTGCGGGCCACAACCGCAGCGAGTTGGTGGCGATGGGCGCCACCGAGTCTTTTGCGCAGTCCTTGTTGTCCTTGCATGAAATCTATTTTGGAAAGACTGCTTTCAGCGCCATGCAGCGCGCAGCGCGAAATACTTCGCACTCTTTGGAATCGCTGCGAGAGATTGAAAAGTACGTCGGCCGCGTTAGGGATAAGCGCAAAGCTTGGCGCCTACGAGAAGAACTGTGTGCCACCAGGGAGCGCGATATTGCCAAGGTGGCTGTCGCCCGCCTGAAAGAGCTAAGGAAGCCACCGCAGGTTGCCCGCGGGGTAAAGGTGCTACGGCGCGATAATGGCCCGCACAGTCTCGTCATTACTGACTCCCCGCGCGCTATTGCTGATTTATTCGGCACCATCAAAGCCACTGCTAAAGACCCCACTGCCGCCGCAACTGCGGCTGAAGAAGCTGCAGCCGGCCTCGACTTGCTCGGAGCAGTCCGCCAAGTATTTAGCGGCGCTGGCTCCAGCTCGCCACAGCTGCATGCGCACGTGATTGTGCGCTTGGAACAGCTAGATAAAATCGCCCGCGGTGACGGCGACGATATCCAGCTTCTGGCCACAGATGGCGGAACGCTAAGCGGCGCAGAGTTCATCCAGAAGCGTTTCGCAGACATCGGCTTCGTTACCCTCGTTCATCCAGAAATTGGCCCGGTTAACTTGTACCGCACGCGGCGTTTTGCGTCGGCAAAACAGCGCACCATGTTGGCGGCTGAGCATCCCACCTGCGCATGGCTGGGCTGCCGGCGCCCAGCCAACGAATGCCAATTCCATCACCTGGATAGATGGGAAGACGGCGGAATGACAAACATCGACAATTTGGTTCCGTTATGCCACTACCACAACGCCATCAACGATGATTCACCCGATAAACCCACCGGCCGCGGAAGAATGGCCCGCTTGAGAGGTCGAATATGTTGGTTGCCTCCCGGCGGTGGCAGACCAGTCGTAGTTCCCAGCCCTGCAATATAAACCCCGCTATACAAAAAGAGTCTTCCCACAAGTTGCCCTGTGGGAAGACTGCTTTCGGCTGCCAGAAAGGCTTCTGGCAAAAGTTCTTAGCTGGACATTGCTGCGCCATAGTTGAAAATCATAACGACGTAGTTGATGATTTCACCGACAATATCGAGTGCGCTAGACAGCAACATTTACTTTCTCCTTCATTTCTGAGGTCGTTTCATCCACCTTTATCGTCCGCTCCCCTTTAGGGCGTTACATCGGCGCGATGGTGTGCTTCTTAGGCAAGTCACTTTCGGTCTTCGTGGCCAGCTGTCGCAAAGCCTGACGCAAAGCCAAACGCGACTGGCTCGGCTCCACCATTGCATCCAAGTAGCCGCGCTCTGCAGCGACATAAGGAGCGGTCATGGTCTCGTCGTAGAAGTCCATAAACATCTTCTTCGTCATTGCACGCTGCTCCGGGGTCTCTGCAGCTTCGAGCTGCTTGCCTGCAATCATCACGACTGCGGCCGCAGAGCCCATCACAGCGATCTGCGCAGTCGGCCAGGCCAGGTTAATATCACCGGTCAGGTTCTTTGAACCCATAACCGCATAAGCGCCGCCATAAGCCTTTCGCACAATCAGCGATACCTTAGGCACCGTTGCCTCCACCACCGCGAATGCGAACTTAGCGCCGCGGTGGATGAGCCCCGCCTTTTCCTGCTCAACGCCCGGCAGGTAGCCCGGAGTATCAACGACGAAGACGAGCGGAATGTTATAAGCATCGCAAATACGGATAAAGCGCGCGCCCTTATCCGCAGCATCGGCATCGATACAACCGGCCAAATGCATCGGGTTATTGGCAACAAAACCGACAGCCTTGCCATCAATTCGGCCAAAGGCGGTAATCATGTTCGGCGCGTAGTTTTCTTGTAGCTCGATGATTTCTTCGTCATCACCTAGCTGCGCCAAAAGCTCCAACATGTCATAGCCCGCATTCGTGTCGTCAGGCATGAACTCATTGAGCTCTGGATCTTCGAGCTCCGAATCCTCGGGAGCTGCAAACTCCGGCGCCTCATCGAAACAAGTCAGCGGCAGATGGTCCAGCAAGTCTCGTACCAAATCGAAAGCATCGTCTTCAGAGGCAATCACAGCGCTAACGTTTCCGTTTAGCTCCTGCTGGCGCGCAGAACCAAGGTCATGGGAAGTAATCTCCTCACCCGTGACCTCCTTGATGACGTTAGGGCCGGTCACATACATCTCGGCCTCACCATCGACTGCGATAACGAAGTCAGTAGTAACCGGGGCGTACACAGCACCGCCAGCAGACTTACCCATCATGATGGAAATCTGCGGGCTACGACCACTAAGTGGCAGCTGGCGACGCGCAATTTCCGAATACATCGCCAGCGAAGTCACCGCATCCTGAATACGCGCGCCGCCGGAGTCCTGAATACCGATTACTGGGCAGCCGATCTTGATGGCCATGTCCATAATCTCGGTAACCTTCTTACCGAAGATAACGCCAACCGAGCCGCCATAAACCGTCTTATCGTGCGCATAGATGCACACTGGGCGGCCATTCACGCGGCCATAACCGGTGACAACGCCGTCCGAGTAAATCGCGTCCGGGTCACCCGGGGTCTTTGCCAAGGCACCCGTTTCAACGAAAGAACCTTCGTCGAGCAGCGCATTAATACGCTGACGCGGGGTTGAGCGGCCGGCGTCATCGCGGCGCTTGCGGGAGCGCTCGCTGCCTGGGTCCTGCGCGCGCTCCAGGCGCTGGCGCAGGTCTTCCAGCTTATGAGCAGTAGTAGTCACTACCGAATCTTCTCCTCGATCCAATCATTGATGTGCTTGCCCACGATACCGATAGCCGGCTCATCAGGAACTGCTAGGTGATCGCCCTGCAGCTGCACGATTTCCAGATCCTCAACGATAGCGCCCCAGCCACCATCCGGGTTAATCTCGGCATACCGCGGTTCGAGTTCAATGGCACCTTCATGCATGCGCTCCGAGCGGAACAAAATCACCGGGACGTCAACAACAGCCCAACGCTGCATATCCAACTTGCCCAGAATCTGATTGTCCACGAAGGACGCGCGCTGATGCTCCAAGACACCAGCAGCCAAGCCGTGCTCAGATGCATCGGTGTTAGACAGGAACTCTGCGAGCATGGTCATCAAGGCATCCTCGCCCATGGTCTCGAGCATCTCGTATGGCGGCTCGAAGTCTAGGCCATAAGTTTTCTTTGCGAAGGCAGCGTAACGAGCCCACCGCGCCTTAGTCTCCTCGAGAGTATCCGGAGCAGGATCTGAAGGCTGAGTGGTATCGAGCAACGCGATGAAAGCAACCTCTGCGCTTTCCTCACCGCGCTTTGTGCGGTCCGCTAGCTGGTAGGCAACCTCATAGGCTAAAGCACCACCGAAGGACCAGCCGCCGAGAACTACCTTGCGGCCGCGGGCGTACTTGATGATGTCATCGATATAGGCAGTAGCGCGCTCCTCCAAAGAGCCTTCGATCCTTTCGACGCCGTAGACTGCGACATCACTTGGCAGACGACGCGCCAGTGGTTGGTAGACAACCGTCGTTCCGCCGGCAGGGTGGAACATAAAGACAGCGGGTCCCTCGGCTTCGCGGAGAACGCGGATGTTGCCTTCGACTTCGGTCTCCAGCCCCTCGCGAACAAGGTCCGCCAAAGGTTCGAGGGTCTCGGCATCGAGGACTTGCTGAGTTGTGACTTCAATGCCAGCACGCTCGCTCAGGCGCTGCGCGATATCCGCCGCTACAGATTCATCAATCTGCGGAAGCTGAGAGGTCACGCCCGCTGCTGCCTTGCCGGTAAAGGTTGCCCAGGTGCCAAAGACCATGCGCTCAGAGGCATCACGAGGGGCAACACCCACGCCTTCAGCGCTGTTTTCTGCATCGTGCTTGTCGACGCCGTCCTTTTCAGCGTCGGCTTCTACAGCGCCAACCTCCGCAGCGCTGGTCTCGGCAGCACCAGCAACAGACTTACCGGCGACGGCATCCTCGACCATGGTGATGACATCGGCGAGAGAGGCGTCGCGAAGCGCTTGCACCTGCATCGGTGGAATCTGGAAGTCATTTTCCACGCGATTCTTAATACGCATGCCCATCAACGAGTCCAGGCCTAGGTCGATCAGCGGCAACTCACGCGGCAGGTCAGAAACGTCGTAGCCCATTGACTCAGAGACGATCAGCGAAAGCCGCTCCTCCACCGTCTCCTTCGATGGGTCCCAACGCACAGCTTCTACGTCGCTGACGTCAGTAAAGGATGCCGGTGCACTCGGTGCGGCAGGTTCGGCAATCGCAGCCACACCCGGAATGCCGGTTTCAGCCAAGTTCAATGCGGAAGCGAAACCCTCTGCAACCAGCTGCGTAGCCGGACCGTTCACAAAGTAAACCGCAATCGACAATCCGCCCAATGACTTCGACACCACAGTGGTTACCTCACCCTGCGGCGGCAAGTCACCGTGCTCCTCCGAAGCCACAATCTGTGCCCCCGGGGTAACTGCCTCAGCAGCAGCCTCCAAAATTGCCAGAGCAGAAGGAGCTTGGTCTGCATTCGTCGAGAACGCAACCTTGCCCTCCGGCAGGTTAACCCGCGCACCTGGCAAACCAGAGATGCCAGAAGAAGGACGGGCATTCGTCCAGAAGCGCTGGCGCTTGAACTGGGTGTGAGGGGCGTCGACAAGCGCGCCCGAACCAAAGACCGCCGTGTAGTCTACCGGTGCGCCAGCCACATACAGCTTCGCCAGAAGGTCCAACAAAGACTCCGTCGGATCGACCTTCCGCTTCAAGCTAAACAGCAACTGCGCATCAGACTTACCAACCGCAAAAGCAGTCGACATTAGCCCCATCAACGCAATCGGGTTCGGTGATATTTCCACAATCTGCGTATGTCCAGAGGCAAAAGCGGCTTCCGTAGCATCCTGCAGCATGACCGGCTGGCGAGTCATACGAATCCAGTAATCCTCATCGTGGACAAGGGCACCTGGGCGGTAGATTTCACCGCGATCAACAGAGCTGTACAGCGTCGTGTGCAGCGGCCGTGGTTCGATACCAGCGATATCTGCATACAACTCGCCCAGAATTGGGTCCACAGCCGAGGTATGTCCTGCACCTTTCACGTTAAGAGCGCGTGCGAACTTTCCTTCTGCATCCAGCTTTTCCACCAAAGCGAGGACCTCAGGGCGCGGACCGCCAACAGTTGTCATACCAGGGCCGGTGTAGACGGCAGGTTCAATGTTGCCGTCAAGAGCTTCGATCTCGGCAGAAGTCAGCTCAACGACAGCCATTGCGCCCTGTTCTTCCTCACCGAGCGAGTTTTCACCTTCGCCCATCAAGCGGGAACGGTGAGCGGCGATAAGCATGGCGTCTTCTGCAGTGATACCGCCGGAAGCGTAGGCAGCGGCGATTTCGCCCATGGACATACCGATAACACCCGCCGGACGAACGCCGAAGGACGCAAGAAGGTCCGTCAAAGCAATCTGGATTGCGGTAATCGCTACCTGGGCGGTTTCAGTGTTATAGGTCTGGGCGTCGTCGGCAACGATGTCAAGGATGGACCACCCGGACTCGAATTCGACGATTCGGTCGAGTTCTTCCAAGCGTTCCTTAAACGCTGGAGAAATCTCGAGCACATCCTTAACCATCTTGCGGTGCTGGGAACCGAAGCCGGAGTAGATAAAGACGGGGCCTGGTACAGACGGGGAATCTGCGGAGGCGATGCCCATGGAGACCTTGCCGTCGGCTACCTGACGCAGACGCTTGACGACGTCCTCTTCACTGACGCCCGTCACCACTGCACGGGAGCGTGCATGGTTTCGGCGCGCAAGAGTGCGCGCGAGAGAAAGCAGGTCAGGATGTTCTTGCTCAATGTAGTCAGCGATCTGGCCTGCAGCAGCCTCGCGACGAGATGGAAGAAGACCGGAAATCGGCAGGGAGACTGGAGCGCCCTCGTCGATGTTGACCTGCGCTGCGGTCTCGGCAGTCAGGCCGCGGTAGTCGGTAAGAACGATGTGTGCGTTGGTGCCGCCGAAGCCGAAGCCAGAGACACCGGCGACCTTTTGGCCCGAGTATTCCGGCCACTCGCGGGGATCCTCGACGACTTCGAGGTGCTCGTTGTCGAAATCGATGTAGCGGTTTGGGGCGGAGAAGTTGATGCTTGGCGGGATGACGCCGTGGCGCATCGACTCGATGACCTTAATGAGGCCAACTACGCCGGCAGCGGATTCAGAGTGACCGATGTTCGACTTCGCAGAACCGAGAAGCATCGGCGCTGCCATTTCGCGCCCGGAACCGAGAACACGGCCAAGGGCGGTGGCCTCGATTGGGTCTCCGAGGATGGTGCCGGTGCCGTGTGCTTCGACGTAGTCGACTAGCTGCGGGTCAATACCAGCGTCGGCGTAGGCGCGCTCGAGGACGTCAACCTGCGCGTCTGGGTTCGGGGCGGTTAGTCCGTTGGAGTGGCCGTCGGAGTTAACGGCAGTGCCCTTGATGACGGCGAGGATGTTATCGCCATCGCGCTCAGCATCGGCGAGACGCTTGAGCACCAAAACGCCGGCGGCATCAGAGCGGACGATACCGTCGGCGTCGTCGGAGAAAGCGTGGATAGCGCTGGTCGGGGAGATAACTCCAAGTTCGCTAAAACCAGTCGAGGCATGCGGAGCAGCGAGGATATTAACGCCGCCGGCCAAAGCTACGTCAGAGGCACCTGTGCGCAGGTCATTGACGGCTTGGCTAACAGCGACCAGCGAGGAAGAGCATGCAGTGTCCACGTTGATGGAAGGGCCACGCAGGTCCAGTGCGTAGGAGATGCGGTTGGCCACCACTGCAGAAGAGGTGCCGGTCATGGCATAAGGGTGCATCTCTGCAGGGTCAGCGACGATGAGCATGCCGTAGTCATTGTTAGTCGAACCCATGTACACGCCCGTTGCAGTGCCGCGCAGCTGGTTGGCTGGAAGCCCTGCGTCCTCGAGCGCTTCCCAAGCTAGTTCAAGAAGAATGCGCTGCTGAGGGTCCATGTTCGCGGCTTCGAGGGGAGAAAGCCCAAAGAACTCCGCATCGAAGCTAGCAATGTCTTCGAGGTAACCACCATCGGTGTTCTGGTTAGCAATCTTTTCCGAGACCGTCGGCTCTGCGGCGTACTCCGACCAGCGGCCCATAGGTAGCGGGCCGGTTCCGGCACGGCCTTCGACCAACATGTCCCAGAACTCTTTGACGTTCTGTGCTCCGGGGAAACGGCCAGCTTCACCGATAATCGCGATATCGCCGCCAATGATGCCGGCATTGCGCGTGGAGGCGGCACCGCTGCTGGAATCGACCGCGGAGTTGCTCGAGGATGCTACGCCGTTGACCAGACGGTCAGCGAGCTGTGCGATAGTCGGGTATTCATAAGCGACAGTCGGTTCTAACTTCATCCCGAGTAGGTTCTCCAGCTCACCGGAGAGAACTACTGCATCGCGGGAGGACAACCCGAAGTTTTCTAGAGGCTTGCTATCAGTAATTTCCTCAGCGGATAGGCCGGTGGTTTGCGCGACCCAATTGCGTAGCCAGCCTCGTAGTTCTTCAACAGTCATCTAAATTAGCTTTCTATAAATGGGGAGTTTCCGCACAATTCTGCACAGCACTGGTTGCCGCATGCCTGCAATCTTTATCGCTTTATTGTCTCATTTTGTTAACTTCTGTCACGATAACAACTCACCTCTGCTATATGGCAGTGCAATACAGCAGAGGTGTAAAAGCGATTAGAGCGCCGCGTTAGCTCGCGAGGAAGTGCTTCTTCGCTACACGGCGTGCAATCTTCCCAGAAGAAGTGCGATTGATTTCATGCGCGCTAAACCAGCGAATGACCTCCGGTGTAATACCGTGTGCCTTCGAGACGGCGGTACGAATAACCTCAGTCGCTGCTTCATCGCCTGCAGAATCTGCATCATCAGCACGTTCGATCAGCAGCACTAGCTGCTCGGTACTGCCACCTTCCACAGAGAAGGCAGCGATGGAATCTGGTCGCACATGCGCCGAGGCCTCCTGGACGGTCGCCTCGATATCTTGCGGGTAGTGGTTTCGTCCCGCAACCACGATCAAGTCCTTCAAACGGCCCGTGATGTAGAGGTGACCATCCACGATGGTGGCAAGGTCGCCCGTGGCCATCCACTTGTCATCTTCCGGCGCCCCAACAACGCGGGAACCCTCCGGCAGGCGCGTGGCCAAAGTATTCCGGAAAGTAGAAGCTGTCTCGTCCTCGCGGCCTAGGTAACCAGCTGCCATGTTGTCGCCGTGCAGCCACAGCTCGCCGATCTGGGCGTCGGCAAGCTCAGCCTTGGTTTCTGGGTCCACGATCGTCAGATACTGAGCAGGCATGCCCTGACCATTTGATGCAAAAGCCACCGTCTGATCGGACTTAGCCTCCACAACGGCCTTGCCTGCCGTCAACTGCTCACGGTTGAAGTGCGTGATGAGCGGGCGCTCGCCTTCCTGCGGAGTAGCCACCATCAACGCTGCCTCTGCCAAACCATAGGAAGGACGCATAGCCTCGCGCTTGAGACCGTACTTGCTAAAGACCTCCCAGAAGTTATCAACTGCAGTCTCTGTTACAGGTTCGGAGCCGATGATAATGCCATCGATATGCGATAGATCAATATCCTCACCCGCAACCGGTGCGCCATAACGAGCAGCTAGCTCCAGAGCAAAGTTCGGAACCACGGCATAGATTCCTGCGAAGTTCTCATCGCCTGGCTGGCGGCTAATCTGGCGTACCCAACGCTTCGGCTGCTGCACAAAGTCACGCGGTGTCATCATCTCGAAGTTCAAGCCCAAAATGGTGGCGAAAGAAGCCAAAATAATGCCCATATCGTGATGCAACGGCAGCCAGGAAACGATGCGCGGCGGCATCTTAATGTGTACCGCAGCAAAAATCTGCAGTACGTTCGTCAAAATCGAGCGGTTAGTCAGCAACACGCCCGCTGGAGTGCGGGTAGAGCCGGAGGTGTACTGGAGGAAAGCGGGAGCGTCGACGGGCGCTGCTGCGCCCTCACCGGCGCCTTGCTCAACTGGATTCTTCCACGAAGCCGCGAGCGAATCCGGCAGAGAATCGATGGAAATCACGCGTGGGCGCTGCGCCGACGGCAAGTCTGCGAAGTAGCGGCGAACTGCGGCTGCAGAAACATTGTTGGTCAGAACAATCGAAGGATTCGAATCACCAAAGACTGCGCGCAGGTGCTCGGAGTGCCCCGGCTCGTTCGGATCATAGAGTGGCAGCGGCGTCATTCCCGCATACATCGCGCCCATAAAGCCAAACAGATACTCAGGAGAGTTTCCGGCAAGAATAGCCACGCGGTCCCCTACTGCGCCGACCTGCTGCAGGCGCGCGGCCACAACCTTGATTCGCTTGTTTACCTCTGAGCGGGTGAAATCGCGCGGAGCACCAGCTGGGTCATCATCAAAGAGCCACTGGCGCAAAACCGGGCGATCAGGAACTCCTGATTGTTGTTCCATTTCAAAGACGTACTCACAAAGCCCCGGCAGGGTCAAGTGAGGCGGCAGAACAATGCGACCATTCCCGTCAAAGAACTGGCCAATCAATGCTTGGAGGTCCATCTAATCTCCTTTTGGGCTTAGATTGTTTACTTTTGACATTAAAAATATCATCTCGGAGACGCACAGCGTTACATAACATGACCGTTTTAAGTTTGAACGGAGTTAGGTGCGGTCGATAATTTCCCGCGCCCAGCCGACGACCCATTGATTGGCAGTCGTGCCCGGAATCACGTTCGGGTTGGTGGCATACATCGCGTGCACACCGTTTGCTTCAATGAGCCCGCGTGCGCGCTCAAGGCCGTTTGGGCCATCGAGTGGGGCATCGCAGATAGAGTCATCAGGTGCACAAATCTGGAAGGTGCGATCTGCCAAGGAGCCGAAGCCATTTGCACGCGGCCCGCGCATGGATGCTCCAGGAACGATGCCTTGGATGAGCATGCCAACCGGCTGCAGTGCAATCTCTGCACCGACACCAGCAACGGGCACGCCGGGGTTCTGGCCTACGCCTGCTTGGCGACGCCCATCTGCCACCAACGCAACGCCCGAAACAGCCTCGGCTGGGATTGGGCCATTGCCACCACCGATGCGGTCTGCGACGTCGCCCGCAATGACAGCGCCCTGAGAGAAACCGGCGATGATGAACTTGGTGGCTGGGCAGTTCTCGTGCATGGTGGTCAGCTCGCCCTCGAGGCGAGAGGTACCCTCATCACGGGATTCGTCGTAGCTCATCTCCTGTTGAGCGTTGATGTTTTTAAACTGCGCGGTATAAGGCAGCGTCCAGACCTTTACGTCTTCAGGAACGTAGGCCTCCTTCAGCGGGTTGCTGATGGAAAGCATGAAGGACTTGGGGTTGGCGGTCGGGTTGATAGGGTCATCATCGGCCTTAGATTCCCAAGTGCCAGGGGCAGAAATCACTTCGAAGCGCGGGCACCAATCCGGCTGGGCAGGGGCCTCGACTCCCCCGCCCTGCTCGGTGGGCACCGGCTCACTCAGGTTGTTGGATTCTCCTGCCTTGTTGGCGTTTAAGAAGTGAACCGCTCCCGCGCCGATGACAGCTAATACGACGAGGACGGCAACAACCGTGAGTGTTTTTCGCATAAATTTCTACCTTATTTAGCACACAGGGTGCCGCGCGCTTGGTCCGTGAGGACAGCGGTTAGCTCCTCATGTGACAAAGGTGCGCGGCCCTGCTCGATGAGCTGACCTGCAACAGCGGGGATGGTTACGGCATCGCCTTCGTTGCACGCAGCTTGGCCTGCACCGATGATTTGATCTTCTGCACCTTCTGTTTTTACTCCAGCTTTCTGAACTGCAGCTAGGAAATCTTGCTCAGGTCCCTGAGTCCGGCTAGGCGAAGGGATAGCGGAGATTTCCCGGGCGCCACGGTCTTCAGGCTCATCGCTTGCCGAAGCAGCGCTGGATTCTGAAGAGGACTTTTCGTCCGAAGAATCCGCCGACTGCGAGCTAGATTCAGAAGCGCTCGCAGAAGCACTTTCAGAAGCACTTGCAGGCTGCGAAGAACGCTCGAGCGGGGCGACTTTCGTCTGTTCGGGAGAGTTTTCGCTTTCAACCGTTGCGGAACCACAGGCACTGAGGCCGAGTGCTGCAGCCATAAAGGCTGCGCACATTACAGGAACCCGGAAGGAGGTACGCATGATTACTTCTTTTCCGCCTGAACGCTGCCCATGATTTCGCGGATCTCACCGTGCTGGAAGGTCTGGGAGATGCCGCCGGCTGCGATCTGGTTGTAGTCACTGGTTGGCCAGCCGAACTCGCCTTGCTCGAAACCGCGCTTGCCCCACTCGTCCATGATTGGGCCGTACAGAATGTAGTGCGCACCGGATTCAGCGGACCAGTAGATGTTGCCGTGCTCGAATTCTTGGAAGAAGCCCCCCTTGATTGGCTTTTCGCCACCCTTCGGGAAGCCCAGCGAGGAGGACGGGCCGCCCAGCTCCTTGTACTTGGCACCGATGGCACCGTGGACGATGGAGTGGGACTCATCCGGGTTACGGGTCAGAACGCCATTCTGGAAGTCCTGTGCGAAGCCCTCGCCGACCTTAGTGACTGGGCCGGTTGGGTACTTCAGGTCGCCGCCTTCGAAGCCATTCTTGCCCCATGCCTCAACCATGTCACCTGGAATAGCCCAAGCGCCGGTTTCTGCGGTCCAGTAGATGGAGCCGTGCTGGAAGTGAACGAAGCGACCCTTGCCGTCTGGGGTCTTGGTCTCGCCGGTGGTTGGGAAGCCCAGCCAGGAGGTCGGGCCGCCGCTTTCTGCGTAACGTGCGCCGATGCGACCGAAGATGGCGTGTGCACCAGTCTCTGGGGACCAGTAAGCGGTACCCGCCTGGAAATCCTCGGCCTTACCGCCGGCGACGTCGTACTCATTGTTCAGGCAGGAGCCTAGGATGCCGGACTTGGTTGCCTCTGCGATAGCTCCAACCGGGGTGCAATCTGCGCCGCGGTCTTCCTTAGCGATGCCGAGGGCGTCGGCCATGACTGGCCAAGCCTCGCGCATTTCGAACTGCCAGTATTCCCAGCTGTGAACGCCAGATGGGCGGAAGCGGGAAACAACTGGCACACCGGCGCGCTTCGCGTAATCGACGAAGGTCTGGGTAGACATACGGGAGATGACCTCGAGGCCAACGCCAGCAGCATTTGCAGGGCCCTTTGCCACGGAGCTCAGATTGCCGTAGTCGTCCTTACCGGAGCCGGCGGAGACGTAGACCTTCATGTCCTTGAGTGCTTCGATGCCCAGCTTCGGATCATGGTCGATCCAATCCTGAGAGTAGTGCGGACCCCACATGTTGGTAGAGGTGTATCCGCCGGCGTCCATCTGGGCTGCGGCGATAGCCTCAGGCATGCCCTGCGTGGTGGTGTCCAGGTAGCCAGAGAAGGAACCAACGAACTGGAACAGGTGCGGGTTTCGCTCCGCCAAGTTCATAGCCGCGGTACCGCCCATGGAGATGCCGGTAACGGCGCGCTTCTGGTTGGAACGATAAGCCTTATCGAGAATCGGGACGAGCTCCCTAGTCAGGAAGGTCTCCCACTTGTAGTTGCGGCCATTGTCCGGCTTCTGCCAGTCAGAGTAGAAAGAGGACTCGCCGCCCACCGGCATGATGAGGTTGACGTTGCGCTCAGCGAACTGAGTCTCGATGTCGGTCTCGATGGTCCAGCCGGACTCGTCATCGCGTGCGCGCAGGCCGTCGAGTGCCCATACCTCTGGGAACTTCTTATCCGGGCTGGAGTACCAGTCACGAGCAAGCTGGATCTGGACAACCTGCTCCTTGTCCGGCATCGCTGCGGACTTGATGTAGACGCGCAGGTTGCGGTTGGTCAGGTATTCCACGCGGGAAATATCGACGCCTTCCGGAAGACCCTCAACCTCTGGGTACTCGGTCTGAATCGGAGTACGCTCCGGCGGGGTGCCAGGAGCGAAAGCATCGGATAGGTTGGAGCTACCCAGGTTCTGTGTCAAAGAACCAAGGGAGGACTGAGCCGTTGCATTCGGCAGGAGAGACAGGCCCACCGCTACAGCAGTAGGCAAAGCTGCGATGGCCAGACCCTTACGAGCCTTGGTCGGGGAACCTGGAGAGCGCAGGCTGGATGCAGACGCATTTTTACGCATAGATGAGTCCTTGTATGAAGTCGAGGTTTTAATGTCGAGGTAGCGGACTAGGCGTGGTTTCCGAAGGTTCCCCTCCTCCGGACTTTCCTCATCTAGGCCGCGAAGTGCTGTCTATTGTGTGCTCAAGTTTAAGTTGAACTTGAGACTTTTCATAGAGGAACACGCCCAAAACACAAAACCGGCCGCAGGAAAACCTGCGGCCGGTTAAGAACCCATCTAGGACAATTCGCCGGAGCGATTCCTAACGAATTCCCTAGATGCTTACCAAGCGTTCATCACATTGAGAACCTGTGGCTTAGAGTGCTCCAGCTGGTAGCCAAACTGTGCCCAGTTGTGCAGACCCTGCATTGGGTAGTTGGAAGTCACGCGCAGACCAGTTGCACGAGCCTTTGCCTCCCAGATACGGGTGGTAGCGCCAGCGAACATCTCCAAAACGGCGCCAGACAGCTGATGCTGCGGCAAGTAACCTGCATCGCCTGCACCTGGGATACCGGAAGCTGCAGAGATGTAGATGTCAGTGTTGCGCAGACCGCCCATGACGCGGAACGGATCGTTCTCGAAACGGCGCGGGCTAACCAGAGAACCGTACATTGCGTTGATGTTGAATCCGCCGGCGTCGAGAAGCGCGAGGCGCATAAAGGTCTGCGCACCCGGCAAGGTGGTGGTCAGGTAGCCGGAGTAGGACAGAACCTGGCGGAACTGGTCTGGGTGCTTACCGGCCAGGGTGATGGCTGCGGTGCCGCCCATGGACAGACCAGCGATAGAGTTGTTGTTACGAGCAACGCCGAAGTTGCGCTCCAGGTAGCCAGGCAGCTCGGAGGTCAGGAAGGTTTCCCACTTGTAGTTGATCGGGGAAACAGCGTTGTAGGTAGCCGGGCCCTCCCAGTCAGCGTAGAAGGAGGCCTCTCCGCCAACCGGCATTACGAGGGTGATGTTGTGCGGCTCGTAGGTGCGGGCAGCATTTACGTCGTTGATCCAAGCGTTGGTGCGGTTCGTCGCGCGCAGGCCATCCAGCAAGTACAGACCAGCGTTGCCGCCGTTCTTAGCCGGCTGAATCTGCACCGGAATGTTGCGGCCCATTGCTGGGGACCAAACGTCACAGCGCTGCACCCACCAACCGACGGCATCCCAGTCACAGGTGCCCGTGGCATCAGCACGCAAAAAGTCGCGGTTTGCAGCGGACGCTTCCTGGCTACCGGCGGCAACAGCGAGTCCAAGCGCAACCGCAACGGTCATTACGGCTGTGAGAACACGCGCCTTGAGACCCGAGCTCAGTGAAGTCATGTCTCTCCTTTATGTACTTCTCAACAAGAGCTAGATAGAAAAATTTAGTGCTACTGACACATATCGTCGCCACATCTGGAAACGTTAACGTCACAGAAATATAACGAGGAATCTCTAGCAGCTTAACCCACTTAGCCAGCAAAGTCCCATCCAGAACCACGTTCGCTGAGTAGGCGCAGGGCAGTTTAGGGAAGCTGCCACGCCGTAACGGAGATTAAACCCCTATCATTTCCCAAGGTAATCGCCAGGATCTTCGGAAAAAGTCAGGGTGCGGCCGTCGGTTAGCGCGAATTTGATGTTTTCGAAAAATCTCTTCGCATCAAGCGGATCTTTGTAGGTGGCAAACAGCTTCTGGAAGTCCTCAGTCTGCAAGGCTTTGCGCGCCTTCCGGGTTTCTTCCTTGTCGTACCAGGATGGCAGCTCGTCAATGTCCACCGCGGTCTGCGCCGCCTGCCAATATGTCGGCAGGCTCTTGTCGTGACCGATGCGGCCGTCGGCGATGCGTGGTTGGCGGGCGGCGAGCGGCGTCGCCAAGCCGATGTCATCGAGCACGCGCACCTCGAGCGGTGCGTTCATAGAAGTCATGCCCATGTTGATGAAGTAGACCGTGGGTAATTCATCAATGCTGGGGTCTCGTTCGATGCCCATCCAGCCATAGGCATTCTCCTCACCCTTCTTGGCATAAAGAACGGCAAGGGCGTCGCCGGCTTCGAGCTCATCCATGCCCTCTTGGTAGTGCTCAATAAAGCGCATGTGGTCGAAGTCTTCCACCGAGCGCGGCGGGTGGCCGGTTTGGTGCTTGGTGGCATGCGTCCAGAACTCACGCTCGTCGACGATGTTGAGCGGGCGAGAAAAATCATCCCAGTCAACGGAATGCCCACGCAGAACAATCACGCATGCCCAGATTGCACAGATGGAGGTGGTGACAGCGCCAAGGATGGAGCGCAGTGGAAGGACGAAGACGGGCAGCAGCAGCGCGAAGAGCGGCAGCAAAAGCATTCGGCCGTGCATGAAGTCACCGCCGACGCGCAGGACATAAATCAGATGCAAAAGACCGGCCGCGAGCAAAAGGTAGGCTGCGGTGGCCGGAGTACGAAACCCACTGGGACGCAGTTCACGACGCAGGCTCCACAGCGCCCACGCGGCGAGGACAATGAGCGGTAAGTAGAGCGCATACGGCAGAGCGAAGTCGCCCAAATAGTTAAAACCGTGGCTCCACGCTGCGCCGGATGCGGACTTCGCCACCGCAGTGTGCGGGGTAAGTAGGCCGTAGTAGCCCATGCGGAAAATCTGGTAGCCCAGTGGCAATGGCAGCGCCGCAGCGAGAATGCCGAGCCATGCTTTCCAATTACGGTGGGCAGCCAGCAGCAGCACACCAACCAGCCCGCCATAGAGAGCGAGCTCCGGGCGCACGAGCCAGGACAGACCAGCCCAGACAGCCAGCCAATATGGCATGGAGTCGCTGGCATTCGCCGCATGCTTATCGACGCCCCGAGCCCACTTCAGCAGCATCCACCACAGCACAGCCAGATAGAAGATGGCTAGGCCCCATTCGAGGCCGGAGGTGAAAAAGTCGCGAGCTGGTGGCAACGCGAGGTAGACCAGTGCGCCGGCAGGAGCGACGAGGGTTGCGCTCTTGCCCCGCGAAACAAGACCAGCGGTGGCAAATGTGCCGAGCGCCATCGCACAGACAGAAAGGAAAAGCCCTAAGTAGATGGCAATGCCTGCGAGGTCGGCGCTAGTGATCCAGCGCAGCAGCAGGATCAGGTACTGCCAGAGCGTGGAGGTGTTAGCCTCGACGCGCTCGCCCATGTTGAACACGGGGCCATTTCCGGCTTCGAGGTTGCGTACGGTGCGCAGGACGATGAGGCCGTCGTCGGAAATCCAGCGGCGGACAAAGCCTCCCCAAAAAGAAAAAACACTAATAACAATCACCGATGCCACGGCACTGAGCCGGACCAGATTCTTGTTATTAGTGTTATTCACGGGGTAAAAGTTTAACATTACCCATCTTATTTGGTTATATTCCTGGCTTTGTGCTGCCAGAATACATTCCTTATGGTGTCATATTCCGTTCCTGTAGAGCGCTCTGCCCCTGTAGAGAACCCTGTTCTCTACAGCATCGGCATGATGTAGACCGCCATAGCGATGCAGGCCAGCCACGCGAGCGCAAGGACTTGCAGTGCTCGGTCTTCCAGGGCGATTTCGTCGGGAGCGCCGCCATTGCCGCGGTCGACGTCAGCGGCATAGCGCAGCACAGCGATGGTAAACGGGACCATCGAAACCTGGTACCAGACGCCAGCTGGGCCATCGGCGGCGTTGGAAAGCTGGAAGCCCCACAGCGAGTAGGACATGACCAAAGCGGTAGCCGCAAGGGTCCAGACGAAGCGGAGGTAGGTCGGCGTGTAGCCCTCGAGGGACTTGCGAATCTTGGCGCCGGTGCGCTCCGCAAGAAGAATCTCGGAATAGCGCTTACCGGAAGCCATAAACAGCGAGCCGAATGCCGCAACCAACAGGAACCACTGCGACAAGACGATGCCCGCGGCAACGCCACCGGCCATTGTGCGCAGCATGAAGCCAGAGGAAACCAGCGCGATGTCGATAACCGGCATGTGCTTCCAGCCAAAGCAGTAGCCCAGCTGCAAAGCGATGTACACAGCCATCACGATTGCCAGCTGTGGGCCAGCGGTGGCCAGGAAGGACAAAGCAATGGAGCCAACGATGAGCACTGCCGCCATGGCGTAGGCCAGGCCAACCGGTAGGACGCCGGCGGCAATCGGGCGGAAACGCTTGGTCGGGTGCGCGCGGTCAGCTTCGACGTCGCGTGCGTCATTGATGAGGTAAATCGAGGACGCGCCCATGCAGAAGACGATGAAGGCAAGGAGGACGTCGAGAAGCACGCGCGAATGGAACAGTGCGTCCGCACCCGCTGCTGCTGGAGCAGCGAGGACGAGGACATTTTTGACCCACTGCTTTGGGCGGAGGGCCTTTACCATTCCGTCGGCGAGGTTCTTCGGCGGCTTACGCTTGCGGCCAGTGTCGATGCCTGAAGTATGCGGTTCAGAGTGGAACACGCGCTGCGTACCGTCGTCGTGGTGGGAATCGCTCACGCGGTCTTCCTTTCGTAGCGGGTTAATGCCTCTGCGGTGACTGCGCCGATCGCAGCTCCAACCGCGGTATCCGTTGGATAATGCACTCCGAGCACCATACGCGAAGCCATCATCACGGGCACGCCGACAAGCGGCGCTGGGGTGGACAAAAGATGCGCGACGGCGACGAGGAACGCGGTTGTCGACGTCGAGTGGGAAGAAGGAAACGACAGCTTAGACGGCGTTGCCACGCCCACACGCACGTACGGGTAATCGGGACGCTTGCGGCGAACGATGCGCTTTAACACAACGCTGGCCGCATGGGCGGTAAAAGCACTCGCGCCGACGTATGCCCACTGGCGAGCCTTCGCTTTGTCCGCGCGATTGACCACGTACATGAGAGCGGAAGTTCCCATCCAGCCCAGGGCATGCTCACCCAAGTGGCTAAGGCCGCGGGCGGCAGGTACAACTCCAGGGACGTCGAAAGCTGCGTTCTGGATGCTTTCCAGAACGTGTGATTCCGCTACAGAAAGCTTACTGGGCATCGAATACCTTCTTCCAGGATTCGCGGGAGGTCAGCTCCGGCATCGCGGCGCGATACTGCGCCTTCAGATCGTCGAAGTTCTCCTCGATCTCCTTGAGCAGGCCGCGGGTCTGCTTGACGAGGTCGGTGGCCAGATCGCGGTCGCGTTTGCGGAAGGCCACGCCGGTGCCACCTGCGGTGGAAACTGTTGCGGAGTCCACGCGGGACAGGGTGAACCAGCGCGCTTCGTCTGGGGTGAGGTTGAGCTGCGGCGCCTCGTGGTGCGCGCGGTCTTCCTTGGTGACCAGGTGCTTTGCGGACTTCAGCAGCCATGGCAGCTTCTTGACCTTGCCGAGGCGGCCGCCGATGTTGCGGGTCGGTACGCCCGGCGCGCCGGTCGGAGCTGGCAGTTGGTCGGCAGACTCGATGATGACGGCATCGGAGTAGTTCTTGCGGATTTCCGCGATGCGCGGCAGGGAGGATTCCAGGATGTCGAAGAGGTGATCTGGGCCGGCCAAGAAGTCCTTCATAGCTTCCAGCTGGATAGCCATGGTGGAGTATTCCATGCACATCGTGTGCTTGAGGGTGGACTTGAAGATGGACTTCGTAATGCCCTTGACGTCGCCGTCGTGGTACATCGCAGCGACGATGAGACGGTTGCGCAGGTGGAAGTACGCCTGCCAATCGATGGCGTCGTCCTTGTCCGCCCACGCCATGTGCCAGATGGCAGCGCCTGGCCAAGTCACGGTTGGGAAGCCGTTAGCGGCTGCGCGCAGGGAGTACTCGGTGTCATCCCACTTAATAAACAGCGGCAGCGGCTGGCCGTTGGTCTCAGCTACGACGCGCGGGAAGAGGCACATCCACCAGCCATTGTATTCGACATCGACGCGGCGGTGCAAAGCGCGGGAGTCGTACTTGCGTGGGTCGAGGTGCGACTGGGCGTCGCCAATAGCGCGCAATGGGTACTTGGCGAAGTCGTGGTCGTAGACCGCGTGCGGCGCCCCGCCCCACATGAAGTCGTGCTTGTTGACCTGCTCGCCGGTGGTGCGCAGCTGGGAGCGCTCCTGCAGGTTCAGCATCTGTCCGCCAACGATGATCGGC
The DNA here is from genome assembly GCF_001808545.1 of Corynebacterium sp. HMSC077D03. Classification (NCBI taxonomy): domain Bacteria; kingdom Bacillati; phylum Actinomycetota; class Actinomycetes; order Mycobacteriales; family Corynebacteriaceae; genus Corynebacterium; species Corynebacterium sp. HMSC077D03. Next base: position 187,014 of record NZ_KV793690.1, read on the forward strand.
TTTGCGGCGTATCGCGCGGCCTGAACTGCGCGCAGGATGGAGTCAGGCTCGATGGCGATGTCATCATCCATGTAGAGGATGAACGGGGAATCGGTGTTCTCCAACGCCTCGTACATGATGCGGGAGTAGCCGCCGGATCCGCCCAGGTTGCCCTGACGGAACTCGCGGAAACGCGGGCCGAAGTGCTCGACGGCCTGCTCGTAGCCTGGCTCGTCTGCTGGGTGCTGGTTGCCCTGGTCCGGCATAAGGACGTAGTCGATGATGCCGTCAACCACTGGGTCCTCGGCGAGAGCCTGCAGCGCTGCGACGGCGTCGGTTGGGCGGTTGAAGGTAGGAATGCCCACGGCAACGCGCTTTTCCGAAGCCGGCAGTTCGGTGCCATCGGGCAGGATCTGTGCCTGTGGGGCATGCGGTGCGCACCATGCCGCATTAGAAAGGACGGTTTCCTTCTCTGCGGTGATGTCGAACCACAGCCAGCCGCCGTCTTCGAAGTTCTTCAGCGGCAGTTCGAAGTCATGGTGACCGCTGCCGACCAGGTGGTTGGCCACGGAGATGCGCTGACCGTCCTGCTTGGAGCGGTAAATGGACACGTTGGCTTGGCCTTCGAGCTCGAGGGAGAGCACGATGGACTTCAGCTGGGACCAGCGGCGCCAGTAGGAAGCAGGGAAAGCGTTGAAGTAGGTCTCGAAAGAAGCCTCTTCACCCGCTGGAATCGTCACCGCAGTGCGGTTGGTCCAGCTCAGGCGCTCGCGGTTTTGCTCGGACTCGATGAGATAGAGCATCCGGACGTCAAAAGGCTCGCCGCGCTTGGGCAGCAAGATTCGCTGAACAGGTTCGAAAACGCGGGTTTCGCTGCCAGCGGCGCTGGCGGAGGGATTGTTGGCAGTCACGATTACTTCGATTCTCCAAACGGTTTTATGACAATATTCAGTCAAACAGCCTAGTGGTTTGTGGCCGATAACCTCGCTCCCACACGGATTCAGGGCTGCAGTGACGCATATTTAACACAACCCGGCCGTGAGCACTACGATTAATCCGAGCCTAAAGAGCCATAAATGCGCTCGCATTCTCTATCTCTTTAAGAGCGGACTCTATTTATCTAATGAAATATCTTTTCCAGCTACTTGCCGTAGCTTTCTTGCTGGTGACGCTGCCAGCAACGGCACACGCCGCTACGCCCACGGTGGAGATTTTTGATGAAGGTAATCTGCTTTCGCCCTCGGATGAATCAGCTCTGCGCCAGGAATCGGAGGCACTCGACCTACCTCCTGAGGTAAGCCGGATTCTGTACTTCACCTATGAGCACAACCACAAGGATGTATCGACTGATGCATTGGAATACCTGCGAGACAACGCCCGCGGCCTGCTGAACACGGATGGACGCAGCCTTAGGGAAGGAACGCTGCTCATCGGCGTTGGTTTGGATCCAATGTCATCGACTGCCCGTTGCAGTAATGATGTGTGCGAGGCGATTTCCATCGAGAAGCCGGGGCGCCTGGACGGTATTCTGGACCAGATGGAAGCGCCGGTGCGCGGCGGCAACTACACCGTCGGCCTGCTTTTAGCGGCCAAGGCTGCGGGCGATCCCTCTATCTCCCGCGAATCGACCACGGGGCTTCCGGGCTGGAGCATCTTCATCGCGATATCAGTGCTGGCGGTCACGATGCTCGTGGCTTCATTTCTGTATTCGCGCAGGGTAACCGCCCGTCGACTCCTCGAACAGCTGGATTTCAACCGTGGTACCCTCCCGGCTGCCACAAAGTTCATCATCGAGGGCGACAAAATCGTCGCGGGACTTAATACCCCGCTGATTAACGAAGCCTTCAAGGCTCAATGGGAACAGATCAAGGCTGACTATCGCCGGGTAAAGCCGAATATTGTGGCACTGGATTCGATGGATCCTTCGGCTAGCACTTCCCTACTTTTCCAACACAGCAGGTCGATTACGCAGGGTTACCGCCAGTTGCGCCGACTCAGCACTGCGAAGGCGCAGCTGGATGATCTCCAGCGCATGGCTAAGGGCGAAAAACTCACGCGGTCAACTGAGTTGGCATGGTTGAAAGCAGATATGCAGAAAGCTTCTGCAGTGGCAAAAAGCGGAGACCTTCCGGCGACGAGCGCGATCAGCGCCCTTCTCGAGCGCATTGAGATCTTGGAAAAGGATCTTTCTCGCGCGGATTTCTCGGCGCAGTTCGCGCGCCTTCTCGCCGACTACCGGCCCATCATCGGCGCGCTGCCCGAGCGGCTTTATGCCCACGGCGAACTCAATCAACAGCGCTCAGTTCCGCCGCAACTAGGCGAGCAGGATTGGCATCCAGGCATGGGCACGCACTACATGCCCTATAACTACGCCGAGTTCTGGGTAGCCAACAGCGCTATTGATGAAAAACTGCCGCCAGCCTATCGCTTCTAGTTGTGAGATTAGGCTTTGACAGGGGCCTTATCGCCCGCTGGCTCGATGCCCAGCTTGCCCAACATATAAAGCACGCGTGCGCCGAGGTCGTCGATAAGTTCGCGCTCTTCCTCTGGCGTATTGGCCGCAGCGATATCCCAAATCTTGATGTCCTTGCCAGCTTCGTCGCGCGGGATGTCGCGGCCTAGGTATACGATGAAGTCAGGCATGCTGACCATGCGGTTGTTGGGGTCAACCTCGGTGTGAAAATGGGCGGCGTCGACAAACAAGGCGTCACCGGCCTGTTCCTTGGTCAATTCAACAACCTTCTCCGCAAGGGCGTGGTTGGTGCCAGCAGAGAAACGAACATGGATGCGGTGCCCGCCGAAGTATTCTTTTACCTCACGTTCAACCAGAACAGGGATGAATTCTTCGACCGTTGCACCGGCAGTATGGCGCGCGATTGCCGCGTCTACCTCGGCGTCGATTTCAGCGGCAGCGTGAGTGTTGCCGTACAGGTCGTGGAGGTCCTGGCGCAGGGTCGCGAGGCGGTGATCATTGAGATGCGTCATGGTACTCACCCAATTACTTTCTGTTCTCTGTTTGTTAACCTAGTGTTAACTTTACGGAGTTTCACCCCCGCATTCAACACCGACCCGCGGCACACGTAAACCGGCAAAGCGCCGGCGTACAGATACAAAAAGCCCGCCGAAGAAGATTCAAAGCTCCTCGTCGGCGGGGATTTAAGCAGGCAAGCTGTTTTAGTGGCCGCGCTCCTGTTCAAGCGCCTTGCCTTCATTCCAGAACGGGGCCAGCTTGTTGTCGAACATGCTCAGCGCAGAAGCGATCGCCATGTGCATGCCATCGCCGAACTCATCCGCCCGTCCAAAGCGATTGTCAAGGACAAGCAATCGCGGTGAACAATTCACCCCGCCACTAGGCAATGACGAGCTCACCTTCTTCGACGCGGTGTCGACAAACGAATCCGCAACCGAGCTCATGGACGAAGTTCTTGCTGAAATCGCACGCCAGCTCGTTTCCATGCTGCGTCGCGATGCAAAGACCGACTGAACAGTACGCGATGACGTACGTGCGAAACTACGCCGCTCGGTCCGCAGGTTGCTTCGCGACTACAAGTATCCACCGGACAAGGCACCGGAGGCCATCAAGCTCGTGCTTGAACAGATGGAGAAATTCGCGCCGAGGTATTCAGCGGCGGCGCACGAACAAGGTGACGTTGAACGCCGTGGTTAGCCCTGCAGCCGATAGCGCTGCTTCGGGCTCTTCAGCGGCTCAGTGCGCACGATGACGCCTTCCTCAACAAGTTCGTTAATGGTCCTGCGCACGCCGTTGAGGGACAGCCCTGCAGCCGCTGCCAATTCGCGGCTGGACGCTGTCCTGTGTTCGCGCAGATAGTCGAGCACGCGCCCGCGGGTTCCGCCACCCAACGCCGCGGTGCGCTCCGGGGTAGTCGGATTTCGCCGCGCAAAGGTGAGCTCAAATTCGGTTAATGAATCCCGTGGTACCGGCGGCGGCAGCAGCTGCCGCTCCAGTTGGTCGAGAATCTCGATATATCCGGTACCACGATTTTCCGCAATGTACCCGTCTCCGTCACCGGCAGGAGTCACCTCCAGCAACGCAGACAAATGCTGATTGCGCGCGCTAGACATACCCGCAGTGCCCAATCGATCAACGGTGACCGTTCCATAAAGACCACCGGGGTTAAGGATCTCCAGCCGGTCGACATACAGGTTCACTTGTACCTGCGTGCCCCGCGCCTGCGGCGAATAATCACGGTGCATAAGCGCATTAGCGACTGCCTCACGCACAGCCTCCGGAGGGTAGTCCGGCAAGTCCTTACGGAAGACTCCCTCGATTACGCCTCCGACGCGCATATTGCGTCGGACTGCCCGCACGGCATCCGCGACCAGCACCGGAATGGGCCCCACCAGACTTTCGTTGTCGAGGAAGCGCTGCTTGCCTATTCCGGCCGATTTATCGGTGCCGGGATATGCTGCAAAGGTCACGTTGAGCCGCGGGAAAAACTGTTGCGGGTAAGTGCCCGCTGCCATAAGTCCGCCCAGAGTTGGCACTAGTTTTCCGTTGTCATTCCGGGTAATCAGGTGGAGCGCTAACATCGCCTCTTCATCGCTCAACCGTCCAAAAATGCGTTCATGGATGGAGCACTCGCGGGCCAAGATCTCGGCCACAATGTCAGGATCCAGATCGTCGATGTCAGCAGCCGGAACCGGCTCCAGATCCCATTCCGGCTGGGTCTTGTTTTCCTCCAGCCTGTCGATCTCGTATGGCTTTAGTACGCGGTCCCCATCATGGACCCGGATATAGCTGCCGTGATACTTCGACTGAGAAACGACCCAGCAAGGCTTCTCAAAAGGAGCACATTCGGGAATGGTGCCAACGACAATGCTCGCGCCCTCCCACTCAACAATGTCGATCTGGGCGCGAACCGACGGGGTCACGAGGTCTGCACATGCGCCAGCCAGGGCATCCGCCATGGCGGTAGCATCAAAGCCTGGTACCGGAACGAACCCGTTGTCTTCATCCAGCCCCAAGATGATGATTCCACCGGTTCCGTTAGCAAAGGCAGAGATAGAGCGAACAAGCTTCTTGGGAAAACCTCCCGCAGCTGCCTTGACCTCTACGGCGCGCGTATCGGTGCCCTGAGATCGCAGGCTCCCAATGATCTCGGCGATCTCCGCCTGGTCATCGTCCCAGACCACAATCACTCACCCCTATCAGCGCTCAACGCTCCTGAACACCCTCAAACACTACACACAACACTACACACACTGTGGTGTGTTGTGTAGTGTTCGCACGTGTTCCTCGTCCAAAATCCTCAAAGTAAGGGTTGATTTCGCAGGTCAATCATAGCTTTCCCGGCCTGCGCAACACTACATACAACACTCCACCCAACACTCCACAGTGTGGAGTGTTGGGTGGAGTGTTGAGTGTTAAGTGTTATGTTGACGGAGTTCGGCTTAGTGGCCGCGCTCCTGTTCGAGGGCCTTGCCCTCGTTCCAGAACGGGGCCAGCTTGTTGTCGAACATGCTCAGCGCGGAGGCAATGGCCATGTGCATGTCGAGGTACTGGTAGGTACCCAGGCGGCCGCCGAAAAGAACGTTGTTCTCGCGTGCCTCGGCGGCAGCGCGGCATCGATAAGCCTCGAGCTTGGTGCGGTCCTCTGGAGTGTTGATTGGGTAGTACGGCTCGTCGCCAGACTCGGCGAAGCGCGAGTATTCCTTCATGATGACAGTCTTATCTTTCGGGTACTTATCCTGCCGTTCTGGGTGGAAGTGGCGGAACTCGTGGATGCGGGTGTAGTCAACGTCAGCATCGTTATAGTTCATCACCGGGGCGCCCTGGAAGTCGCCGGTCGGCAAGACCTCAAGTTCAAAGTCCAGGGTGCGCCAGCCCAACTCACCCTCAGAGAAGTCGAAGTAGCGATCCAACGGGCCGGTGTAAACAACCGGCGCATCCGGATTCTCTTCGCGAACTTGTTCGCGAACCTCGAACCAATCGGTGTCCAGCTGGACGTCGATAAGCTCGTGCTTCGCCATGTTCTCCAGCCATGCCGCGTAACCGTCTACCGGCAGGCCCTCGTAAGTGTCGTTGAAGTAGCGGTTGTTGAAGGTGTAGCGAACCGGCAGACGGGTGATGTTGCCCGCCGGCAGCTCCTTCGGGTCGGTCTGCCACTGCTTTGCGGTGTAATCGCGGATGAATGCTTCGTAGAGCGGACGACCAATAAGAGCGATGGCCTTCTCTTCCAGGTTCTGCGCCTCATCAACGTCGAACTCGCCGGCCTGATCCTTGATGAGCTGGCGTGCCTCATCCGGCGAGTAGTACTTGCCGAAGAACTGATTGATAAGGCCCAGACCCATTGGGAACTGATACGCGGTGCCGTTGTGCATGGCAAAGACGCGGTGCTGATAGTCGGTGAAATCAGTGAACTGATTGACGTAGTTCCACACGCGCTCGTTAGAGGTGTGGAACAGGTGCGCTCCGTACTTGTGCACCTCGATGCCGGTCTCCGGCTCCGCCTCGGAGTAGGCGTTGCCGCCCAGGTGGTTACGGCGCTCGACAATGAGCACCTTCTTGCCCATTTGAGAGGCCGCACGTTCTGCAACGGTCAGGCCGAAGAATCCGGATCCAACAACGATGAGGTCATAAGAAGTCATGTACCCCACCTTATTGGAGATCGCCCTTGTCGCCGGGGATGACACCCACAAAGAACTTCATCAAGAATGCACTTTTGACGCGTGTCGGAACAGAATTAACAGAAACAACATAAGTAACATTTTGCGCAACTGTTAACTTTCGTAATTCGGTTTGAGCTGTCTAAACCACCCGCACGCGTTACGCAAAACCTCAAGGGAGATAACGTGCAACTACGACGCCGTCTCGTTCCTACCAAGTCGAAGTGGTCCACTCCGATCATCGCTGCTGTCACCTCTGTCTCGATGGTTGCGGCTGCCGCCTTCGGTGGCCACCAAGTGCTGCGCACCCAAGAAAACGGCTCCGGCCCCATCGAAGTAGCTTCCGCCTCGACGAGCTTTGGCGACGGCGAAACCGTCGTTGTCGATGACGCTGCTATCTCTGCCCAGGGCGAAGGCGACGGCCCCCGCGCCGTCAAGCAATTCCACCGCGACGAGCCTTTCTCCATGTTCGCTGTGACCTGGAAGGGCGCTCGTGACGTCGCCGCTTTCGTGCGCGCGAAGCAGGCTGACGGTTCGTGGTCGCAGTGGTACGGCATGGACAACTCGGGTTATACCAACGACGATCCGAACGCCACTAACGGCACCGAGCTGATTTACACCGGCACCACCAACGACGTGCAGGTTTCCATCAACAACGTAGATCTTGTCTCGGGCACCAACCTGGACAAGAGCTTCGAGGAAACCCCCGTGGAAGAAGATGGTGCACAGGCCCCGGGGTCCGCGGCACAGGAAACCTCGACACCGGCGGCGTCGGCAAGCCAGTCGCCTGCTTCCGCACCGGCGGAGGACTCCAATCAGTCCGTGATTGAACAGGCCGCGGAAGCAGCAGCCAACCCGCACCCGGCGCCGCTGCCGTACAACGTCGGTGACATTGCGCCGGTGGCTGACGTGCAGGAGATGGACACTAAGGATTCCGGCGCACAGGAATCTGGCGCACAGGAATCTGGCGCGTCGGCAAACAACACCAGCACCGAGGGCATGGAGGCTGTCTTCATTGACGGCAATGCGCAGGCTGGCGAGGCTATCGAGCAGACCGCCGTCACCGACGGCATGCCAAGGGTCGTCTCCCGCGCGGGCTGGGGTGCGGACGAGTCTAAGCGCTGCATGGGGCCAGACTACGACGACGGCGTTAAGGCACTGACCCTGCACCACACCGCGGGCAGCAACAACTACACCAAGGCTGATGCTGCAGCGCAGGTGCGCGGAATCTACCACTACCACGCGCAGAACCTGGGCTGGTGCGATATCGGATACAACGCACTGGTGGATAAGTACGGCACCATCTATGAGGGCCGTTACGGCGGCCTCGATAAGGCCGTGCAGGGCGCACACGTTGGCGGCTTTAACACCAACACGTGGGGTATCTCCATGATTGGTAACTACGAAACCACAGCACCGACGGAAGCCATGCTGAATTCCGTGGCGGAAATCGCTGGCTGGAAGGCCGCGATCTCCAACATCAACCCGAAGGGCTCCACCGACCTGGTCTCCGGCGGCTTCAACGGCTCCCGTTTCCCAGCAGGAACGGTTGCTCACGTTCCGACCTTCCACGGCCACAATGACCTGCACTACACCGCCTGCCCAGGCAAGTACACCGTGGCACGTTGGGGCGATATCCGCAATGCGACCTACCGCAAATACCAGTCCATCAAGAACGGCACTGCCGGCTCCGGTGCGCAGCTGCCATCCAACGATGGCACCAACACGAACACTGGGACGAATACCGGCACCACGACGCCGGGTACCAATAATCCGGGTGGAAACACCGGCGGAAACCCAGGCGGAAACACCGGTACGAACGGCGCTACCTCCTCCCTGGGCGGCGTCCAGGTGCCGGTTGCAGTAGTCCAGGCGGTTGCCGGTATCGCCGCGACTTTGGTCGGCATCTTCCTGTCTCGCTCGGGCCAGAAGGTCGACGGCAATAAGACCGTCGTCGGTGGCCTGACCACCTCGGAGATTCCAAACATTGTCTCCAAGGTCGTCCAGATCTCCGGCAACCCGAGCCTGCAGCAGTCCTGGACGGCAATCCTGAACGCCTTCGGCCCGGTTCTCGGCCTCGCAGTAGGCGGCCCGGACTTCAAGGCGGGCATTGTCTCCCAGCTCTTTGAAAACGGCGTTGTTCTCTCTTCCAAGGAAACGGGCACCCACGCCCTGACGGGCAAGGTCGCTGAGGCTTGGTCCGAGGGCGACAACTCCACCAAACTCGGCCTGCCGACCTCCGACGAGGTCTCCACCGGCAACGGCCGCGAAATCCGCGTGGACTTCCAGGGTGGCTACATCCAGTACGACCCAGCAACCGAGAAGATTAACGTCTTCACCGACTAGTTGGCAGGGGGTGTCAGCCCCTGCAGGATTAAGATGCTAGAACCATTGTTCTAGCACCTTTGCCACGCCCGATTGATGGTTGGCCATGGTGACTTCGTCAGCGGCCTCCTTCACGGCAGGATGCGCATTGCCCATGGCGACGCCGCGCCCCACCCACGACAGCATTTCGATGTCATTGGGCATGTCCCCAAAAGCGATTATGTCGCTACGTTCGATGCCGAAGTTCTCCGCCAGCCAGGACACGCCCTTGCGCTTGGTCACGTTGGGGGCAGCGACTTCGAGGATGCCCTCCGTCATCGAATAGGTAACGTGAGCAACCGTTGGGTCCACCCGCGGAGCAATCAGATCGTAGAGTTCAGGGGCGCTAAATTGCGTGTTACGGATAAGCAATTTCACCGCGGGCTCAGCCGCTAATTCATCGATGGAAACGACCCCAAAGCCGTCGAAAAGCGCGTTCTCGGAATAGCGGGGCTCCACCACAAAAAGCTCTTCGACGGGGTCGGCAAGCGAGGTCCCGCCGCGTTCCGCGCCGAAGCCTGCTCCCCCAAGCGGGTCGAGCACCTCCTGCGCCACGGCGATAACTTCTGTGATGGCGGCGGGCGAGAGCGCGTGAACATTGAGGAGCTTATCTTCCGCGGAATCGTAGATGACGGCGCCATTCGACGTCACGCATACCGGGCGGACGGGCAGCTGCTCGAGCACGGGCGCAATCCAGCGGAACGGGCGCCCGGTGGAAAGCGCAAAGTACGCACCCGAAGCCACGGCTCGGGCTATTACTTCACGGTTACGCTTGGTGACGCGATGGTTCTTATCTAACAAAGTGCCGTCGATGTCACTGGCAATAAGGCGCGGCGCCCATAAGGAATCAACCATGTCCCACAGTCTACTTCGCGCCCGCAGGCAATTTGCACCTCCTGTAAGAAATAAAGTCCCGCACCAAAAAGATGCGGGACCTAGAACGCGCTAGCTAATCGGGAGCTAGCGAGAGGGTTGCCTACTGAGCGACGTCGTCATCTTCAGAGTCTTCCCAAGCCAGGGAACGCTTGATGGCGCGCTTCCACTCGCTGTAGAGGTTGGAACGCTCCTCCTCATCCATCTTCGGGCTCCAGACCTTGAACTCACCGCTGCCGGTGTCCAGACTCTTCAGATCCTCGAAGTAGCCGACCTGCAGGCCAGCGGCGAAGGCAGCACCGGTTGCGGTGGTCTCCACGTTCTTCGGGCGGTGCACCTCGACGTTCAGGATGTCCGCCTGGAACTGCATGAGCAGCTCGTTGTGGGTCATGCCGCCGTCGACGCGCAGCTCGGTGATCTCCACACCGGAATCGGCAACCATGGCATCGGCGACGTCGCGAGTCTGGTAGGCAGTTGCCTCCAGAACCGCACGGGCGATGTGATTACGGTTAGCAAAGCGGGTAAGACCAACGATGACGCCGCGGGCATCCGGGCGCCAGTACGGCGCAAAGAGTCCGGAGAAGGCCGGCACGAAGTAAACACCGCCGTTGTCTTTGACGGAGCGGGCCATGTTCTCGATGGAGGCCGCGTTCGGAATCATCTGCAGGTTATCGCGCAGCCACTGCACCAGGGAACCGCCCATGGAGACCGAGCCCTCGAGCGCGTAGACAGGGCGTTCACCCTCGCGCTGGAAGCACACCGTGGTCAGCAGACCGTTCTCGGAGAACTTCGGGGTGGTACCGGTGTTCAGCAGCAAGAATAGGCCGGTGCCGTAGGTGTTCTTTGCAGAACCCGGGCGGAAGCAGCCCTGGCCGAACATTGCTGCCTGCTGGTCGCCAAGGATGGCGCGAATCGGCACACCAGCCAGGGAGCCGCGGGCACGCACAGTGCGGAAGTCGCTGAGGGAAGGACGAATCTCCGGCAGCATGGAGGTAGGAATGCCCATCTCCTTGCACAGTTCCTCATCCCACTCGAGCTTTTCGATGTCCATGAGCAAGGTGCGGGATGCGTTGGTGACGTCGGTTGCGTGAACTGGCGGCTGGTCGCCGTCGCCCTCGGCGCCACCGGTCAGGTTCCACAGCAGCCAAGTATCGATGGTGCCGAAGAGCAGGTCACCAGCCTCGGCACGCTCGCGAGCGCCCTCGACGTTATCGAGGATCCACTTGACCTTCGGGCCTGCCGGGTAGGAGTTGATGACCAAGCCGGTGCGGCGACGCCACTTGTCCGGGCCTTCCTCCCCCGCCAGCTCCTTGCAGATCTGGGTGGTACGGGTGTCCTGCCAAACAATTGCGTTGTAGACCGGTTCACCAGTGTTTTTATCCCACACGACGGTGGTCTCGCGCTGGTTGGTGATGCCCAGCGCAACGATTGACTCGACGGAGACGTCGCCGTTGGCCAAAGCCTCGCCGACGGCGCGGCGGGTGTTGTCCCAGATTTCCTTCGGGTCGTGTTCAACCCAACCCTTTTCCGGGAAGATCTGCTCGTGCTCGAACTGGCCGACGGAGACCTGCTCGCCGTCGTGGTTGAAGATGATGCAGCGGGTGGACGTAGTGCCCTGGTCGATTGCTGCTACGAACTTGTTTTCGCTCATGGATTTACTCCTTGCGTATTTTCAAAAATGCGGTGAGATGCGTATTTAAGCCAAAGCCATGGAAAGGAAACCGATGGCTACTGCAGCAAGCAGCGGGGCGACGATTGGCACCCAGGCATAGCCCCAGTTGGCGCTTCCCTTGTCCTTGATGGGAAGGACGAATGCGTACATCAAGCGCGGGCCCAGGTCACGGACCGGGTTGATGGCGTAGCCGGTTGGGGTACCCAGGGAAAGGCCGACCGAAACGACGACGAATGCGACTGCGAAATACTTCAGTGCACCAATCTCACCGCCGGAAGGACCAAAGGCAATGAACATCAACAGTACGCAGGTACCGATGAACTCAGTGACCGCATTCCAGAAGTTATTCGGGTGAGCAGGGCCAGTGAAGAAGATGCCACCGGTGGAGGCGTTCGCACCGGTTTCATTGCCAGCTTCGTCGAGGTTATTGGCGTCGAAAAGCTGCTTGAAGGCCGCCCAAGCAAGCAATGCGCCGAGCATTGCGCCCAAAAGCTGGCCTGCGATGTAAGCAGGAACGAGGTTCCACTCAAGGCCGCCGTTGATGGCAACCATCAAGGTCACGGCCGGGTTGAGGTGGCCGCCGGAAGGGTCCGCCACGCTGGCGCCCACGAAAACTGCCATGCCCCAGCCCAGGGCAATGACAATCCAGTCAGATCCTTTGGCACCGGAGGTGCGCAGGGTAACCAAGGCGCACACGCCGTTACCCAGCAGGAGGAGCAGGGCAGTTCCGATGAACTCCCAGAGGAAAGCATCCATTGCGGTCATGCTTTTAGTCTTTCTCTTGAATGGTCCTTATACCTGCGGCTTGCCTGCCGCGCGCACGAGGATGTCGTTTGCTTCTTGGTCGGTCAGTGCTGCTTCTGCCTGCAGCTCGGCTTCGGTGTGCTGCTTGAATGCGGCGATTTCTGCCTGCTTGGTAGCATCGTCCCAGCCCAACAGCGGAGCGACGAAGTTGGCCACCGCATCGGCGCAATCGACGCCGCGGTGTGCGTACTCAATGGCGATGCGCAGGCGGCGCGAAAGGATGTCATCCAGGTGCAGTGCACCCTCGTGGGTGACGGCGTAGCGCACCTCAGCCCACAGGTACTGCTCTGCGCCTGGAACCGGCTTCAGCAGCTCAGCGTCTTCTTCTGCCGGAGCGAGGACCTCGCCCAGCAGGGAGCCGTAGCGGCCAAGCAGGTGCTCGATGACGTCCTGGTGCACTCCGTAGCGCTTAGCCAAGGTCGGTACCTGGTTAGCCAGAGCGTGGTAGCCCTCGGCACCCAGGATTGGGGTGCGTTCGGTGACGGACTCTGGAGCGTCGAAAGTCAGCTCCTTGACGGCCAGGTCAACGGCATCCTTACCAATGACGCGGTAGGTGGTGTACTTGCCACCGGCAACGGAGACGAGGCCCGGAGCAACCTTGGCCACGGCGTGGTTGCGGGACAGCTTGGTGGTGGTGTCGGACTTACCGGTCAAAAGCGGGCGCAAGCCGGAGTAAACGCCGACGATGTCGGAGCGGGTAATGGTGCGGGAAACGCGCTGGTTAACCTGATCCAGGATGTAGTCGATGTCGGCCTTGGTTGGTGCCGGATCCGGCAGAGATAGACCCTTTTCCCAGTCCGTGTCGGTGGTACCGATGATCCAGTATTCGCCCCATGGAATAACGAAGAGTACGGACTTCTCGGTGACGAAGCACAGTGCAGCATCGGCGTCGAGGGCGTCCTTCGGCACGACGATGTGCACGCCCTTGGAAGCGTGGACGGTGAACTTGCCCTCCACGCCGGCCATCTCCTGGATCTTGTCATTCCACACGCCGGTGGCGTTGATGAAGACGCGGCCCTTGATGGTGGTCTCGCGGCCGGTTGCAACGTCACGGACATGCGCGCCGGTAATGCGGCCGCCGCGGTCCTTTTCAAAGCCCACGACCTCGGTGCCGGTACGGACGCTGGCGCCGAACTCGGCGGCGGTACGCAGGACGGTCATGGTGTGGCGAGCGTCGTCGACAAGCGTGTCGTAGTAGCGCACGCCACCAACCACTGCGTGATCCTTCAGGCCCGGGGCAACATTCAGCACGCCCTTGCGGGTCAGGTGCTTTTGCATCGGAACGCTCTTTGCGCCGCCCATGAGGTCATACAAAGTAAAGCCGCCGAACATCATCACGCGCTCCCAGACTGGGTGGGTCAGCGGGAAGATGAATTTCAGCGGCTTGACCAGGTGCGGAGCCAGGGTGGACATGTTGAGCTCGCGCTCATGGAGAGACTCGGCGACCAGGCGGAAGTCGAACATCGCCAGGTAGCGCAGGCCACCGTGGAACATCTTGGAGGAGCGGGAAGAGGTACCTGCCGCGAAGTCGCGGGACTCGACAACTGCGGTCTTCAGGCCACGGGTAGCGGCGTCGACTGCTGCGCCTGCGCCAACGGAGCCACCGCCGATGATGACGACGTCATATTCCTCATCGGAGTAGTTCTCCCATGCCTTTTCAAAGTATTCCGGGTTGAAACTCTGATTGCTTAGCTTTGTCATTACTAAACTCATCTCCTTAACTTGCCCCTTATGCCATCGCAATACAGTCGCCGTGCTCTCGCACGGCGCGCGCTACGGTGACAGGTGGAGCCTCATGGTCGCCCAAAGTGGTCCATTCCCCGCCTCGGGCCTTGAAGATCTTTTCTCCTAAATCTTATGTTAGGGGTCACGACAGAAAGCGCGCTGTTGCACTACTCACTCGTAAGTTTCGCCACCGTAACCAGCATTTTCCATGAGTTTTTATAAAGGAAAGAAACTTATTATACCCCTATAGGGGGGTGTAGACAGACAAATAAAAAGGAACGTCTGGTCATATCCAGACGCTCCTTGCGGTTTCCCTAACCTTTTTAAGGTCTACTTCTTCTTATTCAACTTCGCCATCGCCTCCAGCACCTCGGAGACGCCAGCGCGCTCTGCCGAGTAGGTCACGGAACCTGCTTCTTTGACCAGCTCAATGGGCGCAGTCTCCAGCGCGACCACCTGCGTGTGGTCCAAGAAAACCTCGTCTCCTGCCTCACCAGCAAAGACGGTCACCTCACGCGGGGCCGCCCCCACTAGCTCAAGAATCTGCTCAGTAGCAACCCAACGACATGCCTCATCTGCAACCACGATTAGCCCCGTTGGGGTGTCCACGAAACGGGCACCGGGTACTTCACCCAGGACGTCCTTCACCTCACGCAGCTCGCGCTTGATATGACCAGAGACCACTTCCCCACCTTCGTAGGCCCATTCGACGACAATGTCGCTGTGTGCTTCGATGGCAGCAACGGCGGCGTCGGAAAGCGGGTGCATGGCAATAACCTCGGAGCCATGCTTGACGACGCCGCCCTGATGCTCAATCCTCCACAGTTCCTGCTGGATATTGGCAAAGGTGGAGTCTGGGTGAGCTGCCGCCTGCGGGGACATCAGCACCAGCATCTGCGACTCCGGATAAACGCCGGCGAATGCATCGTGCAGGCGCTTGGTCACGGAACCATCCTCATAATTCAAGGTGGATTCATCTGCCACAACGATGCGCGGGATCTGCGTGAAGTGCGCCTTCATGCGGTGCGGCAGGCGGGAGACGATAAGGCGCGACTGAGTTGCAGCGCTCAACAAGCCCTGCTCCACCTTGGAGCCCGCGAAGACTTCCTTGCTACTGGTGGCGATGTTGGCCTGCGTCTCAGCCACATCAACCTTGAGCTGTCCCATGATTTCGGTGACTTTGTCGCGGCCCTCACCCAAGCCACGAGTGGCCTCCTCGATGACGATGTTGAGGTTTTCCTTGATCCACTCGAGTGTCTCCGGGGTGGTGCGCTTGAGCTCCTCCACCTCGCCGCTGGCCGGCTTTGCGGTAATGGCCAGACGGTCCTTGACCAGCTCAGAGGTGGCTTCGGAGATGCGAGTCTTGAGCCCCATCAGGTCATCGCGCAGGCGGCGCACGCGGTAGCGCTCCGACTCGACCGCCTTATCCTCGCGCTCTGCTTCCTCCAGGCTCGGCGCTCCGCCGCCCATGCGGGCTGGAACCCAGAAAGCGCCCTTCGGCATTGGACCAAACTCCGCCTCGTAGTCCTTCCAGAGCATCTCGAGGCCTTCCTGCATGCGGCGACGAATCTCGGCGGTGTCTGCCTCGACGTCGCCAGTCGGTTTAAAAGGCTCGAGGGCACGGATAAGCAGCGGGGTATTGCTGCGGCCCAGGTTCTTCTTCTGTCCCTTGGTCCACAACCGTTGGGAGCCGAAGGTGACCGTCGGGATAATCGGCACGCCGGCTTCATAAGCGATGCGGGCTGCGCCGCCACGCATGCTGCGGATTTCGAAGCTGCGGGAAATCGTACCCTCGGCGAAGACGCCGACCAGCTCGCCGGCCTTGGCCAGCTCGATGCCTTGGCGGATGGAAGCTCCACCATCGATACGGTCTACCGGGATGTGGCCCATCATCTTCAGCAGTGGGCCCACGACTGGGGTCTTGAAGACGCCGGCCTTGGTCAGAAAGCGCACCAGGCGCTTCTTCTTATGCGGTAGAAAACCTCCGAAGACAAAGTCCATGTAACCGGTGTGATTGACCACGAGCACCGCGCCGCCCTTGTCCGGGATATTCTCCTCGCCCCAGGTGCGAAACTTAAGCCCCTGCGCAATAGTAACGCCCCGTGCCAGGGTGACAATGCGTTGATAAAAGAAGTCTTTAACGGCGTTCATAGTTCTTCCCCCTGGTTAAAATATGCGGGACTTTGTGAAGGCTAAAGGTAGCTCGGACAAAACAACTACTAGTTAAGCACGACAAGTCCCCCGGGTCAGGAAAACCCGGGGGACGTATATATAACTGTTAACTAATCTGCTTTAGCGCGGACGCAGAACATCCTTGCCCACGAATGGGCGCAGCGCTTCTGGGACAACCACGGAGCCGTCGGCCTGCTGGTGGTTTTCCAAGATGGCAACGAGCCAGCGGGTAGTGGCCAGGGTGCCGTTGAGGGTTGCGGCGTACTGGGTCTTGCCGTTTTCGTCGCGGTAACGGGTCTGCAGACGACGCGCTTGGAAGGTGGTGCAGTTCGAGGTGGAGGTCAGCTCGCGGTAGCAGCCCTGGGTTGGAACCCATGCCTCGTTGTCGAACTTGCGGGCCGCAGACGAGCCAAGGTCGCCACCAGCGATGTCGATGGTGCGATAAGGCAGCTCCATCGCAGCGAGCATGTCCTTTTCCATCTGCAGTAGCATCTGGTGCATCTGCTCTGCTTCTTCCGGCTTGCAGAAGACAAACATTTCCAGCTTGTCGAACTGGTGAACACGCAGGATACCGCGGGTGTCCTTGCCGTGGGAGCCAGCCTCGCGGCGGAAGCAGGAGGACCAACCGGTGTACTTGATTGGGCCGTCGCTGAGATCCAGGATTTCATCCTTGTGGTAGCCCGCGAGCGCAACCTCGGAGGTACCGACGAGGTAGAGATCATCTGCCGGCAGGTAGTAGATCTCATCGGAGTGCTGGCCCAAGAAGCCGGTGCCAGCCATGATGTCTGGGCGAACCAGAACTGGCGGGATCATCAGTTGGAAGCCAGCCTCGCGCGCCTTCTGTGCCGCGAGCATGAGCATGCCCAGCTGCAGGAAGGCACCGTCACCGGTCAGGTAGTAGAAGCGGGCGCCGCCCACCTTGGCGCCACGCTTTACGTCGATAAGCCCAAGGGACTCGCCGAGTTCCAAGTGATCCTTCGGCTCGAAGTCGAACTCTGGGATCGTGCCAACCTCTTCGAGGACGATGAAGTCATCCTCGCCGCCAGCCGGCGCGCCCTCCACGACGTTGGAGAGCTGGAACTGCAGCTCGTTTACCTTTTCTTCAGCAGCAGCCAGTTCCGCCTCGGCCTTCTTGACCTTTTCCTTCAGCTCATTAGAACCCTCCAGCAAGGCTGGGCGCTCTTCTGGGGAGGCCTGGCCAATCTTCTTGCCAAAGGCCTTCTGCTCGGAACGTAGCTCGTCGGCTGCCAGGATGGCAGAACGGCGAGCTTCGTCGGCGGCCAGAAGCTCGTCAACAAGAGCTGGATCCTCACCACGGGTTACCTGGGAGGCACGGACAACGTCTGGGTTTTCGCGGAGGAACTTTAGATCAATCACGCTTAAAAGTTTAGCGCACTAAGCTGCCCTTGCAGTGGTAATAACCAGCGAATTATTATGTGTTTATGACCGCACAAATAATCACCGATGGACCCGTCCCAAAGCATGCCCAGCTGCGTGACATCCTCACCGAGCTGTGCAACACCACTTTGAAACCAGGGGACATCCTCCCAGGTGAGCGTATTCTGGAAGAGACTTATGGCGTCTCTCGCATCACGGTGCGCCGCGCCATCGGTGATTTGGTTGCCGCCGGACGCCTGCGGCGCGTGCGCGGCAAAGGCACCTTCGTCGCCCCTAATCCCCTAGTATCTCGTCTGCATTTGGCCTCATTCTCCGATGAAATGGGTGCCCAACGTGTCCAGGCCTCCAGCAAAATCCTCTTGGGCGGCCGCGCGTCAGCCCCGGATGAGGTGTCCGAGTTCTTCGGCGCCGATCCTTCCGTGACGCATACCCACCTGCGCCGCCTTCGCTTGGGCGATGGGGAGCCCTATTCCATCGATGACGGTTGGTATAACTCTGCCTTTGTTCCCAACCTTCTGGAAAATGACATCTACAACTCGGTCTACGCCATCCTGGACTCCAACTTCGATCTGCCAATCACGGAGGCAGATCAGACGGTCACGGCGATTGCGGCGGATGCGGAGATAGCGCAGCTTCTCGACGTCGAGCCCGGCACCCCACTGCTGCACATCATCCGCAAGTCCCGCTCGGGCGATCGCCCAGTTGAGTGGTGTTCTTCGGTCTATCGCACCGACCGCTACCGGCTTACCACGCGGGTAAGCCGCGCTCTCGACACCTAAGAGATAAGAAGAATCCCAGGCAGGCGGGTACTATGGGAGGCCTTATGAGTAAGAATTCTCCTTGGCGCTCATCGTTTGCCGTCCGCTTATTCTTGGTGGCCACCCTCGCAGCCGCCGCGTTTCTCGGTGCATACGGGCTGCTTAGCCCGAATACTGGCAACCAGTCCGCTCCCAATAAAGCAGAGCAGCCCTCCGCCGAGCCGGAGGTAGTTGCATTTACCTCGGCCGAGTCCGGCACCTGCTTATCCTGGGACATCGACGGCAAGGGAGAAATCTCCAACTTCGCCGAGATTTCCTGCGATAAGCCGCACCGCTTTGAGGTTGCTGCTCGCGAGGATCTCAGCACCTACCCCACCAGTGAGTTCGGCCCCGACGCTGAGCGGCCCGACGTCACCCGCCAGAACGCGCTGCGCGATGAGCTGTGCGAGTCCAGCACCCTGGGCTACCTGCACGGCAAATGGGATCCAAACGGCAAGTTCGACATTGCATCCGTCCTGCCGCCACAGGCAGCATGGCAGCAAGGAGATCGCACCCTACTCTGTGGCCTACAGACCACCGATGAGGCAGGCGTTCCACAGCTAAATACCGGCAACGTGGAAGCGGTGGATCAGTCGGTCGTCGCCAAGCCTGGCGAATGCCGCAGCATTGATGACAAGCAGATCGTGCGCACCGTGGACTGTGCGCAGCCGCACCAGCTGGAGACCGTATCCATCGTGAACCTAGGCGAACACTTCACCGGTGGCTACCCCAACGGTGAGGAACTAAACTCCTACCTCAACGAAACTTGTACGGCCGCCGCCATCGAGTACCTGGGCGAGGAAGAAAACCTTTATCAGTCCACCTTGCAGCCCTTCTGGGGCTCGGTCAGCGAGGCCGCATGGAACGGTGGCAGCCGCTCCGTGAACTGCTCTTTGATGCACCCGAACGATGGCCACTTCTCCACCATCACCGGCTCTGCCACCGGCGGCCGTAACGCTCTGACTATCGACGGCGCGCCACCAGCAGTCCAGCCAGAGCGCAATCCGGTGCGCAACCCTTCCGCAGCGCCCACCACAGCGCCTAACGCACAAGGCGCCCCAGCAGACAATAGCTCGGCGGCTAACGCTCCGGCACCTGCCGCGCAGTAATAAGCCGAGCAAATCGGTAATACAAAAGGCGATAACGAGCAGCAGGTGTATTTAGTAAGCGAAGAGCGCTTCGATGAGATGGTCAACGATGCGCTCGATAAACTCCCGGACGAGTTCGTCCAGCGGATGCGCAACCTGGCCATCTTGGTGGAGGATTTCAACGCAGAAAATCCCCACCTGTTGGGCCTCTACGTGGGCGTGGCCCTTCCAGATCGCACTTTCGACCACACGGGCTTTCTCCCCGACACCATCTTCATCTACCGCGGTGCGCTGCAGGAATGGTGCAACACGGAAGAAGAGCTGGCGCACCAAGTCGAGGTGACTGTCTTCCACGAGCTAGGCCACTACTTCGGGCTAGAAGAACACGAGCTACACCATCTGGGCTGGGGTTAGCGCCCTCGGCTAGATGCTGCTGGATTCTTCCATATCGGTATCTGCCCAGCGCTTCAGTGTCCACTTGCCAAAGGGCTGGCCGTTGGGTTCCATCACCGTAAAACGTCCGTTTGCCATGTACCCGGTGTAGGCGAAGTCCGCGTCGACTCCGGTGGCGTGACGGCTGACCACACGAATGGCAGCGCCATGGCTGACAACGACCGCGTCCTCGTCCTCGCCTAAGTTAGCGGCAACTTCTTCAATCACCGGCTGATAGCGCTCCAAAACGTTGCGGTAGGTCTCGCCGCCTTCCATGCAGGCGTTCTCGTCGCCGTCGAGCCAGCCGCGCAGCGCCACCATGTAGGAGCGGTGGGCGTCCTCGCTGCCGTCCATCTCGAAGTCGCCGGCGAAAACTTCGTGGATGCCCGTCTTCACCTCCACAGGCACACGGATTTGGCCGGTGGCCTTGGCAAAAGACTCCGCCGCCAGCATCGCGGTTTGCTGGGCGCGCAACGCAATAGAGCAATAAAAGCGCACCTTGCGGCCTGCGGTTAGCTCCGCAAGCTCTTGGCCCACGTCCGTGGCCTGACCACGGCCACGCTCGGTAAGCTCGGCTCCCGGCGGGCGTGTATCAAGCAGGTGCTCGACGTTGGAGTAGGTCTGGCCATGGCGCACGAGAAAGATTCTTCCGCTCATAGTTTCCTACACTATTGGCCCTTCCGTGCCCGCGCTACCCATTCATCTGCCGCTTTCAAGCGCGATAGATCACGCGGCTGCGTGCCCTTATCCGAATAGGAGGGCCACGAACCCAAGAAGACGAGTTCTTCCGCGCGCAACCACAATGCGCGCAGCGCTGCGGCCACGGGTTCGTCATCGATGTGGCCTACTAGTTCCACGTGGAACCTATACGTGCCGAGTCCAGTGCGGGTAGGTCGCGATTCGATGCGGGAAAGATCCACGCCGCGGTGGGCGAATTCCTCCAGTGCGCCGACCAACGAACCGGGTTCGTTGGGAAGGGTAAAGACCACTGCGGTCTTGTCACGACCGGTGCGGGTCGTTGGTTTTCCGGGCAGCCCCGCGAGGACGAAGCGGGTGGTGGCGCCCTGGACGTCGGCCACGGCATCGGCAAGCGTGTCCAGCTCAAAGAGTTCCGCGGCGCGGGCCGGCGCTGCTGCCGCATCGACTTCCCCCGCAGCTACCGCCTGGGCTGCGGCGCCATTGGAGCTGGCGGCAACAAACGTGGCAGCGGGAAGATTCTCTGCCAACCAGCCACGGGCCTGCTGAAAGGCCACCGGATGGGTGGAGAAGGTACGCACGTCATTGGGCTTAGTGCCGGGCCGAACCATGATGCTAAACGCAACAGACAGGTCGACTTCGCGATAGATCTGCACTGCGTCGCCATCGACCAGGGCGTCGGACGTGGCGGTCACCGCACCGTCGACCGAATTTTCCAGGGCAACGCAGGCATAGTCCGCTTCACCTGCGCGCACCGCGTTCACAGCTGCCGCGGGCGAGTCCACTGGCAGCGGCTCCACTGCAGCGAATTCACTGGCCATCTGCTGCAGGGCAGCCTCGGTGAAAGTACCGGCGGGGCCAAGGAAAGCAATTTTTGTTGCGTTGCTCATGCTGGCAACCCTAGCCCACTAGACTGTGGCGCCATGGAGTTTTCCCCGGATTTCAGCTTGGCGGCTCTCCGCGAATCGCTTGGGCATTTAAGCGCCGAAGAGCATGGATTTACCCACCTCGACTTGGAGCGCGCACCACAGGCGGAAGGCCGGTTGAGCGGGTGGATACTCTCCGCCAAGGATCTCAACGATGTAGCGGGCATGCCTACCACCATGGGGCATGCGCAGCGCACCTATCTCCCAGAGTTCAGCGATCCTTTCATCGAGCGCTTGGAGCAGCAGGGAGCGCGCATCGTGGGTAAGTCCGCGGCACCGGAGCTGGGCCTGCGGATAGATACGGAGCCGGTAGGCCTGCCACATCCAGATAATCCGCTCTATCCAGGAAAGACGCCGGGTGGTTCCTCGGGCGGTGCGGCCGTGCAGGTGGCCCGAGGGTTGCTGCGTGCGGCCCATGCTTCGGATGGAGGCGGCTCCATCCGTGTGCCCGCTGCGGCTTGTGGCGTGGTGGGCTTCAAGCCCTCCGGCGAGGAGCTGGCGGTGCAGGGCTTTATTGCGCGCACTCTTGACGACGCCGCTTTTCTCCACGAGCTGCGCCCACGGACGCCACGCGCACGGGTAGGCGTGCTGGTCGATCCGCTCTTTGCTTCCACGGCCGTTGCCCCGCACATGGTGCAGGCGGTCAATCAAGCAGCGCAGGTACTGGAGGGCCAGGGTTTTGAAACGGTGTCGATTTCGCCCTATCCGCAGGCAGGCGAGACATTCCAAGCTTTCCAGAACCTATTCATGCGCAAGCTGGCCAAGCTCCCGGAGACCACCGGCTATGCCGAGTGGATTCGCCAGCACGGGATGCAGGTTAGCAACGCGGAGCACGCGGCGGCGCGCGAACACGCGGCGCAGCTGCCAGCGTTGTTAGCGGAGTACTGGCAGGTAGACGCCATTCTCACACCAATGCTGGCCTATGATCCGCCCAGGCGCGGCGCGTTCACCTCCCTCCCGCACCAGGAGAATTTCGACGAACAAACGCGGTGGTCGCCGTGGGGCTCGCTGTTCAACGTCGCGATGCTGCCCGCGGTTTCGATTCCCTGGAAGGTGCCAGACCATCCGCCGGTGGGCGTGCATTTGGGAGGCATCACGCTTGACGACGCCGAGCTGCTCGGCCTCGCGAAAGTGCTGCACCCATGACGCGCAATCTACACAAGGATGCTCGACCCCAGGCGATGCGAGCAACGCTGACGGAAATCCTCATCGTCTTGGCCTTAAGTTTTGGGATTTCGGGCGTGCGCTCGGTGCTGCGGCTCATCGATGACCTGCTCAATCCAGCACCGCTGAACGAGCAATCGGTGACCATCAACTCGAGCCAATCTGTCTCCCCGTGGCTGGACCTGGGCCTGCAGCTCTGCTCCGCCGCCGTGCTGTTTTCCTGGGGCGCGCTGGCGCTCTATTTGCTTTCGGTCCGAAACAAACCCGCGGCGATGCTTGAGCGTTGCCCGCGTGTAAGGGATTGGCTGCAGGGCGCAGGCCTGGCCGCGCTCATCGGGTTGCCGGGGCTCGCGCTGTATTACACTGCGCTGCACTTTGGTTGGACCAAGGAAGTGGTCCCGACCTCCTTCGATAATGTCTGGGTGGAAATGCCAGTGCTGCTTTTGAAGTCAGCCGCGAACGCCTTTGCCGAGGAAGTCGTGGTGGTCTACTGGTTTATGACCCGCCTGCGCCAATCAGGCTGGGCGCTGCCGGCCACCCTCGCAGCGTCTTCAATCCTGCGCGGTTCCTACCATCTCTACCAGGGTGTATCGGCAGGTTTCGGCAACATCGTGATGGGGCTGGTCTACGGATACTTCTATGCCAAGACCGGCAAGGTGTGGCCGCTAGTCATCGCGCACTTTCTCATCGACGCCGTGGCTTTCGTGGGATATGCCCTGCTTTTCTAGACGGCGCATTCTGTTTATTCACAACCCAGTTCGGCACACACGCATGTGGACAAACGCATGTACACATATGGGACAGGAGTGAATTCGATGTAGAGTTGAGCGCATGACTGAATCTGGACGAGACCCGCATCGCGAGGCACGCCGCGCAGGTGATAGCCCTGTGCCCGCCTCCGGAGCAGATTCCGGCGCAGGCTCGGCCGCAGACTACGTGCTCGGTGCTGACGGCAAGCCCATTAGGGATCGCTTTGGGCGCCCAGTGCGGCGTCGCCAAGCAGCGCCGCGCCCACCGCGGGCAGGATCTGCAGCGAGTAGCCCTAGCTCCCGCCCAACCCCTCCCCGCCCGGAAGAAACCCGCTTTGATGTGGGCGCATACATGGAGCGCAATCAGGGCGCGCCACGGCGCACGCCGCCCCGGCTCGAGCAGCAGCCTGTGCCCCAGCGTGCGCCCCGGCGCGCAACGCCGGATGTACCGCGCAGCTATCGCTCACCTGAAGGCACAAGGGGTGTAAAGCCGCAGCGACCACACCGCCGCCGCAAGAAGGTAAACCCGATTAAGAAGTCTTTGGGCTGCCTGGGCTGGTTCGTGGCGATCATGCTCGTGCTGACTTTGGTCTTTACCTTGTGGACGGATTCGCGCCTGACCCGCATCGAGGCGATGCCGGAACAGCAGGTCTCCAATACGGCGGGCACCAACTGGCTGTTGGTGGGCTCCGATTCCCGCCAGGGGCTGACGGAGGAACAGCAGGCAGAGCTCGGCACCGGCGGTGACGTGGGCGTTGGCCGTACCGATACCATCATGGTCCTTCATATTCCGACCTCCGGCAAGGCCAAGCTGGTCTCCATTCCGCGCGATAGCTACGTCGAGGTACCCGGCTTCGGCATGGACAAGATCAATGCTGCCTTTACCTATGGTGGCCCGCAGCTGCTGACGGAAACCGTGGAGCAATCCACTGGCCTGCACATCGATCACTATGCCGAAATCGGCATGGGCGGCCTGGCCAACGTGGTCGATTCTGTTGGCGGTGTAGATATCTGTGTCAAGGAAGCGATTGATGATCCGCTCGCCGGCATCAACCTGCAGCCGGGTTGTCAGGAACTGCGCGGGCCGCAGGCTCTGGGTTATGTGCGTACGCGCGCTACCGCCATGGGTGACCTTGACCGTGTCCAGCGCCAGCGTGAATTCTTCGCAGCGCTGCTGGATAAGATCACCTCGCCGAGCACGCTGATCAACCCGTTTAGGACCATCTCCCTGGTCAACCACACCGCCAGCTCATTCATCGTGGGCGAAAAAGACCACGTCTGGCACCTGGCCCGCGTGGCGCTGGCCATGGCGAGCGGCGTGGAGACGGAGACCGTGCCAATCGGCGGCTTCGAGGACACCACGGTGGGCAACGTGGTGCTCTGGGATGAAGAAGCAACCCAGCAGCTGTGGGATTCGCTGAAGTAAGACCGCTCCCGATAAAGCAGCGATCATGAAAGGGGAGGCACCTCATCGGAGGTGCCTCCCCTTCTTTGTGTCTTTTATAGGCGCATCGTCCGCGCGGGAAGTACTAAACAGCTACTTTCTAGCGCAGGGTGACCTGTCGGGACTTGATGTTCTCGAGCTGCTTGCGCTCGTCGGAGTTCAGGTTCTCGTCGTTGTCGATCTCTGCGGCGAGCGCCTTGTCGACACGGGCAAGCTCTGCCTCGTAGGAGTCGAATGCTACCTCTGGCTGCAGGTCAAAGACCGGCGCGATGAGGCCGTGGGTGCGGAAAACACCGGCGAACTTGGTGTTTTCACCAAGGTTCAGCTCGCCGCGTGCTGCAACGCGGGCCAGGGCGTTCAAGAAGGCGTTCTCATCATCGTTCGGGCGTACCCAACGGATGTGCGCCTTGCCGCCGCCGGCGTTTGCCCAGAAGGCGATGCCCTCGATATCGTTGCCTACCTGGTGGGACTCGATGACGGAGTCGTTTGCCATCTGCATGGACTGCGCCACCTGCGGGGTGATCTGAGCGCCCTCTGGCATCCACCAAGAGAAATCCTGGTAGACGTTAATGTCCAAGTCTGCAGATTCCTCAAGCAACTCGCTAAGAGCCGGCTCGGAGCCGTCTGCCGCGGTGGACTCAAGGGTAGAGCCCGGCTCATTATTCTTTACCCAGTTCAGGGCGAATGCGAGGTCGCGGCCCGGGTTGTGGGTGTGGGACTGTACCTGCAAGCCCACGAATGCGTCGCCGCCGAACTCATCGTCACGGATGAGTGCGGCAGAAGCGCCCGGCAGAACGGTGGCGACATAAACGTTCTTGTCAAAGCCCTTGAGGGAGAGCTTTGCAGTCGCGGAAGGAACGAATTCCTGCATCGCAACGAGGGAAGCCTCAGCGCTCAAGCCGCCGAATGGACGGGCATCCTTTTCTAGGGCCGCGCGCTCTGCGGCGCGAGCAGCTAGCTTGGCCTGACGGCGAGACATTCCCTCAGGCAGCTGTTCCTTGTTCTTTTTCTTCTTGGCCATGTTCACCAATCTACCTGCTGGCTAGAGCTCGATGGCGTGTAGGGCCACTTCTGGTTGATTCGTGGCCAAAATGTCTATTCCGTTGGACCACGCCCATTTCATGTCATCCGGTTTATCCACCGTCCACAGATAGGTAGGAAGCCCAAAGGCCCCGATGTCATCGGGGCGCAATTTGGCACGCAACAACGACATGCCCAGGCCCGTTGGGCGGGAAAGCAAAACATCCGGGAAGTGCCGCTCCCAGTCGCGACGTAGATAGAAGCGATCGACCTGCGGGGCAAGAGACTGCATGCGCCGGACTGCTTTGTGGGAAAAGGAAATCATGTGGATGCGGGGGTCATCGAGAAGCCCGGCGTAGCGCAAGCGCAGCACCAGCTGTTCTTCAAGGACATCGCCCTGGCCGGAGGGATGCTTGGTTTCGATGTAAAGGTGATGCGGGTTATCGCCCAGCATCTCCAGCAGTTCATCGAGCAGCAACATGTGCTGGCCGCCGCCGATATCGACCTGGTGCAACTCCTCCCAATCCATCTGCGCGATGCGGCCTGGGCGGCCCGCGGTGCGGTCAAGGGTGGCGTCATGGTTGACCACCACCTTGCCGTCCCGGGACAGGCGGATATCGCACTCGAGGCCGTGAATCGGCAGCTCCAGCGCCTTAGCAAATGCAAGAGGGGACAATTCCGGATATTTACCGGAGTATCCCCTGTGCGCGACGATTTTCACTATCCGAAGATCTCAGTCTTGATCTTGTTGAGCGTTTCATAGGAAGCGCGGAAGCGCTCCTTTTCGTGCTCGTCGAGCGCCAGCTCAACGACCTTGTTGATACCGGAGCGATCGATCACTGCCGGGGTGCCGATGTAGGCATCCTCAACGCCGTACTGGCCCTGCAGGTACGCAGAAACCGGAAGCACAACTGCCTGGTTCTGGATGACTGCACGAGTGATGCGTGCCAGGCCCATGCCAATGCCGTAAGAGGTGGAACCCTTGGCATCGATGATCGTGTAGGCAGCGTCGCGAGTATCTTCGAAGATCTTCTCGATGCGCTCGTTGTAGCCCGGGTCCTCCTCGGAGCGGTGGGACAAGGACACACCGCCGATATTGGCCGAAGAGACAACCGGGAGCTCAGAGTCGCCGTGCTCGCCGATGATGTAGGCGTGGACGGAGGTCGGAGCGATGTCATCCATCTCCGAGAGCATGTAGCGATAACGCGCGGAGTCCAGGATGGTGCCGGAGCCGATGACGCGCTCATGCGGCAGGCCGGAAGCCTTCCACACTGCGTAGGTCAAAAGGTCCACTGGATTGGAAGCAACCAGGAAGATGCCATCGAAGCCGTTGGCCATGACGTCGGAGACGATCGAGTTCATGATGTTGACGTTCTTATCCACCAGCTGCAGGCGGGTTTCGCCCGGCTTCTGCGCGGCGCCGGCGCAAATGACCACCATTGCGGCATCAGCGCAATCCGCGTAGGTGCCCTTGGTGACGCGGGTGCGCGAAGGCGCCCAGACCACGCCGTGGTTCAAGTCCATCACGTTGCCGGCGAGCTTCTTCTCGTCGATGTCGATGATGGCCAGGTGGTCGACGGTTCCTTGGTTAACGAGTGCGAATGCGTAGGCAACTCCAACATCACCTGCGCCGATGAGTACGACTTTGTTTCCTACATGATTTCCCATGAGCCCTATTGTGCCCCGAGCCCCCCAACTTCGCCTGTTGTACGCCCGATCTCACACAAGGGACTGTCCGATTTCACATCATTTATGCCCGATCAAACATCCCCTGCACGAGGGTGAGGATGCTGGTTGAATGGTTCGCATGCGTGATATCGCCCGCAAATTCGCCCGCACCGCAGCCATACATACCCTTTCAGCTGCGGTTTTCGGCCTGGAAGTGCTAAGCGATCTTACCCCTGGAGTACGCATGACGGGCAGGAGACGTTTGCCACAAAATATGGCGCCCGGCATCTTCGCCGCCGAGATTGCCACCTGGGCGGCGGTCTCACCCTCGCTCCTTCCTCGCCCGTGGTGGGTCACGGCCGCCAACGTCGCCATCGGGCAGGCAGCCGGACATTTCACGGCAACCACCGCTGCGTTTATCACTAAACGCGGGCTGCGCTACATCGGTAAGCGCCCGCAAGACAGGGTTGGCCCCACCACCCGCAGCCGCACCCACCTCGCACTGGGCGCAGTCACTCTTTTGATGGGCGTGCGCTCTCTGCGTAATCAGAGCGAGCAGGCCAAGCTGGTCAACAAGTACAACGAACGCGGCCCCCAGTCGGCAGCACTCGGCATCGCCATCGGAATCCTAGGTTATGGCAGCCTGCTCGTCATCGGCGAGGCCGCTCAGCTCACTGTCACCCAGCTCTCCCGCCAGGCCCAACGCTGGCTGCCACGCTGGCTGGCGTGGCCGTTGGCCGGATCAACCGTGGGTTATCTCATGACTTTGTTTAGTGACCGCATGCTGTGGCGGCGCTTCATCCACGACGCCTCGATGCAGGCGCTGCAGCTTAATAAGCTGGTCTATCCCGGCTCTGTGATGCCGTGGGAGCCTGAGCGCTCCGGCAGCCCGTGGTCCCTGGAGCCATGGACTGCCGTGGGCTCACAAGGCCGCGCCTTTTTGGATCGCGGCCCCCGCGCGCACGACATCAAGGACGTCATGCTCTGCTCTGATGCGCACGAACCGATCCGCATTTTCATTGGATTGGTCCAAGGCCGCGGCCCCATCGCTGCCGCTCAACAGGCGCTCGCCGAGCTGGAACGCACCGGTGCCTTCCGCCGCGACACCATTGTGATTGAGATGCCAGCAGGTTCCGGTTGGATCAACAACTATTCGGTATCCGCCTATGAGTTTTTAACCCATGGCGACTGCGCCACCGTGACGCTGCAGTTTTCCTATCTTCCTTCGGTCTTTTGCTACGTCGTGGACCGCAAAGCACCAATCAATGCTGCACGCGAACTCATCGCCGCGGTGCAATCACGCATCAACGATATGCCGGAGGATAACCGGCCGAAGCTTTACTTCGCCGGGGAGTCTTTGGGCTGCTACGGCATCGTTGAAAACTATCGGGACTTGGAGGAATTGCTGGCGGCTTGCGACGGCGCGGTCTTTACCGGCCCGCCGCGGATGACGGCTTTTACCCGCCGTTTGGCCCGCGCCCGCGACCGCGGTTCATTGGAGCGGCTACCGCTTATCGACGCCGGGCGGCACGTCAGGTTTGCCTCCGTACCTGCTCATATGGAGCACGATGCCTTCGGCAACGACTATCAACGCTGGCAGCGCCCCCGCGTGGTCTTTGGCCAACACGCCTCGGACGCCATCGTATGGTGGGATCGCCGCCTTATCTTCATGCGCCCTGACTGGATCCAGGAACCCACCCCAAGGACGCTGTACGCAGATACCTTCAGGCGCCTGCCATGGGTGCCGTTTATCACCTTCTGGCAGGTTGCTTTGGACCAGCTCAACTCCCTCAACGTTCCCGGCGGGCACGGGCATAACTACTTCGAGGAAACCTTCTGGTACTGGGATAGCGTGCTCGGCTCACAGGCGCGTACGCAGCTAACGCCAGAACTGGCAGAGCGCATGCGCGCCTTCGTCGAGCGCGACCAGCTCAACAAGCCTTCCGATTTCCGGCACCAGGTAAAAAAGCGTTTTTAGCTAAGAAACGCTTCTCGCTCTATCCCGGCATGGCTGGGTCTTAGCCACACTTCACGCCAGTGGAATGATGCGGGCAGTAGCCGTGCGGGTTTTTGTGCAGGTACTGCTGGTGCTCGTCTTCGGCGAGGTAATACTCGCCTGCGTCGGTCTCAGATAGCACGACTACTTCGGTGGTGGTGTCACCAAAGCCGGCGTCGGCAAGCCTGCCCGCGTAAGAGTCAACGATGCCCTGAATTTCCACGCGCTCGGCCTCGGTCTCTGGATAAAAGGCCGAGCGGTACTGCGTTCCCACATCATTGCCCTGGCGGAAGCCCTGCGTTGGATCGTGTGCCTCCAAAGCCTTGACCACGAGCTCTTTCAGGGTTACCTGCTGCGGGTCATAGGTAATCTGCACGACCTCCGCGTGATTGGTCAGCCCGCGGCAGACCTCGTAATAGGTGGGGTTTGGGGTGGTGCCGCCGGCATAGCCAACGGACGTGGACTCCACACCGGGGGTTTCCCAGAACATTTTCTCCGCACCCCAGAAACAGCCGATGCCGATCACGAGAGACTTCTGCCCCTCCTTCCAGGGGCCGGTAATCGGCGTGCCCAACACAGCGTGCGGCTGCGGCTCCAAGATCGGTTCCGCGCGCCCCGGCAGAGCATCTTCCCGGCTAACGATTTTCGGTTCTGGTTTAAACAACCACGACATGTTTTCTTCCTCGTTTCACTTTGAATTTGATGGTTATTTGATGGTTTTCACGAATTTTCTTCGGGCCGTTTGGCCACCGTTTAGGGCCAAGGCCTGCTCTTCGATGCGGACGAGTGTAGCGCGGGGTGGAAAAATTGTGGCGGAATACTTTCAGCGCTCCTATCATTGGGCACCGTACCCAAAGAAAGGAATTAACAATGGCTGTCTACGAACTTCCAGAACTCGACTACGCATACGACGCACTCGAGCCACACATCTCCGCAGAGATCATGGAGCTGCACCACACCAAGCACCACGCTAACTACGTTGCTGGCGCAAACGCTGCTCTCGAGGCTATCGACGCTGAGATCAAGGGTGAGGGCAACGCTGACCGCCTCCGCGCTCTGTACAAGAACCTTGCTTTCAACCTGGGTGGCCACACCAACCACTCCATCTTCTGGAAGAACCTTGGCCCTAACGGTGGCGGCGAGCCAACCGGCGAGCTGGCAGAGGCTATCAACCGTGACTTCGGTTCCTTCGAGGCTTTCCAGAAGGCCTTCAACGCTGCGGCTCTTGGCCTGCAGGGCTCCGGCTGGGCTGTCTTGGGCTACGACCACATCGCTGGCCGCCTGCTCGTTCAGCAGCTGACCGATCAGCAGGGCAACACCTCCATCAACTTCACCCCGCTGCTCATGCTGGATATGTGGGAGCACGCTTTCTACCTCCAGTACAAGAACGTGAAGGCCGACTACGTTAAGGCAGTCTGGAACGTATTCAACTGGGATGACGTTGCTGAGCGCTTCGCTGCAGCTTCCAAGTAAGCGTTAATTCACGCTTTTAGAGCCGGCCTTTACCCGCCTTTGATTGGCAGGAAGGCCGGCTTTCTTTTTGTTTTCACCTACTTCTCGAGCCCTTGTTAGACCCTGCCTTTAGCCCAGGCCCCTTCCACGATGAAGTCGCGGAACTGCGCGACCGGCGGAGCCTCATCTCCTTGCCGCCAGACGAGGCCAAGCTCGCGGTAGGCGGGCGGCTGCAGCGGAACGAGGTTTCTTACCTGCAGGTAGGGGTCGTCGAGGGGCAGAAGCGCGCTACCCAGGCCGGCGGCAACGAGTCCTGCCACAGTGGTTAGCTCCATCGACTCAAAGACCAACCGTGGGCTAAAGCCTGCACTGTCTGCTAGGGCGTCGAGAAGCATGCGCGTGCCATACCCGGGAAGCATGCCGATGAAGGGTTCCTCGCGGAACTCGGCGATTCCTACCTCCGCGCGGCCTGCGGCCCAGTGCCCCTCGGGCACGGCGAGCCCCAGCCGCTGCCTCTCGATCTGATGCCAACCTACCTGTGCGCTAGTTGCCGGCTCCGCCGCTTCGGGCAAAGCAGGCCGCGGGCCCACCAGCGCTAGGTCAGACTCGCCCGCGACCACGCGGCCAACCAGCTCTTGCGCCGCGCCTTGATGCAGACGAATATCCACGTTCGGATGCTGTGCGCGATAATCCTTGACCAGGTCAGGGACCATCCAGGTGCCCAGCGAATGCATGAAATCTAGGCGAACCGTGCCGCGTTCCGGGTCCATGAGCCGGGACACCATATCCCGCCCGGCGCGCTCGGCGGCGAGCATCTTCCGTGCCTGCACTACGAATGCCTCACCGCGGGTATTGAGCACCAGCCTGCGCCCCACGCGGTTGAAAAGACTTGCCCCCAGCGCACGCTCCATGCGTTGCACTCGGCGGGTGAGCGCAGACTGGGAAATGCCTAGCTCATCGGCCGCGGCGCCCACCTGCCCGAGCTCCGCAACGGCGACGACGCCACGAACGTCATCCAGGTTCACTCCCGCACCCACTTTTCTATATGCGCCATCTGCATTAAATTTTCAATTTTCAGACATTTTACACATGCATTCCCGCCACGCATGCTGTTTATATGACTAGAACCCGGCGCGCCATGCTCGCAATGCTCTTCGTGGGGCTGGCGATCTTTTCCTGTCTCTACACCACCCAAGCCCTACTGCCCACGCTGGTGGAACAGATGGGGCTCAGCTCCACGCAGGCCGCTCTGACGGTGTCGGCGGCCACTGGCGCGCTGGCACTATGCGTGATTCCCGCTTCCATCCTTTCGGAGCGATTCGGACGCGGCCGCCTGCTCATCGTCTCGGCGGTGGGCGCGACGCTGCTGGGCTTGGCCGTACCGCTGGCCCCAAACGCCGCACTGCTCATTACTTTGCGTGGCCTGCAGGGCGCGGTGATTGCCGGCGCCCCAGCCACGGCTATGGCCTGGCTATCTGAGGAGCTTTCTGCCACCGATCTCGCCCGCGCGATGGGCCTCTACATCGCCGGCACCTCCATCGGCGGGCTAACCGGCCGTCTCGTGCCCACCAGCATCGTGGAGTTCAGCTCTTGGCGATGGGCGTTGTTCGGCTCAGCCTGCGTCTCGTTATTTTTCGCCCTCGTTTGCATCTTGTTGCTGCCCGCACAGCGCAACTTCACCCCTAAGGAACTGCGCTTTGGCAACGAGCTACGCGCCATCTTTGGCCATCTGCGAAACCGCAAACTGGTGGAGCTATACCTCGTGGCATTTCTGGCGATGGGCACCTTTGTCTCGATGTACAACTTCTTAGGATTCCGGCTCATCCAGCACTTTGGCCTGGCGCCAGCGCTGGCGGGTTCGGTGTTCCTCTTCTACTTGAGCGGCACGTGGGCCTCGGCTCGCGCAGGCCGGCTGGTACAGCAGATCGGCCATGGAAAGACGCTTTTTGCTTCCTGTCTCCTTTTCGCGCTCGGCATCTTTGCCTGCGCCGGGCCCCTTCCGTTAGTTCTGCTGGGCATCGTGGCGCTGACGGTCGGTTTCTTTGCCGCGCATTCCACAGCTTCTGGCTGGGTCGGCCATCTGGCCACCCATGACCGTGCGGAGGCCTCCAGCATGTACGTCTTTTGTTATTACTTTGGTTCTTCCGTCCTGGGCGCGGTGGCAGGCCTGCTTTTCGACGCCCTGCCCTGGGCCGGCTTCATCGCCTGTTACGGCGGCGCGGCGCTGGTACTGACAGGCCTGACTTTGACCTTGAGAAAAAACGAATAAACTCGTGTTTTATGGATAAATGGTCAGCGCGCACGTGGCATCGCCGGGCCTCGCGTCCCGTGACAATCTGGATGATGGTCTTCATCGTTGCAGGCGCTATCCACACTTTTATCCCGAACGCGCGCTGGGTGCTCATTCACATCTTCACGCTGGGCATTCTGAGCAACTCCATCGTGGTGTGGTCCCAGCACCTTTCTGAGAAGTTTGTGCAAACCCGCCTGCCGGATTCCGCCCGGCCCGCCCAGCTCACCCGCATCTACGTGCTCAACGCGGGCATTGTGCTGGTGCTTATCGGTCAATTGCTTCTGCATGCGTGGTCACAGCACTGGATACTCACCCAGGTCGGCGCCACAATAGTTGCTGCGATGATTGCCTGGCATGGCGTTTCCTTGTCCGGCCAGTGGCGTGGAAGCAATGGCAAACGCTTCCGCCCCGTCGTTGCCGCCTACGTCGCCTCCGCCTTCTTCCTCGCGGTGGGCGCTGCTTTGGGCGCGCTGCTTTCGGTGCATCCTGCTCACCCACAACTGCTCATCGCCCACGTCACGGCCAACGTCGCTGGCTTCGTGGGCTTGGCCGCGGCCGGCTCGCTGACAATCTTGTTCCCGTCCATCTGGCGCACCAAGGGCGTCAACAAGCGTATGCGCCCGAGCTTCCTTTTGTTGGCGCTCGGCGTTGTCATCACCTTGGTCGGCACCATTGTTAACCACCCGGAGTTCGGGCTCGCGGTCTACTGCGTGGGTTGGGTCTTAAGCCTTGAGGGATGGGTCACCAACGTGCTCAATGTGGCTAAGGATCCGCGCGGGCGGGTGAACTACCCTTCGATCTCCGTTCTGTGCTCCGCTTTCTGGCTGGTAGGCGCGCTGACCTACTACACGGTGCAACACTTCTTTAGCCCTGAGCCCGGCATTCCCACGCTTGGACTGGTGGTGGGCTTTGCCGCACAGCTCCTCTTTGGCGTGATGAGCTACCTGCTTCCCATCACCATGGGCGGCGGCCCGGCAGCCACCCGTTCGGGCCTGCAGGAGCTCAACCGCTTAGGCCTGCTGCGCGCCACCTTCATCAACGGCGGCGTGGCGATCTGGATGTCCTCGACGACAGTCTGGGTCACCCTGTGCGCCGCCCTCTTGTGCATCGGCTCCCTCGCGGTTTACCCGGTGCTCATCGTACGCGCGGTGAAAGCCCAAAAGGCAGTGCTGCAGAAGAAGGCCGAAGGTCCTGCCCCGGAGACCACCATTCCGTGGCACCAGCTGGGCATAGGCGCGGCCATCCTAGCGCCACTGCTGCTGTTCTAATACGCAGACTCGTCGCTTACAGCGGCGGTTCCGGCGTATCCAGGATCGGAGGATGCTAGAGAGATTAGATAAAGCCCCAAAGGCTAGATGCTAGAAAGCGCAGGTACGCCCGGCGCGCCGACACTCATGAAGTCGCGCACGGCACGGGTGGCCTG
The DNA here is from genome assembly GCF_001808545.1 of Corynebacterium sp. HMSC077D03. Lineage (NCBI taxonomy): Bacteria > Bacillati > Actinomycetota > Actinomycetes > Mycobacteriales > Corynebacteriaceae > Corynebacterium > Corynebacterium sp. HMSC077D03. The sequence continues at coordinate 221,776 of NZ_KV793690.1, forward strand.
CACGTCGCCAGAATTATAATCAAGGATTTGCTGGCGAACTTCCATATCCCCTGCCAAAGCTTCGCGGCGGGCGTTGACGGATTCCTCGCCGTCGAAGTCTTCGGGCCATTGAAAACCGGCAACGGGAGCCACGGTCTTAAGGCCGAGCCCATAGGGGCCCATAAAGTTGCGCTTGACGTGGACAAACATGTCAACCCACTCGGGTGAGGCGATGAACTCTTCGACCTCTTCGAGCTGTGGGGCGCCAAAACGCTTGGCGGACATGCGCATCCAGTGGTTCTCACCGTGCGCGGAATAGCAATAGGCCGCGAAGGTCTTGCCCGCAGCATGCGCCTGGGCACGCAAGCCCATCAGCCACTCCCAGAACTCCGCGAAGTTAGCGGCCTCAGCGCGCCCGCCGAGCGGTTCCCAGGTCACGAAGGCGTGGTACTCACCCTCATACCAAGCACCCCAGAGATAAGCGCCCTGGTCCAGGTAGGCCTCCATGTCCACGTCAACCTCGACATCCGCACGCGGAACCGAAAGCACTTCGTCTCGGCGCAGCATGGGCTCAGCCATCCGCCATGCCTTGGCGAGCTGGGAGGGCTCGCCCAACTGGGCGTCGATTAGCGCTTGTACCGTCTCGATGCCCTTTTCGCGGTAGGGCTTGGCGCGATCGCCCGGCAGGAACAGTGAAATGTCGTCGCGGGCGCGCAGCTCAGGCTCGCATAGCTTCCAGAAACGGCAGGTTGCGCACTCTTTGACGCGGCGTGGACCCGTGGGCAAAGGCCGCGCCAACGCACTCGCGACGTCAAAACGTGCGGTGTCGGTGAAAAATACCCGCGAGCGATCCTGGCCAATCGCTCCGCCCCGGCCCGAATTTAGATCAAGGTCCTCCAGCGCACGCGCGGCAAATGCCAGACGATAACCGTCGACGGAATGATGCCGCAGCTTATAAGGCACCTCTAGTGGTTCACTAAGGCCTACCCTGTGGGTGGGCACCGCCAGAGTGCGCGCATTTTCGTTACGGCGCGCTACGCGGTGATTCGAGACGATGATCGGCGTATATGCCTCACCCTCACGCAGCAGAAGGTCTACTTCTACCTTCCATTCGTCGGTGGCGAAAATGGCTCCCGTGATGTGTGTGTATCCATAGGCCAACGCCTCTAGCGTGGCCATAGAACGCTCCCACTCATCACCTTCCAAGTCGATGCGCCGGAAGCGGCCGGGAGCCTTGACCGGCAGGTTCGCCATCGCGGCTTCTACGGCGGCCACGTGCCTTTCGGCCCGGGCCTTGGAGGCCTCAGTTGGTTGGATCTCCGGATGGGCACGCCGCTGCACCAGCCTATAGCGACACCCCACGAGGTCCGCAGCACCAAGCACATCCTTCACAACGGGTGAGCTTAATAGAACAGCAAGGTAAAGTTGAACCCAGACAATTAAGTAAAGGAAAAATTTATGAGCATCGTGAAGAAGATTAGGAAGGCTCGCCGCGAAGCACGCGCCGAGGTCAAGGCCGCCAAGACCCGCGTCAAGGCAGAGGTTAAGGAAGCATCCAAGGCCCAGCAGCGCCAGCAGAAGCTCCTGGCCAAGCAGGAAAAGGCGCTCATCAAGTCCGAGGAGAAGGGCCTTAAGAAGCGCCGCAAGCACGAAAAGAAGATGGCACAGCTCGAGCTCGATAAGCTCAAGCACGGCCGCCTTAACAAGGACAATGTCAAGCGTTACGCCGGTGCTCTGCGCACCGCTGCCCCACTGCTGCTGCCGCTCGTTTACCGTGGCATCGTTGCGGCACAGGGCCAGCTTGAGGCCAACCGCGCTAAGAAAGCCGGCCTGACTACCGATCAGATGGCGGCATTCTCCGGCCACGGTGCTTCCTTAAAGGCTCGCACCGCAGGCATCCGCAACACCCTCAAGGATTCTGACCTCCCGGCCGGCTTCAAGCGTGACGTGAAGGAGCGCCTCAACGAGGTTGACTCTTCCATCGATAACGCCGAGTATATGACCGACCAGCAGCGCCGCCGCGTGCACAAGACCATCAACGCGGAGATTGACAACATCACCGCTAAAATCCAGCAGCGTCTGTCCGCATAAGGTCGCCCAGTAATATCCCGTTTCCCCCCTTGTGGGCAGTAAGGCCGAGAAGGCTCTACAACACGCCCTGCTCGCGAGCAGCCGCCACAGCGGAGGTACGCGAGCGCACGCCCAGCTTGTCGTAGATGTGCACCAGGTGGGACTTCACGGTTGCCTCAGACAGCATGAGGTCTTGGCCGATCTCACGGTTGGAAGCGCCGGCAGCCACCAGCTTGAGTACCTCTAGCTCTCGCGGGGTCAACGAGGTGCGCGGAGTGCGCACGCGGGTCATCAAACGATCTGCCACGATCGGCGAAAGCGCCGAGTCACCATCTGCGGCGGAATGCACGGCAGCGAGCAGCTCGTTCGGCGGAGCGTCCTTGAGCAGGTAGCCCACTGCGCCAGCCTCAATGGCGCCGAGAATATCGGCGTCGGTGTCATAGTTAGTCACTACGAGAACCTTCGGCGGATGCGCCATGGAGGAGCGAATAGCTGCGGTTGCCTCAGCACCGCCCATCACGCGCGTGCCTTCCACGCCGGCACCGAAGCGCAAGTCCATCAAGATGACATCGATTCCGCCGGCCTGTGCCGCGGACACCGCGGCCTCCGCAGTTGCCACCTCGCCTACAACCTCGATGTCTTCAGCGCCTTCGAGTACGGATCGCAGCCCGAGGCGAACGATCTCGTGGTCATCGGCCAACAAGACCCTAATCACGCGCGCTTCCTCCTAAAGTGGTCGAGACAATCATCCAAAAGTTTAATCTACCGTGCCGCCCAAGGGCATACTAACTGACACCGCAGTACCGGAACCTGGTGTTGACTCCACCACGACCTCACCGCCGAGCTCCTCCGCGCGCCGGCTCATAGCGCTGAGCCCAATATGCCCCAGGCCCGCGGGCTGGTCCTGCACCTTCGCTACGTCAAAGCCATGCCCGTTATCCACGACGTCGACACGCACCTCGTCCGGGGCATAAGTCACGGTGATGCGCGCGCGGGTGGCACCCGCATGCTTGACGACGTTGCCCACCGCGCCCTGCGCGATACGCAAAAGCGCCGCCTCTACCTTCATCGGCAGCTTAACTTCTTCACCTTCTGCCTCCACCTCGACGTTCACGCCGCTAGTGGCCGCGAAGTTCTCAGCCATGCGGTTAAGCGCCGCCTCCAGTGAAGCCTCCGCCAGCGCGGGTGGTTGGAGCGCCGCAATCATGGCGCGGGCTTCGTGCAGGTTATCGGCCGCAGTTCGCCGCGCGAGTTCGATGCGCTCCTGGGCTCGCTTGATGTCTTCCTTCCCCAAGTCCCGATCTGCCGCATGCAGCAGCATCTGGATGGAGGAAAGCCCCTGAGCCAGGGTGTCATGAATCTCGTGCGCGATGCGCTGGCGCTCTGCGATCATGCCGCTTTCACGTTCCGATTCCGCCAGCTGCGAACGCGTCTCGATGAGCTCGCGATTCATCAGGGACAAGGCTCGGAATGCGTAGTAGATAGCCACCGTCACTAGCGCAGAGACCGCAGGTCCCATGACACCGCCGAAGGTCAACCCACCCGGGATCTGCATGATCACCGAAATCGCCGTCGCCGCAATGACGCAGACTATGCCCACGTACAGGTCCAGTACGTAGAGATACAAAAAGAACAGCGCGAAGACCAGGTAAATCGCAACGGGAGCGACGAACATGTCTGCCATCCACACGACGGATAGAATCACCAGCCATAGGTATCGCACGCCCTTTGGCCATTGCTCCAAAAAGACCGAGCCTGCGAAGTAAATTGCCGCAAACGCCGTCAGCAGCAACAGGTTAATCACGGCCTGCCACAACGGCAGGCGCACCGTGCTGAAGATGGCCACCACGAGCAAGGTCGCGGTAAGGATATGAATGCCATTGCGCAAAGCCTCAGTCTCTGAGGAACGCTGGTCTATTGTGGACATCATGCGCAAAAGCCTACTGTCCGGCCTTCTGGCCGTCACGCTCGCCCTCGGCGCCTGCAGCTCCCAGGAGACCGCATCCACCGACTCCGCACCCGCGCCTCACGACGCCGCGCCGTCTTCCGCGGCTCCAGGAGACGGCCTGCCCGTCGATGCCACCGCCGAGCCGAATGCCGAAGAAGCCTGCCCCTATCTCGATACCCAGTGGGTAGCTGATACGAATGGGCAGAGGATGACCCGCACGGCCGTCGACAAGCGCTTTAGCACCCCCGCGTGCATCTTCTGGTCCTATCCGGAAGACCCGCAGGCCACGGTCGTAGTCCGCGAGATGCCGGACGTTGAACAGGCCCGTGCCGTGGTGGATTGGGCCGCCCCGGTCGATTCCACGGAACTAGCCGAGTTCGCAGGCTGGTCCGGCGGCCGCGGCGTCTTCGACGAAGCATATTCCGTATACGCCGTGCAAAAGGACAACAAGGCCGTGCTGGTGTGGTCGAATCAGCTCCAGACCTTGAAGGCTGAGCTCATCGCCCAAGAGGCGATTAAGAACTTAGGGCTTTAAACCGCCACGTCGTTATACGGCATTATCGTCGAAACCCACGGGAAAATAACCTCCATCAGGAGGCAAAATACGCCAACCGCAATCGCGAGCACCAACACCACTTTGACGGCGGTGGGCCCTGGCAAAAGATTCCATAGTGCGCGATACATCTAGCTCTCCTCCAGTACGGCAGGGGTCTTGCCCTCTACCTTCGGTTCATGTGCGACTTCCATGGCATGGACAATCATGCGCTCCGCATTCGAAAACTGCGGGTGGCAGGTGGTTAGGGTGAGCAAGGCTTCCGACGCCTGCTCGACCGGGGTATCCCAGCCCGGGACAGGGGCGATAACCCCGACATCGCCAGGCAGCGTGATATGCCGACCGCTCAGACCTTGGTACTCAGGCTTAGCCTTCTGTTCAGGGCTAAAGCAATCAGCTGGCGCGCCGTCGATTGGCAACACGCGGTAGGTTATCCACTCCGACTGGGTTTCGACCACGATGGCATCGCAGGTCTCAAGATTAGCCAAGTCATTAAATGGGGCACCCTTGCCCACGCGGTGGCCGGCGACGGCGAAGTTTCCGAGTTCCCCCGGCATCTGACTATCGGTGTAGCGACCTGGACCGCGCAGTAGATCCTCTTCCTGCGTGCCTTCAATGATGGCGAATTGGAAATCCGAGCCGAACGTCGGGATATACATCCGGGCAAAGGCCTCACCCAGCTTGGGGTGGAGTTTTCCGCGGGGGTTGTGCCACTGAGTTTCCAAGTTTTCGCTCGCCTTTTCCTGCAGGCGGTCAGACTCTAGGTTGGTCCAGTAGGCCTCATAGAAGGCAAAGAGAAGCAAGATGACGCCACTGGTCAGCAATAGCTCACCGATGACGGTGCTCACTCTATTTTTGCTCATAATTTAAACTTAATCGCTGTACAGTACAGAAAGCCCTATCCGCGCCTCGTGAAGGATTAACATGCTCGAAATATTCATGTACCCGGTCTCCGGAATCATGAAGTTGTGGCACATACTTTTCGCCCAATTCCTCGATAGCTCGCTGGCGTGGTTGGTGGCAATCGTCTTCCTTGTGATCACAATCCGTAGCTTTATTGCACCGCTGAATTGGCTTTCGGTGAAGTCGGGGCGCATTGGCGCGCTCATGCGCCCAGAGCAGGTCGCTCTCAATGCCCGCCTCAAAGAGGCAACCACGGTGGAAGAGGCGATGGAGATCCTCACCGCGCAAAAGGAACTGCGTGAGCGATTCAAATTCAACCCGGCGGTAGGCTGCCTGCCCATCTTCATCATCATGCCGATGTTCTTGGGCCTCTACCAGGTGGTTTTGCGCGCCTCCCGCGAGGGCAACAGCGACCATGTGGGCCTTTTAAATCCCGCAGACGTCGCGGCATTCCGCACCACCTTGCTCAACGGAGTACCGATTACGGATTTCGCCCGTGAGCACAAGGATCTTGTGATTCCCATCTTGGTGCTAGCGCTTTTGTTCACCGTTCTGAACATGGTCATCACGCTTTACCGCTCTTATCTGACCACGCAGTTTGATAAGAAGTTCAACCGCCGCATGCTCTGGTTTACGGTCCTGCTCATCTTCTTGGTGCCGTGGCTGCTGTGGAACACCGCAATGAACGCACCTATCCCGGTGGCAATCATTTACTACTGGGGCTGGACGTATCTTTACACGCTCATCCAGACAGTGGTTTATGAGCTAATCCTGCGCCGCCGTTACCCGCTACCAGAGGAAGTCCATGCCTTCCGCCGTGAGACCATCGGCCGCTGGCGTTCCAAGGAAGAAAAGCGCAAAAAGAAAGCCCGTTCCGGCAAGGAGGCAAAGAAACAGGCTAAGGCGAAGCGCAAGGAAAACATGCGCATCGTGGCGCAGGCTCGCAAGCAGCTTAAATCGAATAGTCAGCAGGAGGCGCAGAAAGAAGCTGAATAGCCAGTTCGCGCGCGGTCTTCAGCGGTGAAAGGTCACGGGTAAGGCGCGCGCCTGCCATGCCGCCGTCCAGGAAGATGAGCAGCTGGCTTGCCTGCGTGGCAGAAGGATAGCCGTTCTTTGCGGTAAGCAGCGCAGTCATGGTGTTGTGCACCCAGGTGCGGTGCTCTACGCAGGCTGCCACGATGCCGCGTTCAGCATCGGTTTCAGGGCGTGGATATTCGCCCGCCGCGTTTAAGAAGTGGGAGCCGCGGAATTCGATTCCTGGCTGTTCCTCGATTGCTTTATCGAAGAAGGCCAGCACCTTCTGGTGCGGATCGGTCATGTTTGCGGTACGGGCTTCCCAATCGGCCCGATACTTTTCATCAAGCGACTCCACATATGCAATGACGAGGGCGTCTTTAGAGCCAAAGAGGGAATAAAGGGATGCCTTGGCCACATCCGCCTCGCGGAGAATGCGGTCAATACCGATGACGCGAATGCCCTCGGTGGTGAAAAGATTGGTTGCGGACTCAAGGAGTCGGCTGCGCGGACTCGGACGGTTCCTGCGCGATTTCTTTTCTGGCATATCCTCTCCTAAAACGACAAAACCGGTTCATCTATACAATATAGACAAACCGGTATGTACGCTAATTAACCCTGTTTACTTGGGAGACTTCTTGGTAACCAGGCCGACAATCCACAGAAGCAAACAAGCGCCCAAGGTGGCGACGACGATCATCATGATCCATCGATTCGGGGAGTCAAAACCAACAAAGGACATAATGCCTGCGCCCAAGAGGCCGCCAAGTACACCGACGATCAGGTTGGTCAGAAGGCCGTGATCACGCTTCATAATCTTCTCTGCCAACCAGCCAGCGATAATGCCGACGATGATCGATCCGAAAAATCCTAGGCCCATGCCCATAGCTATCTCCTTTTATTAGTTCTTTCAGCTACAAGCACTATGGTGCCAGCAAAAAATATAAACACAAAAGGGACGATCTGCGTTTCCGCAGGTCGTCCCTCGAAGCGTTGATGAATCGTTAGTTAATTGCCAGGGAACCCCCAGAAACTAGCGCTCTATTCTCCGGAGTCCGGACGCACAACCATCATCGGGCATGGTGCCGACTGCAAGAGTGCGCGGGAGGTGGAGCCAAGAAGCATGCCCTTGAATCCGCCGCGGCCGTGGGAGCCAACGACGAGCAGCTGGGCGCCATCAGCGGCGTCGGTAAGTGCGCGGACCGGACGGTCACGAGCAATAACCTTCTTGACCTGAACGCCTGAGTACTCCTCTTGAAGGGAAGCAATGCGCTCGCTGAGCAGCTCTGCCTGCTCCTTCTCCACGTCTGCCCACTCAGCCTGTGCGGCGGAGAGGCCAGCGAGGGAAGCCTGAACCTGCATGTCCATCCAAGTGTGAACCGCGATGAGCTCGGCGCCACGGGCATCTGCTTCCTTGAAGGCATAAGCGGTAGCCTTCTGGGAAACCTCAGAACCATCGACACCAACAACAACCGGACCGTACTTGTTCAGCTCGGTGACGTTGTTGTTATCACGAACCACAACAACCGGGCAGGCAGCGTGGGAAACCACGGAAGCGGAAACGGAACCCATCACCATGCCGGAGAGACCACCCATACCGCGGGAGCCCATGACAATCATCGTGACGTCCTTGGACATTTCCAGCAGCATGTCAATCGGGGAGCCTTCAGCCACCGTGTGGCCGATCTTCAGATCCGGCGAAACCTCATGAGCGATGGCGCGGCCTTCTTCGATCTTCTCCAGAGTTTCTGCCTGCAGATCATCGAAGAGTTCCTTCGGAGGGACCATGCCCTCTGCGTACAGGAATTGCGGCATGGTGTAGCTGGAGGCAATGCGCAGCGGAATGCCGCGCTTGGTTGCGGTGTTAGCAGCCCAACGAACAGCGTTCTTGGAGGCTTCCGAACCGTCTACGGCAACAACAACAATGTCTTCCTTGGCCATGATGTTTTCCTTTCAGCTGGTTATACCCTCAGTCTAGTACGTACTAACCAATCTCCGCAGTAGTTGCAGCGCCTGCATTAGCTGGGAAAAATACGGAGTACAAGAACTCCGCAATCTGTGCGATTACGGCGCCAATGCCGTTAGAGAAGAATTCAATTACCGGTGCGAGAAGAGAGTCAAAATCCATGGGAAACAGACTAGTGCATATGCGCAAGGGGTTCAGCCCATTGCCAATTAAAGATGGTCTGAATCCGACCAGGGTGCGCGTACCGGCCGGCCCAATTACAGCCTGGGCATTTTTGGAAGAAGTGATTACAGCACAGCGCCATCGCAGTCCGCTTGACGACGCCGCGGCGCTCCAGGCGCGCTTCGACAACAATGAGGTGGTTCTGCGCGACCAAACGGTCCTGCGCTCGGATACACTGCTCAGCACCGACACTGACGTGTTCTTCTACCGCATGCCGGCGCCCGAAACACCGGTGCCCTATGACATCCCGATCATCTATGAGGACGAGCACCTGCTCGTAGTAGACAAGCCGCCATTTATGGCAACGATGCCGCGCGCAAAGCACATCGTCCAGACGGCCACTGTTCAGATGCGCCGCAAGACCGGAATCGACGAACTCACACCCGCGCATCGCCTCGACCGACTTACTTCCGGAATCTTGGTATTTACAAAGACGAAGGACGTACGCGGCGCCTACCAGACACTATTTGCGGAAAGGCGTGTGCAAAAGACTTACGAGGCTATCGCCCCGCTTTCCGACGTCGCGGCGGGCACCGTGTGGGAGTCACGCATCGAAAAGACCCCTGGCGAAATCCAAGGGCGCATTGTGGACGGCCCCGTAAACGCGATCACCATCCTCGCCGACGTGACCGCTGTGGACAACACCGGTTACGAAAATATTCATGGCAAGCAACCCCCGCTCGCCCGCTACACGCTCAAGCCGAAGACGGGTAAGACCCATCAGCTAAGGCTCCACATGTGGCAAGCCGGCGTACCCATTCTCGGCGACCCCGTGTACCCCGTCATCTATCCCGCCGACGCGGAGGACATGCGCGTCCCAATGCATCTCACCGCAACGCACATCGCATTCACCGATCCACTTTCTGGCAAACCTCGCGAGTTCTCCTCAAACTTGCCACTAGTCGCCCATAATTTCCTTCACCCATAAATGTTGTAATTCGTACGTCGATCCCATCGAACTTTTCACCAGGAAAATTACGAGCGTCTACAAACTCATCTTTTACCCAACCCACTAAACCGAAAAGAAATAAAAACAGCCGACCCGCATTCCAAACTTTCAAAAGCCGTGCCTCGCCCACATTAAAATGCAGCGCGCATTAGAGCATTCATGCTCAAGCTATCGTGCCCTGGACCCGACCAGAAAGCAATAACCCTGGCGCGAGCAAACCACCAAACAGGCACGACCCGTTACAGCAACCACGTACAAGCCGCAGACTTAGAGTTATAGCCCGCAGCATAAGGTCACCCCGAACGACTAAGACTCAACGCTCCGCAGACGATGAAGTCGGAGCCGCCGCGACGCAAACGAAACGACAAAACTTGAAAGGGCGACTTACCTCGGTGAGGTTGCGATTCCCCGAAACTACACCGGCACCGTAAGCCCCATAGCAACTCCGTACCCCACTCGTCGCCACTACCCAAGGACCAACCGGTCCACGGCTGCAATCGCAATAGAGAAATCGACGGCGAAATGTCTACTTTCATGCGATCCATCCATAAGAAGCGTTTCGACACTGTGCTTTAAGCCGAGACTAAGGACGGCGAATTGGAACAGTCACCGACACCGTCGCCCACGGGCAATAAATCAGTCCGGCGGCGCGCCGCTATCAGTGAAACTGTCTCTACCTGCACATTCACGAGACGGACAAGCACCAATTGCACAGCTATGCAAACAAATAGACGCAATTACCCACCGGCTCAAAATGGGACTACTCACGGAAAACGTCTCGACTAGCTGAACAACGAATAAAGCGATCTAAACGCCATTCAAAAACGCAGGGATTGAGCATTCCTAAGGGAAACGGGAAAATCGGTGTACAAACAGGAGCACTATTGGAAAACCGGTGTGGCTTGAGTGAATAATTGACGCCGCAAATACCCCTGCGATCACAAGACCTCCAGCCATGGATTCCCTGATCCAAGGCCGATAACAACCAGGTTGATTGCTCAAGCGCCGTCAGAACAAGGCAACGAAAGATGATGTATTCAGCTTCTCCGGAGTTAGCGGCCTTGGGGAAAGATCTCATCGGCATTAACCAAGCGGGGCCCTATCCTAATCAACCA
>NZ_KV793691.1:0-3953 GCF_001808545.1 Corynebacterium sp. HMSC077D03
TTAATACGTTGCACATCCGCTTGACCGAGTGGGGTGAATCCAAGACATAGCGGACCAAGGACAACCACCGCCCTCCCGAGCCTAAGGCCCGTGAAAAGTACCAATAAAATTAGAAAACTGGTTCTATTCCCATTTATATTCACTTAGGGTAGTCTCCCTTTTGAGGCAATCCCGCCTCATTTTCTCCCTCAAAGGAGACTGTTATGACCCCCAAAAAGCGCACTCGGCAGTTTGCAGCGCTGCTGATTGCCTCTGCTCTGAGCGTTTCCGTATCTAACTCAGCCGTTGCTTCCGCAGAAGAATTCCAAGACCACGGCGCCAAGGGAGGCTTTGCTTCCGGTGTGATGGCCGAGCTACTCGGCGAGGCAGCACCAGCCTTCACAACCTACTGGGCATCTGTCGGCCGGAAAGTTCGCTACCCTGCAGGTGGCGGTACCTGGGAGTACGGTTTCTGGAACGCTAAGGCGCGTTCTTATTTCACCGTGAATCGCTGTCATACTTCGACTGTGACCGTCAACGGCAGAACGCAACGAAGCATCAACACCCGCGGCGGCCAGAAGTCGATCGCCGAGCTTTGGGCGACGAATTTGCCGGGCACTAAGGACAGCTACTACTACAACTTCTGCTAAAACTCTTGCGCATTCGACCCCTAGTACTTGGGCTTTTGAGCCTACTTCTTGCTGCAGTCATCGCGACCACTGGGTGGCTGCTGACTGCCCTGGTTGACTCCACCAAGCCCTTGTCCTTAGGGGTCGAATCAACCTTTAGCCTTGATTACGTCGAACCTAAGACTCCTCTCGCGAAGGAACTTGAGTCCGACTACGCACCGACGGTAATCCGTAACTCACTGGTTTCATTGGCCGAGCAGAACGGCTACTCCATCTACCGGCTGACTGGCACCGATGACGCAAGTGGGACTTCCCACGAAGTTTTCATCCCGCTGGAACAGGATTATCCAGCACCGGAACGCATTCCCCGACTCAACCGGCCTGATGCCTTGAGGCAAGCGACCAGTGAACTTGGGTCGCTGGATTACCACGGTGACTACGTCTTGGTTCCCAAAGCAACGGGTGGCAATGCGAACCACTTCTACGAATCGGCCAGGAATGACGGGCTCAGGCTAAGCGAAAAGACGCAGTTCCTTCACCTCATCCAATCGGTCGTATTCCGCCTGCCCGCGTTGGTGGCGATCCTGCTTCTATTTGTCGTTTCCCTTTTTGCCCTGGTATTTGTTCTTCGGGTTTCCGGTCTTAGATTGGCAGCGCTGCGCACAATAAATGGCGGGCACCGCAGTCAAAAAGGCAATTGGCGGCAATGGACCTTTGTCATCCTCCCGCACCTAGTTCTCATTGGCCTTGCGAGTACATTCCTCGCCCGCCAAGGGAGCTATTCTTTTGCCCTCCTGTTCCTCAGGTTCTACGCCGCCGGGATAGGCTTGGCCCTGGCTACCACCGGTTTGGCCGTAGCCGTCACCGCCCCATTGTTGCGCCGCGCAGTAGCGCTGCTGGGGCAGCGTGCCCCCGCAGAGAAGGCGGCGGGAAAAGCGCTGAAAGTAATTTCGGTCTTTACCTGCGTGACCTTTGTAGCAGCGGGTCTTAGCTCAGCGGCTGCGCTCCGCTCCTACCAGCAGGAATCCGAGGCCCAACAGACCTGGAAATCTCTCGCGGAGTTTGGAGCCTTGCATTTTTCAGCCAACTTCGACGGCCCTGCTGGCCGCGTGGAAGAAGGCGAGCTCTTGCCGCCCAGTGTGCAGCAGAACTTCCGCGACTTCGCGCTCAGCTGGGAACGGGAGCACGGGGCTGTCCTCAGCCATACTTTGCCGAAAGAAGCTACCGGTGTGCCGGACTCCTGCCCCGTGGCACTTGCTAACCGCCAATGGCACGATCTGCAGGATTATCAGTTCCGTCCCGGAGACGACAACCACTCGGTCGACTATTCCGCAGCCCAAGAGCATTTCGCAGCTTCCGTGGATCTGTGGGCTCAGGAATCCGGCGACCTGCTCCTTAAGTCTGCGCAAATTGGTCCGGTCAGTGCCGATCATGCGGTCGGATTCATTAGTGGAACAATGTCGGGGGAACTGGTTCCCGGCGATTGTTTTTACGTGCTTGAAACGGACGATCTATCCGGCTTCGACGCAGACTTCCTAAGCTCCACAGCTTCGAGTAACAATTTGCTCTTCGCGGATTTCTCGGAACTGGGTCCAGAACTTACCGCTGCCGGCCTCGAAGGCTACGTGTACCCGGTACACGCGGCCGATCGCGGTCTGGCCGAACTAGTAGCCAACACGGCGCTGTTCTGGCTGAGTATCCTGAGCGCCCTCGGAGCTTTGCTCGCCACGCTTGCGGCCTTGATAGTCCAGGCGCGCATCCAGCTCCGAGTTCACCGTCGCCTCCTGGTACTCCTCCACAGCGCTGGGCAATCACCGGACAAAACGATGTGGCGACTATTCAAAAGCCAACTGGTCAGCCTGACTGTTGTCGTCATATTGTCCGTCCTGGCTCCGCTACTGCTTCCCAACCCGTTCCTCTACACCTTCACTGCGCTAAGCTGCCTTGTCTTAATCGTCTACCTCGGTTTTGTCCGTCTCAGTATTTCTCAGCACATGTCCGCCTCCCCTAGGAGTCACAATGTCATTGGCTAGCCCCAATCAGTCCCCCACTCTGCCGCCGGAGATTTCCACCTCTCATCTCTGTCTCGCCGCGGAATCGACCTATTCTGCGGGACGCAGCACGCGGACGGTGAAGAAGTCCCTCGTGGAAAATGCAACGTTTTCCCTACCCGGGCCAGGCTTTGTCGCCATCTGTGGGGCCAGCGGTTCCGGAAAGACTTTGCTGCTCAACACCTTGGCCGGGCTCCTGTCGCCGGCGGACGGCCTCCTCCGGATAGACGGCGAGAATGCCTCCGCGTGGAAGATGAAGCGGAGGCGGAGGTTCTGGCGAGAACGCGCAGCGATAATCCACCAAGACCACGGAATCATTCCCGAACTAAGCTGCGAAGATAACCTCACCCTCGGGCTATCCAGGAAGCAATACTCCAAAGAAGAATTGCTGCACTCCCTCGGCGAAGTCGGTCTTGATGTCCCCTTCGACGGGCCGGCAGCTATTCTCAGCGGAGGCGAGCAGCAGCGGCTGGCCATCGCCCGAGCCCTGCTCCGCGGCGCGGCTTATGTGTTCGCTGACGAGCCGACCGCCTCCCTCGACTCCACAAACCGCGACCAAGTTATCGCGCTCCTGCGGCGAGCTGCGGACGGGGGCGCACTCGTTCTGGCCGCCACCCACGATGCCGCAGTTATTGCTGCCGCTGACAACACCTTGCGCATCAATGATCGCCAGGTCACAGTCTCCGGCTCTGCGCGGGATTAAATCGCGATGCCCGCGGCCTTGGCCACCTTCCGGTACCCGGCCGCATGGTCCGCGACGCTGGCGTGGGCGTTGAGTCCGCTGGGGTTGTCGAGCACAAACAGGCGGGTGCCCTCCCACGGCGAGTCCTGCTCCCCGATGGCCGCCTTGGGCAGGCTAAAGCCTTGCGGTAAGCGGTAATTCCCAGCACGGCCACGACCTTCGGGTGGTGTTTGCTAACAATATCGTCCAGGCGTGCCGGGGCCTGGCGCAGCTCGTCGGTGGTTAGCTCATCGGCGCGGGCGGTGGCGCGCGGAACGAGGTTGGACACGCCGATGCCACGTTCTTGCAGCTCGTCAAAGTCGGCGTCCGCGTAGCCGCCCGAGGCATCGAACTGGTGGGCAGTCAACCCAGCTCGGAAAAAGGCCGGATAGAAGCGGTTACCCGGGCGGGCGAAGTGCGCGCCGGTAGCGGCGGTCCACAGGCTCGGGTTGATGCCGACGAACAACAAACGCAACGGCTCCGGCAGTAGATCCGGCACGGTGGCGCCGCGGTAGGCGGCCAGTTCTTCTTGGCTAAAACGCAGGGCCTGACCCCGGAAAGTAGACACGTCGG
>NZ_KV793692.1:0-1227 GCF_001808545.1 Corynebacterium sp. HMSC077D03
TTCGGCAAAATATTTCGCGGCCTTGCGCAGGATGTCGCGTTCTTCGCGCAACTTTGCGTTTTCTTTTTCTAGCTGGCGGATTCGCTCAGAATCAGTCGTCGCCTGGGCCTTGTCGCGCATGGTCTTCGTGCGGGATCGTTTGCCGGTGCCGTACTGCTTAAGCCAGGAATAAAGTGAGGAACGATTAACGCCAAGCTCTGTTGAAGCCGCGTGAAGTGAGAGGTCCTCATTGTTTTCGTAGAGGGCCACAGCATCACGTTTGAACTGTTCGGAGTACCTAGGCATGGTGGTAGATTACCTTTCTTCCCAACCCAACCGGGCTGGATATCAGGTGTCTACCTAACAGGGGTCAGGTCCGATTCTCTTAGAGTTTTATCTAAACAATACAGCAACATCTGTATGGCAACATTCCAATCACGCTACCGTCAATCCCTTAGTGCTTAGTTCAGGGATAGTTTATTGAAAACCAACCCGATGTGGAAGGTGTTGTTGCAAAGTTGGGTGGTGAGCAGCGAAGACTCAGTTTCTCATTCCCTGATGGCCGCGGCGTGTGGGCGTTGTTAGGCCGTCTCGAAGACCTGGTTGACGATCGCCGCGTCCGGGTTCGGTTGCCTGTTGGCAAACATCGTGCCTTGCCCTTTCCGCAATGAGTGCATCGCCTCCATTCCTTTCAACGTCCGATATGCAGATGTCCGGTTCTTAAACGCGCCTTTCGGCCCGAGGATCCGCTTCAGCCGACCATGGTCGCCTTCCAGGATGTTGTTGAGGTATTTCACCTGCCGGTGTTCCACTGGTGGCGGGCAGATTCCCTCTGACTTCAACTCGGCGATTGCCCTGGCTAGGCAGGGTGCTTTATTGGTGTTGATCACTCTGGGATACCCGGCTGACGCATTGGATCTGACGGCCTTGGCCAGGAAACGCTTCGCTGCGGCGACGTTACGCTTTGGTGAGAGGTAGAAGTCTAAGGTCTGGCCACCGGCGGTGATCGCCCGATAGAGGTAGCATCACCTGCCGCCGACTCGGATATAGGTCTCATCCACCCGCCAGGACTGGGCCTGCCAGTCGGGTACCTGCCGGTACCACCGTGTTTGCTTGTCCAGCTCAGGGGCGCATTTCTGGACCCAGCGGTAGATCGTGGTGTGATCAACCGGCACACCCCGCTCGGTCATCATCTCCTCGAGGTCGCGATAGCTCACCCCGTAGCGGCAGTACCACCGCACCGCCCAC
>NZ_KV793692.1:1327-3943 GCF_001808545.1 Corynebacterium sp. HMSC077D03
GTAGCGGCAGTACCACCGCACCGCCCACAGAATGATGTCACGGGGGAAGTGACGACCGGAGAAGATACCCATGGCTGTGAATATTTCACGTCGATCTTCCTACTACCCCAATTTTGCAACAGCACCAGGACAAGCAACCTCTGAGCATGGAGAAGAAGCACACGGCGGACGCCTCACTCGCGGGCATGTTCACCCACACTATGCAAACCATGCCGGAGGAAAGCGACTACCTCATCCGCTGGTGGGCATGAATATACACGGCAGTATGCCCACTGTATATAAGGAGGACGCTTCACGAGAGACTCCTGGAGATCCACCATTTTTGACACCAGAAACTTGCGCTGCCAAACCAGGTACACACCAGCTCGGCACTGTTTCAAAACTGGGCGATTTTAGCACTGAACTTGGAGTGAAGCATGGAAAGGTGTTCTAGTACGTTCGCATGCGGGTGTGACGAGAATCGCCACAAATGTGTTTCTAGTCACATTTAGCTGGTTCAACTTGCTATTGAGCAGAATGGGTGCTAGAATGAAAAATATATGTTTTTCATTCTAGCACCCATTCTGCTCGACGGATTTCTGTAATCGAAACTCCCAAAATTACCCCTTGCGAGGAGTGTTATCACCCCCATAACCTTGCCGTAAGATTAGAAAGTATTTCTACGAAAGGTTATGTCATGAATCTCTATACCAACCCTCTTACATACACTGATGCGCACAGAATCGTCGACGCACTTCCCCGCCCAAGAAGACAGACCTACTTAGACATCGCCAAAAAACATGCCGAGACTGAACAACGAATTATTATTTTGGCGGCTGAGTTGTACCTATGGAACGGATATCTCGCATCAGTTGTAGATAGAACGACAGGCGAAGTTGAAGTTTTGCTCCGAAATTTTATAGATCGGGCTTTAGCTCAATGGAACAGTAAATCACCACAAAATGGCTCCCCCGAATGGCTAACCAACCCCGAAGGAAAGCTGAAAGAGTTAGTTATCCCTTCCGAAGGTACGGCACTGAAAGAATACGCCCACACGCAAACAGTCGGAGGAATTCCAACACATGACGATTACGTGGCAGGACTAACCTTTGGAAACTGGGTCCACCTATTGCCAAAGAAACACGCTCGCGAAAATAATGCACGCGTGATTCTCTGGAATGAAGCGTTCGCTCCCCATCTAAATTCCCCAGATAGAGTAGATTTTCAACAACGCGTAATGGCGGTGAAGGATATCCGCAACCGCGCCACCCACAGACGTCCACTTATCAAAGACACTGACGCTGTCAGCAGAACGCACCAAGACTGCGTGACAATTGCCAAAGCTATAAACGAAGACCTAGGGATCTGGCTCCGAAACGAAAAATGGATCCCCCAGGCGCTTAAACAATCCCCATTGTTATAAAAAAGATGGCCCCCAGTTCAACTGAGGGCCAGAGCTTATTTGCCTTGCGGCTTGACGTTCACTAGGTTACACCTTTTCAAAAAAAATACAACTTAACTTAAAGCCCATAACCTATCATCCCCTGCAGCGTCGCAGATTAACTCTCAGAGACGACGATCATGAACGTGATTGTGCGACCGGTTGAACCTCCGAGAATGGCCAGCACTTCACTAAGAGAACGAAGGTGCTGTTGCAAAGTTGGGCGGAGAGCCGAGACGACCCAGTTTCTCATTTCCTGATGGCCGCTGCGTGCCGGCGTTCTCAGGCCGTCTCGAAGACCCGGTTGACGATCACCGCGTCCGGATTGGGGTGCCCATAAGCAAACATCGTGCCCTGACCTTTCCGTAATGAATGCATCGCTTCCATCCCTTTCAACGTCCGGTAGGCGGAAATTCGGTTTTTGAACGCCCCCTTCGGTCCCAGGATTCTTTTAAGTCGGCCATGATCTCCCTCGAGAACGTTGTTCAGGTATTTCACCTGCCGGTGCTCCACCATCTGAGGGCAGATTCCCTCCGCCTTCAGCTCGGATATTGCCTTGGCCAGAGCTGGTGCCTTGTCGGTGTTGATGACCCGCGGGGACCCGGCTGTCGTATTCGATCGCAGCGTCTTGGCCAGGAAACGCTTGGCCGCAGCCACATTCCGTTTTGGTGAGAGGTAGAAGTCTAAGGTCTGCCCACCGGCGGTAATAGCCCGGTAGAGATAGCACCACGTGCCGCCGACCCGGATATAGGTCTCATCCCCCCGCCAGGACTGGGCCTGCCAGTCGGGTACCTGCCGGTACCAGCGAGTGCGCTTATCCAGCTCAGGGGCGTATTTCTGCACCCAGCGGTAGATCGTGGTGTGATCGACTGGCACACCCCGCTCGGTCATCATTTCTTCGAGGTCGCGGTAGCTCACGCCGTAGCGGCAGTACCACCGCACCGCCCACAGGATGATGTCACGGGGAAATGCCGACCGGAGAAGATGCCCATGGCTCTGATTATTTCACGCCGGTCTTTCTACTGCCCCAACTTTGCAACAGCACCGAGAACTTGGTGTTTCCGTCGACGGCAAACTTGATGCCCTCAGGCGCCTCAATCAGGACTGGGTGAGAGTAGCCCAGTGCGAACTCCAGGTTCTGGCCCTTGAGCTGCACACGGTAACCCACACCGAAGATTTCCATCTTGATGGTGTAG
>NZ_KV793692.1:4043-106728 GCF_001808545.1 Corynebacterium sp. HMSC077D03
ACCGAAGATTTCCATCTTGATGGTGTAGCCAGTAGTAACGCCCACGACCATGTTGTTGATCAGGGAGCGGGACAGGCCGTGCAGGGAACGGTTCTTGCGGCGGTCATCGGGGCGGGAGACGACGAGTTCTTCGCCTTCCTGAGCCACGGTGATTGGTGCCGGAATCTCTTCAGCCAGGGTGCCCTTAGGACCCTTGACTTCAACGTTCTGGCCGTTGATGGTGACGGTGACGCCAGAGGGGACGGTCACCGGTGCCTTGCCAATACGAGACATGGTTAAACCTCCTCTTACCAGACGTAGGCGAGGACTTCTCCGCCCACGCCCTTGTTGTTGGCCTCACGGTCAGTCAGCAGACCCTGGGACGTGGAGATAATAGCCACGCCCAGGCCACCGAGAACCTTTGGCAGATTAGTGGACTTTGCGTAAACGCGCAGACCCGGCTTGGAAACACGACGCACGCCAGCGATGGAACGCTCGCGAGATGGGCCGTACTTCAGGTTAAGCTCCAGGGTCTTGCCGACGGTCTCGTCGTTAACGGAGTAGTCGGCGATGTAGCCTTCCTGCTTCAAGATTTCGGCGATGTTGGCCTTGATCTTGGAGGATGGCATAGACACGGTGTCGTGGAACGCATTGTTTGCGTTGCGCACTCGTGACAACATGTCCGCAATCGGATCAGTCATGGTCATGTGAAGTGACCTGTTGCCTTTTTCGTTACGGTTCCCGTGCTCACCCTTGATGAATCGCGTGTACCGCACGATCGCTGGCTACTCACGCTCCGCCTAACTCAGTAGTTAGGGGTGCTCGCTGCCTTTATCCGTGCGGCCGCTTCGGGCGAGGGGCCTGTAACAAAGTGGATGTACAGTTTTTCTCCCTTGTAGCGGGAGACTCTTTCCGCAGGTCATGTGGCATTCCCGGGATTTTGACGCGTTAGCGTCGAAAAAAAGAACATGGGGGTACCTACCTACGGCAAGACCTGACTAGCCTAGCAACCAGCTAAAACATGTCCAAATCCCTGCTCAGAAGCATAGAGCTGAGGTGTAGGGTCGGCGCCATTCAGGGCCGACCGACCTCACTAGCCGCACCTGCTGGCTCACACACTCACCTGCACAGCTCCACAATCCCTCCTTGTAGTACTTTGATTAGGCTTACCTTGTTCATATAAGCTTGCTCCCGTTAAGATCATGGACTTTCACGCGTCAAGGAGGGATGCATGGCTATCTCTACCCCGCATGCGCAATCCCCTTCTCAATCACACCTGGGGTCTCGCGCGGACGCTACTGCGGACGCTTCTGCCAGCGCTCCATCAGGTAAAATCCCGCGTCGCCTCGTCGGCCTCGGCGTCCTTTTCCTCCTATTGCTCGCCAGCATCGTTGCCAGCATCGTGTTTGGATCACGGCAGATCCCTTTTGGAGAAGTGTCCGCCGTGTTCCGCGATCTCGGCACGGCGTTCGGCCACGCGGAGGGGCTGAATGTGGATCAGCGCGTGATCGTCGAGCTCCGCATTCCCCGCACCCTGTTGGGCCTAGTCGCCGGTGCTGCCCTTGGCGCCTCCGGTGCATTGATCCAAGGGCACACGCGCAACCCTCTCGCGGACACGGGCATTCTCGGCATCAACTACGGTGCGTCCCTGGCCGTGGTTGCCAGCTTCTCCTTGCTGGGTGTGACGTCCGTGTGGGCTACCAGCATGTGGGCGTTCGGTGGGGCCATCGCTGCTACTGCGTTGGTGTTTAGTTTGGCGTCCATAGGAGGAGGACAGGCCAATCCAATGACGCTGGTCCTCGGCGGCGCGGCTTTGTCCGCGGTCCTCAGCGCCATCATCAGCGGTTTTATCCTCACTGACGATGCCAATCTGGATCGCATGCGCTTCTGGACCGTCGGCTCCATCGCGGGCCGGGATCTCACCGTGTTCTACGGCGTGCTGCCGTTTATCCTGGTGGGCCTCCTGCTGGCGTTCATCACGGCACCGCAGCTAAACCTCCTGAATCTGGGCGATGACATCGCCTCCGGACTGGGCATCAACACCCAGCGCGCCCGCCTGATTGGCATGGCTCTGATCGCACTGCTGGCCGGTGCCGCGACAGCTGCCGCCGGCCCCATCACCTTCATCGGCCTGGTGGTCCCGCACCTCGTGCGCGCCATCACGGGCCCTGATTACCGCTGGATCCTCCCTTACTCTGCCCTGACGGGTGCGGTGATGATGCTGTTCGCAGACGTGGTGGGCCGTCTGATCGCTCGTCCGGGCGAGTTGCAAGTAGGCATCATCCTCGCGTTCGTGGGCGCGCCGTTCTTCATCGCCCTTATTTATCGACGCCGGGTGGTGGCCATTTAATGAGTTCCCTCCTTGCCCGCCCTACCTCTTCCACTATCCCTGGGCGCCCGCCATTCCGCGTGGGCTCATTTTCTGTGGTCTGGCGCCCTCGCGCGTTGACGGTGTCTCTATTGCTGCTCGTGGCGATCGTCTTGCTAGCGGCGGTCTCCATCGGCCTGGGTGACTATCCTGTGTCCCCGGCTCGTGTGCTGGAGGTGCTGTTCACCGGCCAGGGCACCCGCATTGAGCGTCTGGTGGTTTTGGATTGGCGCATGCCTCGTGCGCTGACGGCCATTCTGGTGGGCTGTGCGCTGGGATTATCCGGAGCCCTCACTCAGTCCGTGACTCGCAATGCGCTGGCCAGCCCGGATATCTTGGGCTTCACTACGGGCGCGTCCGCGGCCGCGGTCACCGTCATCACTCTGGGTGGTGGCGCTGGTGGTTTCCTCGGCTGGCTCAGCAGCATCGGCATTCCCTTGGCCGCGGTGCTTGGTGCGGCTGTCACCGCAACGGTGATGTGGGCTCTGGCGTGGAGGAGATCGACTGATTCCTTCCGGCTAGTGCTGTTCGGCATCATCATCTCTGCTCTGTTGACCTCGTATATCAACTTCCTGATGATCCGCACGGAGTTGCGCGATGCCGCGGCCGCGCAGTTCTGGCTTACTGGCTCCCTGAGCACTGCGGACTGGTCCAAGATGTGGCCCATCGCCATTGTTGTGTTGGTGTTTACACCGCTGCTGGCCTGGATTGGTCACCAACTTTTAGCCACCTTGCTGGGCTCGGATACTGCACGGGCTTTGGGACAAAACGTCCAGGGTGTGCAGGTGCTTCTGCTCGCCGCTGCCGTGGCTTTGGCAGCAGTGGCGGTCTCGGCCGCTGGCCCCATCGGGTTCGTCGCCTTCGTGGCCCCACAGGTGGCGCTGCGCTTGTGCAACTGCTCTGCACCACCGCTTCTGGCCTCTGCGCTGACCGGCGCTGCGCTACTCCTGCTGGCAGATATCAGCACCCAAACTCTTCTGCCCGTAGAGCTGCCGGTGGGCATTCTCACCTCGGCAATCGGCGGTGCGTTCCTTATTTATTTGCTGGTCCAACGGAATAGGTCAACCACGGCATGAGAAAAGATCCCACGCTGGAAGTTAGCAGTGCCGCGAACAAAGAAGGACACATGACTCAGAAGCACAGCATGAGCGCACGCGGCCTCGCCGTGGGCTACGGCGACCGGACGGTCATCGAAGGCTTGGACGTGGACTTTCCTCGCGGGCAGATCACCACAATCATCGGCCCCAATGGCTGCGGCAAATCCACGTTGTTGCGAGCCATGTCTCGTCTCCTTCCGGCGAATGAGGGCGAAGTGCTGTTAGACGGCGCCGATATCTCATCCATCAGGCGCAAGGACCTCGCACGGACCATCAGCGTGCTGCCACAAACCCCTACCGCCCCGGAGGGACTCAACGTGGCTGATCTCGTCTCGCGCGGTCGGCACCCACACCAATCGTGGATCCGTCAGTGGTCGTCCACGGACGAAGCCGAGGTGCACAAGGCGCTGGAAATGACTGGCTCGATGGGGCTGGCGGAGCGCACCCTGGATTCTCTGTCCGGAGGGCAGCGGCAGCGTGTGTGGATCTCCATGGTTCTTGCGCAGAACACGGACATCCTGTTCCTGGACGAGCCCACCACCTACCTGGATCTGGCCACGTCGGTAGAGATTTTGGAGCTGGTGCAGCGTCTACGCCGAGAGCTGGATCGGACTGTGGTGATGGTGCTGCACGATCTCAACTTGGCTGTACGCTACAGCGATAATCTCGTGGTGATGAAGGATGGACAGGTCCTCGCCACCGGGCGTCCCAGCGAGGTCATTACCCCAGAGCTACTGCTCGAGGCGTTTGCCCTCAACGCGCTAGTCATCGAGGATCCTGTCACCGGCGGTCCGCTGATCGTCCCCAAGTGACGATCAGGGCTTAGTCCTCCATCAGCTCCTGGGCGGGAGTCTTCTTGGACTTCCGCCAGTTGATCATCGCGGAAATCACCACCGGAGTCACAGACACCAGCACGATGACGATGGCGATCATGTCGATGCGATCCGCAATGCCCGGGATATCCCCCAGCAGCACGCCAATGCCGACCATGCTGACAATCCACAGCACTGCACCCGTGACGTTCCATCCCACGAACTTCTTGTACGGCATCTCCGCGGTACCAGCGGCCACGGGAATGTAGGTACGCACGATCGGGATGAAGCGCCCCAGTACCAGAGCCAACGGCCCGTACTTCAGGAAGAAAGCCTCGGCTTGTTCGAGGTGCTCGGTTATGAGGATCTTGGCGTCGGGCTTAAACAACTTGCGGCCAAAGCGGTGGCCGAGCCAGAAACCTACCTGGTCGCCCAAGAACGCCGCGACGATGGCCACGCCCACCAGAATCGGAACGTTCAAGCCCAGCTGATCGCGCAAGATTGCCGCGGTGACCAGCATGGAATCGCCGGGGAGGAACGGGAAGAGCACGCCGGATTCAATAAAGATAATCAGCGCAATGCCGCCGAGCGCCCAGCCGCCAAAGTTCTGGAGCAGGGTGGTGGCGTCCATGAGGTCGCTTAAGTGCACAGGGAATCCCTTCTAGAAAACAACTGGTCTATTCTTACCCCGGTTTCTGACCGGAATACAGGCAGCTCGCCCCTAGCGTGCATCCGTTATCCCCATGAGTGCCCGTCCCCTAGCCAGCAACAGCAAAACCGCCCCAGCACGTTCATGCGGGGCGGTTCGGCAGTTGATTCAGACTACTTCGTGGCGTCTGCCAACGGCTGCTCGATCTTGTCCAGCAGGTAGTTCAGGCTCAGCACGGTCTGCCATCCGAAGGCCTTTTCCAGGTCGCCTTCCAGGTAGACACTGTGTCCGTCCTTCACGGCGGGCAGCTTGCCCACGATCGGATCCTCGGTCACAGAAGCCTTGCTCTGCTTCGGAGAGTAAGACAGTTGATCCCACACCAGCACGTCAGAGTTGATCTGGTCTGCGTTTTCCTTGGAGACCTCATCGTAGAACTTGTCCTTGGTGATGCCCGCGTAGGCCGGGTTGATCTTGAATCCCAGCTCGGTGAAGAAGCGGCTACGCGGATCGCCCTCGGCAAAGACAGCCAGGCTCTCGTCGGAGACAGTGGCCACGCCGAGTTCCTTTTCGGCCCATTCTGGGTGGCGGCCCTTGAGCTCTGCGAACTTCTCCTTGACCTGCTCCACCTGGCGCTTTGCCTCTTCAGGCTTGCCCACGGCCTGCCCGATCTCTTCCGTGGTCACGTCCCATGGTTGCTGTAGTTCTTCGTATTCGCCCTTTTGTACGACGACAGGGGCGATCTCAGACAGCTTCTTGTACGTGTCTTCATCGATGTCCGAGTACACGGCCACGATGAGGTCTGGATTGTCCTTGGCGATGGCTTCCGCGTTGACTTCTGTGTCCTTGTCGATCCGAGGAGTGTCGCCCTCGATCTTGTCATTGGACCAGTTGCCCGCAGCCTGACCATCCGGGGTCATTCCGTCCCAGTACTTCACGGAGACAGGAGTAACTCCCAGCGCCAGCAGTGCGTCCTGATCCGTGTAGCCCAAGGAGACCACGCGCTGCGGGGCTTCCTTGATTTCGGTGGAGCCGTAGCGGTGCTCGATGGTGGTGGGGAATGCGCCCTGCTCGGCGTTGACTGCCTGGGAGTCCCCGGAATTTCCGGACTGGTCATCAGTCGAGCAAGCGGTCAGTGCCGCGCCCAAGGTCAGCACAGCAGCGGTGCTAACGAGAATCTTCTTGAGTGTCATTTTTCTCCGTTGTTACTGGTGACGGATTTCCGCGCGAGGCGTGGCCCGTACACAAAAGGGAAAGGTCAAACCTTTGGTTGGATATATCCAGCCCTATGTCCAAAGAATTCGGTGGCGGTCAGTTCCGAGTTGTCGTCGAGACGAACACGATCCAGAACAATCGCCGGCGCCGGCACGTTGGCACGGGGCGATCCACAGACCACCGCGATTCCTCCCTCGTGAGGGATGGTGACTCGGCCGGGGGTTCCGCCGAAGCGGCCCTGCGAGACGTGCGCGGAAAGCACGCGGACGCGCTGGCCTCGGAATTCAAAGTAAGCATTGGGGTACGGGTCGGACTGCGCCCTGACCAGCAAGGCGATATCTTCCGCAGGTTGGGTGAAATCTATGCGAGATTCCTGCTCGCCGCGCTTGTGGAAGTACGTAGCGCGGGTGGGATCTTGAGGTTGCGCAGTGGCGGTGCCTTGGGCGACGTCACTCAATGCGCGTTCCACGAGGGGCTCGATGAGGTCGATGGTCTTGGCCACGAGATCCGTGGTGGTGTCCTGCGGACCCACGGGGATCGCGCGCTGGGCAACGATGGGTCCGCCGTCCAGCACTTCATCCATCTCGTGCACAGTGACGCCCACGTGAGTTTCCCGGTTCAACAGCGCCCACAGGATGGGCGAAAATCCGGCGTACTCGGGCAGGAGACCATCGTGGACATTCAATGCGCCGTGCTTGGCCAGGCTGAAAACCTCGGGAGGAAGCCAGGTTCGCCAATTGTTGGCCACGATGATGTCTGGTGCAGCATCGCGCAACGCCTCAATGACGTCTTGACCCACGCGCTCAGTGACACACACCTGGAGCTCATGTTCGCTGGCGAGCTCCTCAACGGAGTCTGCCCACATTTGCTCATAAGGGTGATCGCTGGCAGGGTGCGTAACTACCAAAACTACTTCATGACCAGCATTGATGACCGCAGACAACGTCCGGTGTCCCCACGACTGATAGCCGAAAACAGCAACTCGCATGCAGGGGATGTTAGCTTAGGTTTACCTATGTAGTCAATGATGAAAGTGGCGCAATTTTCATGCCAGACTCCCCGGACGTGACCACCCTTCACCGAATCTCGGTGCCCGCGGATGCGGAAGCCCTCGTTTTCCCGGACCCCTACCGCTCGAACGTCGAGCTCACCGAATCGATGTCCACCGTCGATGTGCGCATCCCGGCGCACTCAGCAGTGACCTATAGCTTTCAATCCGGCGAGCTGAAATATCCCGATCCACATAACGCACACGGCGCAGGCCCACAGGCGAGCCTATTGAGCGGCGATTCTGTGGACCAGACACTCTGGCCGCCTCGCTCCCCAGAAGTCATCGCGGACTTGCCCGGCGCACGCCTGTCCATCGACCGGAAGGTATTCGGCAGGCGCTGCACCGCGCGCCTCGATGACCGCGGTGCGGATACCACCGTGGTGTTTTTGGATGGCGATGACTGGATCCATCTGCATGACCTCACGGGCGCACTGGACCGGGCAGTCACGGCAGGGCTTATCCCCCAGATCAACCGCGTCTTCCTGCCGGCAGCCAAAGACCGCAGCGAGGAGTACACCTCCCAAACATTCGCCAGCGCACTGGCCACCGAGCTTCCGCCGATCATCAACAGCAGCCACATAGTCCTGGTGGGGCAAAGCTTCGGCGGTCTCTCCGCCCTGCGCGCAGCTCTTACGGCTTCCACCGAAACCACGCCTGCAATCAAAGGAGCCATCGCCCAGTCCCCTGCCGTCTGGTGGTCCGCTGACCGTTCTGCAGAGCTCGCGGACACGCTCTCGGACGGGCCCGCAGGAGGCGACATTGCCGCACAGCTCACTGGCCCCTCACTCGAAAATCCTGCGGCTCACAGTGGCTCCGGTCTGGCACGCATCGTACTGACGTGCGGTGCAGAAGAGCCGCCCATGCAACGACACGTGGATGCAGTGGCCGATGCCCTGACACGCCGCGGCTTTCCCACCACCAATCACCGCACGCCCGGTGGCCACGACCCTGCGATGTGGCGCCACGGGATCATCCCGGCACTCGCCGAATTGCTGGGCTGAATCTACGAGCGCGCCTCCACAAACTCCGCCACGCGCTCGACTGTCCGCAGACCGTAGAATTCGCGCACGCCAACCTCCACTCCCAGCTCTCCACGCAGCAGTGCGCAGAGCTTGATGACCGCCATGGAGTGCCCACCCATGTCAAAGTAATCAGCATCCACCGGCACGTCCTCGGGCTCAATATCTAGCGATTCGGCAAACAGCTCCGCCGTGATCTCCTCGGTTTCGTTCGCCGGTTCGCGGCCCTTCTCCATGATCCTTTCTCCCTCACCCAGTGCAGCAAGGTCGGTCTTTCCATTCGACGTCACCGGCAACTCATCCACGATCGACCATCGATCCGGGATCATGTAGCTGGGCAGTTCCTCGCGCAATGCATTACGCACGCCAGTCAGGAAACTCTGCCGCTCCCCCTGGTCCGCATCGCGCAGTTGTGGGGCCACGAGGTGACAGGCCAGGAGTGTGGCGTCGGATATACGAACAGGAACGGTCACGCAGTGGAGGATGCGGGGATCAACGCCGCGGGACACGGCGGCCGAGACGTCGCCGGGATCCACGCGGTGACCACGAATTTTCACCTGATCGTCGCTGCGTCCGAGGTACTCGAACATGCCATCCGCACGCACGCGGACGATGTCTCCCGTGCGATACATCCGCTCACCCGGGGCGCCCCACGGGCAGGCGACCATGGAGCTGGCGGTGCGCGCCGCGAGCCCATGATACTCCTGCGCTAAGCCGCTGCCCGCGAGGTAGAGCTCACCCGGCGCTCCTGTAGGAACGGGGCGCAACCACGGGTCCAAAACGAACGCCGCCGTGCGATCCACCGGCATTCCGATCACGGGCGTGGCGCTCTCATCCGTGCCAGCACCCAGGGCGTTGATGGTGTACTCGGTGGGTCCATAGAGGTTGTATCCGCGCACGTCATCGGCCTTTCGCAAGGTCTCCCACACGCCGTGCGAGACAGCCTCGCCGCCCAAGAGCACCAGCCGCGGGCGATGCGCGCCGGATTCCAGCATCCCCTCCGCGAGCAGCTGCTCGGCAACGGTCGGGGTGACGTTGATGACATCCACCTGATGCGCGCGAATGGCCTCAACCATGGCCGCAGCATCGCGTCGCAAATCCTCGGAGAAGATCCGCACCTCGTGGCCTTCCACCAGCCAAAACAGCTCTTCCCACGACATATCGAAGGCGAAGCTGATGGCATGCGCGATCCGCAACGTCCGCCCATCGGCAGCAGCTGGGGCGAAGATCTTGCGCCGGTGATTGTCCAGCATGTTGTGCAGCCCGCGATGCTTGATCACCACGCCCTTGGGCTTGCCGGTCGATCCGGAGGTGTACATCAGGTAGGCATCGTCCCCGGGCACCGCCGCAGGCGTGTGGGTGGTGGCGTGGGAATCGGCAGTGGTGACGTCGACGCAAGGAAGCGCACCGATCCGCTCCATGCGCTCCCGAGAACTCGAGTCCACCAGCGCGGCTGCGGGCTGGCTGTCCTCCACGAGGACCCGGAGCCGCCCATCGGGGTGCGTCAGATCAAGCGGCGCGTAGCGCACCCCTGCCCACAGGGCTCCCAGCAGAGCCACCACCGAATGCGCGGAGCGCTCCACCGCAATGGCGACAGTATCGCCGCTGGTCACGCCGCAATTCTTGATCTTTTCCGCAATGTCGGAACAGCGAGCAATCAGCTCACCGAACGTCCACTGCTGTGCGTCATCCGCTAGCGCGATGCGATCTGGGAAGCGCTGGGCGGTGTCCTTGAGCTCATCCGCAATGGTGCGGTCAATGCCTTCGGCCTTCTGCCAGGAAGCCATCTGCTCCGTCGTGCTTTGCGGGGAAGAATCCTCCGCTCGGGCTGGCGCCAACTGGGCCAGCTGAGCGAGCGGGACCTCTGGTGTGTCCACAAACGCGGTCAGGACTTCGGTCGCGGCCTTGAGCACGGAATGTGCGAGGGACTCGTCCACCACGTCGTGGCGGAATTCCAGCTTGATGCCCAGCTTCGGCCCCGGAGTGAATACCCAGGTCAGAGGGAAGTGCGTGGAATCTTCCGCGCGCTCCTCCACAACCCCGTGGCGTTCCCGAAGTTCCGCTGCTGCCTGCGGATCGAGGAAGTTCTGCACCACCACCATGGAATCGAACAGCGTGCCTACCCCCAGCTGCCGCTGGATGGCGCCGAGGTCCGCGGAATCGTGGTCCATATCCTCGATGCGCTGGCGATAAACATCCTGGACCAGTTCTTCTATGCTCTGGCCGGGCCGAGCTGTCACTCGCACTGGCACTGTGTTGAGCAGCACTCCCACCACATCAGACATGGCGGGGTCGCTCAAGGCATCGCGGCCACTGACAGACTGACCAAACACCACATCCGAATCCCCTGTGACAGCACCCAAGGCCACGGCCACGGCTGCGTTGACCACGGAGGTCAACGTCACGGCCTGCGCCCGGATCTTTTCCTGCAGTGCGCCGGTCAGCTGCTCGCTGACCTCGGCAAACACCTGGCGAGGCAACTCGCTACCAGCGTGCTCTGAAGAGATATCCGCGGCCTGCGGGGCAACGAGCGTGGGCTGAGACAACGTCTCTAGGCGATGTACCCAATAGTCGCTATCTGCCTGCTCTTTGCGAGTGTCAACGGACTCGAGCAGGGCGTCAGCAATAGAACAACCGCGAGGAACCAACTCTCCCGCACCCTGCGTGCGGGCCTGGCCGGACCTCAACGTCAGCCTCTCGAGGAAGGTTTGCAGCATCACTGCACGCGACCAACCATCGACCAGAACCAGGTGGTAGGTAAGAAGCAGCGTGTCGCCAGGCTGTCCGTCACTTCGGCCGGTGACGATGGTTGCCTTCGCCAGCGGCACGGATGCGAGATCGATGCCCGCGCTGCGATCAGCGTGCATGATCGCCTCGAGATCCCCTTCGGTGGTCTCGACGGGGAGGTCAATGCCCTGTCCACTCCACGGCAAGTTCTGCACGGGTTGGCCGGAAGCATCGGTGTGGAACTCCGCGCCCATGGCTGGATGCACGGTCACTGTGTCCCGGAAGGCTTCCACCACGGCCTCGGCATCCAGTCTCCGGTCAAACGTCAACGCAGTCTGTGCAACGTAGGCACCCGGTGCTGCCACCTGTGACTGGAACCAGATTCCGCGCTGCAGCACGCTCAGCGGAGCGCGGCGTCCTGAGG
The DNA here is from genome assembly GCF_001808545.1 of Corynebacterium sp. HMSC077D03. Taxonomy (NCBI): domain Bacteria; kingdom Bacillati; phylum Actinomycetota; class Actinomycetes; order Mycobacteriales; family Corynebacteriaceae; genus Corynebacterium; species Corynebacterium sp. HMSC077D03. The sequence goes on from NZ_KV793692.1 coordinate 15,382, forward strand.
ATTGCTCGCGGCTGACGTGCTCCTGCAACTCGCGAGCAACCTCGCCGATGGCGCTGCGCAAACGCTCGGCGGAAATCACCGCATTCACCACGGACAGCTCCATGCTTACGGCCCGCTCGCTAGACCACACATCGGCCTCCACCAGGTAATCCGTCCACTGGCAGGCGGCATCGCCCGGCGCGTGGAGGACAGCGCCAGTCTCTCCCCGTCCGAGGTAGTTGACCAGGATCTGTGCCCCATGGGCCAGGGTTCGCTGCCCTTGCGGGTGTGTGTATCGCAGTGCCTGATAAGTGCGGCGGTCCGGGGCTGTGCCGTCCTCGTGGAGCGCGCGCATTTCCGCTGCGGCACGTGCTGCATCCGCTGGATCAGCCAACGGGATTTCCACCGGCGCGATGGTGGTAAACCATCCGAGGGTTCGACCATAGGAATGATCAGCCGGACGTCCGTGGCCTTCTACGTCCACGGCCCAGCTCCGCGCGTCCGTGCCCATTGTTCGAGCCACCGCGACGGTCACCAGTCCTGCCACGAGGTCCTGAACGTCCACACCCATCACGTCGGGTGCAACGCTCTGCAGGACCTGCGCGGTCTGTCCGTCAATGTTCACTTCGAGCGTGCTCACATGATCCGTACTCCACTGGTTCGAGTCCTCGACGGGCCGTGGCAGCGTAGCCAGTTCACTCCAGTGCAGGGCATCCTGAGCTGCTGCGGTGTGAGCATCGTGCAGTTCTTGCAGGCAAAGATCCTTGTAGCTCGCCTGCCCGGAGAGAATCCTGCGCCCTGCGAGCGCATCGCGCAGATCGTCTTCCAGAATCATCCAACTGGCGCTATCGATCACCGCGTGATGAGCAACGGCCTTGACGTACCCATCCACACACCCGAGCACCACGCTACGACCAGCAGCAATATCGATGTGATCGATCAATGCATCCACGTCCAAAGCCCGCACAACCATAGGGCCGTCTCCCTCGGCACCAACAAAGTGCGCGAACGCAGAACTGGTGTCCACGCGCGTACGAAGCATCGGATGTGCCTGCGCTACCTGCTGCAGGGCCTGTTCCAAGTCCTCCACAGCGACTGGCCCCAGATCCAAGCGGCGCGCCTGCACAAAGCGGTCGCTCATGCCTCTTTCCATCTGCCTGCGCAGCATCGCCGGGATGGGGAAAGCCCCCGAGATCTCCTGGTGCCCGTCCTTGGGCAGGGCTTCTTCCTGGCTCTGCCTTGTTTCCTGGATTTTCTGCTGGGTGGCCTGCGGCGTGACCCGCTCGGCAATCTTGCGTGGCGTGCGGCCCAAGAAGAAGTCCCGCGGAGTCACGTTGAGATCAGCGCGCGCCAGCGCGTGAGTAACGCGGATGGCAAGAATACTGTCTCCACCTAAGCGGAAGAAGTCCGAGTCCGGCTCCACCTCGGCGCGGTCCAAGCGAAGTGCATCAGCAATTGCCTGCGAGATCGCCTCCACCAGATCCGAGGTGCCCGAAGCCTGCTGAGCAGCAGGAATCTCACCCAGAAGGTCCAGGATCGCGCGCTCATCCCGCTTGCCATTGATGGTCTGCGGCACCTGCGTACTCACCGCGAATAGCTGCGGAACCATGTAGGCAGGGAGCGCGTCTCGGGCCGCTGCGGCAGCTCGGGAGGTGATCGCCTTTGCGTCGGCACGAGAATCCGTAATCAACAACGCACCCGGCACCTGGCCTTCGGGCAGATCGACGACCACCACGGTGGCCTCCCGCACACCGCTGACCTTCTCCAGCGCGCTCTCGATCTCCCCCAAGCTCCACGCGATAACCGCGCAGCTGCACCTGCCTATCGGCGCGGCCCACGTAATCCAGATGACCGTTGTTCAGCACCTTTGCCATGTCATTGCTGCAGTACATCCGCGCGCCGCCGCCAACGAAAGGATCGGCCACGAAGCGGGAGGCCGTGGTAGAAGCAAGCCCCCAATAACCCGCGGTGACCTGCGGCCCGGCAACGTACATCATGCCGGTCTCTCCAGGCTGCACCGGCTGTAATTGCGCGTCCAGAACATAGGTACGCAACCCGTCCATCGGGCGGCCGATCGGGCTGCGGGCCTCCCCTGCGTTCTCGGAGCATTCGTGTGCTGTGACGTGCACTGTCGTCTCCGTGATGCCATACATGTTGATAAACCGAACATTCGGATGAGCACTGCAGTAGGCAGCCTCCGCGCGGGCCTCCAAGGCCTCGCCGCCGAAGATCACCGTGCGCACCGCAGAGTCCTGCCCGAGGTGCGGCTCCAACGCGGCAAAGGCGGTTGGGGTCTGGCTCAGCACCGTGATGGCTTCGGCACGCAACACCTCTGCGGCATCCTCGGGCGAGCGCATCAGCGCATACGGCATCACCACGGCACGCCCGCCGGAGCTCAGCGCTGCCCACATCTCCCACACCGAAAAGTCAAAGGCGAAGCTGTGGCTGATCGACCACACGTCCTCCTGCGAAAACTCCACGTGGCTGCGAGCATTGCCCAGCATCGCGGTCACGTTGGCGTGTGTGACGGCCACGCCCTTCGGCCGCCCTGTGGAGCCGGAGGTGTAGATCACGTAGGCGATGTCATTGGCACGGGCCACGCTTGCCGACCGGCCCGCAGGCGGCTTCGCTTCCCCGCTCATCGTCTGTTCACTGACCACGAGGACGGGACAATCTACCAGCTCAGAGACCATTTTTTCCGCGCTGGGAGACACCAGCACGGCATCGGGCTGGCAATCCTCCAGGATCAATTCCACCCGCGCTTGCGGGGACAACGGATCCACGGGAACGTAGGTGCCGGCGGACATCGTGGTCGCCAGAATGGCCGCAACCTGCCACGCATCGCGCTCCATGAGCAGGGCTACTCTCGGGGTGTGGATGGCAACCTTCCGGTCCAGCACAGCGCGTATACGCTGAGCGGCGTCGTCTAGTTCTTCGTAGGTCCAATGCTCCGCAGCACCGTCTTCTCCGATGCTGGTCAGGGCGGGCCGGTCGCGGGAGTGCTCGAAGCTGCGTCGCCACAAAGAAGGAAGCGTGTCCACACCAGATACCGCACCCAACGCCTCTGCAACCTCACCCACGGTCGCCACCGCACCGGATTCAGACAGCAAAGAATCCACACTCACCGCGAGCATCTGCGCGATCCTTTCGGCACGTACCTCGGTGATTCGCTGCGGATCGTAGATCAGGCGCAGTGGGTGCTCAGCGGAAGGGTTGACCACGACGGACAGGGGAAAGTGCGGCGCGCCATTGTTGCGCACGTCAGCAACCTGTAGTGGCGAGCCGGGGCAGCCCACGTCCTGTGGAGATAGCGGCACCTCCACCACCATCAACGTATCCAGCAGTTCGCTGGCGTTGGTTCCCAGGTCGCGGGCAATATCAGCCAGGCTGACGTGCTGCACATCGCGGACCTGATTGTTGTGATGGACCATGGCGTGCAGCATGCTGGTCACCGGCAGGGTGGGATCAGATTGCCCCGGCGCGACCACCGGGATGGTGTTGAGCTGCATGCCCACGGCATCGGCCACGCCAAGAACGGGAATGTCACGGCCGGAAACGGAAGTGGCAAACACCACGTCAGCCCCAGGTTCGCAGCCCACCAAGGTGCGAAGGACCAGCCCCCACGCCGCGTGCACCACATCCGGCAGGCCCACACCCGCTGCCCGAGCACGCTCAGACAAGCCAACAGTCCGCGGATCGTCTACCAGCAACTCCCGGCGCTCGAGCGAACTCGAAGGATTAGGGCACAGCACCGTGGGGCGTACCTCGCGCATTTCCTCGCGCCAGACGGACATATCGGCTTCCGCGTCTCTGCGCGCCACCCATCGCACGCTGCCGGCCATTCCGGCGTCCGGGTCGTAGCGCGGGATTCGGGCATCGTCATCCCGGTAGATCTCCAGGAGATCCCGCAGCATGATGGGCACGGACCATCCGTCGGCGATCAGGTGATGCACCGTCTGGATCACGGCGATGTCCTGGCCACACACCGCACCATCGACACTGGTCGGGAGCACAACGGTCCATCGCATGAGCGGCTCGGGCGCGGCATCACCGGGCGGCTGCAAGGAGATTCCCCGCGAGAGGTCATCAGCGGCAATCTCTTCCGTACGCTGCACGAGCCACCCGTCTAATCCAGGCCCAGCCAACTCGGCAGGCACCGTCACGTCCCGAAAGTCCACCCGCAAATGCTCGGCAATCCCCGGATCAATCACGGCAACCACATCGCCACCGTCAGTTTCCCAAGGGCGGGTGCTCAGTGCGGGGTGGCGTCGGATCAAATTACGCGCAGCGCGGGCGAATCGCTCCCGGTCAAACGGTTCGCTGCATTCCACCCGCAAGACCTGTTGCTCCACATACGAGCTGGCCGATTCCTCGAATAGCGAGTGGAAGTACATGCCGTGCTGCAGCGGGGTCAGCGGCAGCACGTCCTGCAGCTCCGCGGAGCTCTGCGCAGTGATTCGTGCCAGGTCCGCAGAGTTCACGGGTGCGGGGGCAACGTCGCCCACGGACAACACGCCGTGATCGGCAAGCGCTGCCACCTCGCGCAATGCCACATCCCAGTGCGCGACCAATTCGTCGATCCGTTCGGGGGAGATCCTGCCGCGCGCCCAGGAGATCGTGGTGCGCAGGACGTATCCCTCGCCGGTGTCTTCGGCGATCGCGTTGAACTCCAGCTCGCGGACCAACGGCTGGTCCGGGTCGCGTTGCTCGCCGAGTTGGCCGGTGGAACCCGCGGGAGCGAAATCTTGTGCTCCTGCGGATACGCGCCCCAAGTAGTTGAACAGCACCTGTGCCTGCGGAGGGGTCTTCGCGGACTGATGCAACCAGGTGTGGGCCTGGTAAGGAACGCCGTTGCCGGGGATGGCCGCGAGCTGGTCTTTCACTGCGTTGAGTGCCAGCGCTAGCGGGGCGATGCTGCCCTCGACCTCTGTGGAGGCCTCCTGCACTGCCGCCCGGGTGGGGTCGATCAGCATGGGATATAGGCAGGTGAACCAGCCCACCGTGCGTGAAAGGTCTGCTTCCCTGCCCTGTGGCCCGGGTACGAATCGGGTTTCGCGGCCGTGCCCCTCCATCTCCACCAGGGTCCATGTTTGTTTGTTTCGACGCCAACGCGCCAACGCCACGCTCAATGCCGTAAGCAATACGGAATTCGCCCCCGTGCGGAAAGCGTGGGGCACCGCACCCAGTAATTCGTCCGTGATCTGCACTGATGCCTCATGTACCACGCTGCGCTCCTCACGGACTGTGGGCGCTTTCTCGGGACTATCAGCAAGCGCTGGCACCTGCGGGTCCCGCAGAGGTTCATCTGCACTCGGCAATGGGGGCAGGGAACTATTGGCATCCTCCGCGAATTCGCCAGTATCAACGGCCTGTTGCAGCAGCTGCGTCCATCGGCGCAGGGACGTCCGCTCCGGCGCGAGCTGTTCCCCGCGATACGCCGCGGCGAGGTCCTCGCCGATAATGTTCCATGACACGCCATCGACCACCAGGTGATGCACCACAAGGCGCAATCTTCCGGGCACCAGCCCAGCCGCTACCACCACTCCGACTGCCGGATCCAGCAGTTCAGAAAGCGCAGCGATGTCCGTGGTGGGGTGGATCGCCACCGCTTCTTCGGCAGATTCCTCCGGGAGTTCCAGCCGCAAGGGATTCCGCTGCACACGGGCCCGCAGTGCAGGGTGCGCCTGCAGCACGTCAGCCACCATTCGCCCGGCCAGCTGCGCATCCACATCTTCTGGAACTGAAAACTCCACGGACTGAATGAAGCCGTCCACGTGATCAGTAATGGAATCGAACCAGCGCAGAATCGGCAGCGACTGCACCTCACCGGTTGGTTCATCGTCTGGATCCTGCACGAAGGTTCCGCGCTCTTCGGCGCACCGAGCCAGTTGCTGTGGAGTGCGCGCAGAGAAAATATCTCCCACACTCACCTCCACCTCATCGACGATCTTCCAACCATTACGGGTGATTTCACGAGCGACGACACTGTGGTGCCTATTTATTTTCTGCGCGATGGCTCGTGCCGAATCACCGACACGACATCCCGCTTCAATAGCAACACGGTCTTCAACAGTAAGCCTGCGACCACGCCCTACTAAGGCGTGTTTGTCGAATACGCCGCTAGGAAATCCATCAACGGCTTGAGTTTTCATCGGTGCTGGCATAACAGAATCTTTACCCAGCTTCTTGCCTGTATCTGGCAAAGACACCACCGCCTCATCAGGCGTTCGACGATGTCGCTGCCGGCGTAACTTCGCATACCGCTGCTTCCTTATCCACCCATACACGGTAGAAGGATGCACACCGATAGCATCAGCCACTGTCTGACAGCTCTCACCAGCAAGCACTCGCTCCACGGCCTGGGCACGTTTATCAGGTGACAAGTGGGCGCGTCTAGGCCGCACTTCGATTACACCAGCTTTCTTTAACCTGCTGTGAAGCAAGCCAGTCGATATTCCAACAGTCTGTGCTGCTTGACTGATCGACATACCTGCACGCACCAACCCAACAGCCTCACGGACAAACGGATCACGCAAACGACTCGCACGCCTGCCTGGAGGTTCGACACCTCTTACCCTCAACCAACCGTAAACCGATTCGGGGCCTACACCCACATCACGCGCGACCAGGCTAACTGCCTCGCCTGCCACCACGCGCTCAACAGCAGCATCCTTAACATCCTTCGGAGTCCAACGCGTCACAACTACCTCCCGGTCGAAGTGGCGCATTCACCCCTTGACAGCACGCCCGTTGCCACAACATCCAGGAGTCCAATTGTTTCATGCCGATTTAGAGCACTACTTAGCCATTGTTGAGCGGGTTTATGTTGCGGTGCAGCGGAGTGGAAGGCATAAACGAGAATGTTGACATCAGGAATGATCATCGAGTACCGCCCACACAGCTTCTTTGTTGCTGAGATCAACTAGAGCCGGTCCGCCGCAATCGAAGGAGGGCAGGTTAACGGGGGTGTCTTCGGTACTGATGCGGGCTTCCTTCTTGAGGGCAGCGCGGACCGCCTCTTCGACGTATGAGCTCAAAGTGACATTGTTGGCTTTGGCTTGGACCTTCGTTTCTTCAAGGAGTTTCGGCGGGAGGTTTATCGTCGTGCGCATACCTTTAGGGTAGAAAGCATCAAGTCATCATTCAAGAGGTGCAATGATGTATCTGCCTTCAGGAAGCCGTGAAAGGTTGACTGGTGTCTTAATTCAGTGCGAGCGTCAGGATCAGTACTCCGATGGAGAATGCGAGCATGCCTAAGCAGTTGATCCAGAATGCGCTACCGAGGAAGTGGGCGCGGACATGGGCTGCTGCGGCCGCGCAGAAATAGGCGATGACTCCAATCATGGCTGTGATTCCTACGCCGGGGAACCAGAGGCCGGCAATGAGTCCTACGGCGGCGAGGCACTTGATGACAATGAGCGCCCACCACCAGTCCTTGGGGAGTTTGACGCCGCTGAGGCAGGCTTCGATGAAGGGGACTGGTTTGAGGGAGAGGGCGGCGTCGCCAAGCAGAATGGCTGCTAGTAGAAGGGAGGGCCAGGCTGGGGAAGATTCTAGGATCATTGGGTTACTCCGAATGCGGTGTTGAGGCGTTCGATCGATGAGGCGGCTTGGGATGTGAGGTGCTCGGTGTCGTAGATTCCGGCGGCCCAGCCGATGAGTAAGCCGAGGTAGACGTTGTACAGCAGGTCGGCGTACTCGGCCGCATCGGCGCTGCTGAGCCTGGTGCCGAGTCGCAGGGTGATTTCATCGGTCAGGAGCGTTTTGAGTGCGGTGAGCGCTTCGCCTTGATTGCCTTGTTGGATGAGTGCTGCGCCAAAGGCGCGGGAGAGCTCTTCGTGGCCGGTAAACATCTGGAGGAAAGGTCTCAGGACATCGAGAAGGCTATCGGATTGTCCCCGGATGTCATCGTGGAGTTCTGAAATGTGTTGGCCAATGGTGCGGATGAGCAGCGTTTGTTTGTCGCCGACTCCCATGACGGTTCCCACGCTAACGCCAGCTTCGGATGCGATAGTCCGGATGCTGGTGGTGGCGTAGCCCTGAGTGAGGAAGAGTTCGTAGGCGGTGGCTAGGACCTTGCTGACGGTGCCAGCTTTGGCGGCCGAGCGCGATGAGTGAACGTGTTCAGTGAACATGTTCAAAAGGGTAGCTCTTGATGGTTTCGAGGTCAATGACGCCGAAGTGTTGACAGTTGGCGCTAGGCCAGCGTGGGGAAGACGCGGTCGCGCAGCAGGTGTGCAAGCTCGCGGTCGGGGGCTGCTGGGTTGACCCAGGCGGTGTCGCCGATTTCGGCGGCGGCATGGGGTTCGTCGGCGGTGACGGTGCGGGTGTAGGTGAAGATGGTGCCGACGACGACCTCGCCCGGTTCGTTGGCGGCGGGAGCGTCGAAGGTGCCGAGTTTGTTGAGGCTCTCGGCGTCGAGGGTGAGGCCTACTTCTTCGGCAACTTCGCGCAGGGCGGCGTCGACAAGCGCCTCGCCCGCCTCGGGCTTGCCGCCGGGCAGTTGGTACTTGGTGGAGGACTTCTTGCGCACGGTAAGCACGTGGCCTTGTGGGTTGCGGATGACGACGGCTGCTACTTCAATCATGGCTGCTGATTGTAGGCGGCCTAGAGCAGCGGCAGGAGCACGAGGGCGAGATTGAGTGCGATGACCAGCGCGGCAAGCGTCCAGCCCACGGCCATAGACCAGGGTTTCGCGGCGAACTCACCCATGACGTCCCGGGAGCCGGCATAGCGGAAAAGCGGGATGATGGCGAAGGGGATGCCCAGGGAAAGAAGTGCCTGGCTGACCACCAGTGCCATAGTGGGGTCGACCCCGCAGCCGATGATGACCAGCGCCGGGATGAGCGTGACCAGGCGGCGGACTAGTAGGGGGACCTTGATGTGAAGCAGGCCGTCCATGATTTCGGAGCCGGCGTAGGCGCCCACTGACGTCGAGGCGAGGCCGCTGGCCAGCAGGCCGATGGCGAAGAGAACGCCGGCCAGCGGGCCGAGGTGGCTGGCAATCGCCGTGTGGGCCCCGGAGATGGTCTCTGTGCCGTCCACGCCGTAGAGGGCCGAGCCCGCCAGGACCAGCAGGCCCACGTTGACGAGCCCGGCGATGGACAGCGCCACGGCGATGTCCGCGCGGGTGCCGGCCAGCACGTGGGGGATTTCCAGGTCGGGGTAGCGCTGCTTGGTCAGGGAGGAGTGTAGGTAAATGGCGTGCGGCATGACGGTGGCGCCCAACATGGAGGCGGCCAGCAGGATGCTGTCCTTGCCCTCTAGGCGGGGGATGAGGCCGCCGGCCACGTCGGCGGGGTCGGGCGGGGCGATGGCGAGGCCGGCAAGGAAGCCGATGCAGATGACCAGGAGCAGGCCGATGACAAGCCCCTCGAACCACTGGTTCTTCTTCTGGAAGATGAGGAGAATGATGGAGACCGCGCCGATGATGAGCGCGCCCGCGAACAGGGGGAGGTTGAAGAGGAGTTGCAGGGCAATGGCGCCGCCGATGACTTCGGCGAGGTCGGTGGCCGCGGCGATGAGCTCGGCCTGGGCCCACATGCCTAGGCGCGCGCGGCGGGAGAGACGCTCGCCCATGATTTCCGGCAGGGAGCGGTGGGTGACTAGGCCCAGTTTGGCGGAGTGGTACTGGATGAACATGGCCATGAGGTTGGCCACGACGAGTACCCACACCAGGAGGTAGCCGTAGTGGGAGCCGGCGCTGATGTTGGCGGCTACGTTGCCGGGGTCGACGTAAGCCACTGCAGCAACGAAGGCGGGGCCGGTGAGGCTGATTAAGGTCTTACGCATAGGCATCTCCATACCAAAAGTTCAACTACTTGAAGTCTAGTTTTCATCGCCATATGTTCAAGCCAGGGGGCTAAACAGCTTTATCACTGTGGAGAATCTGAATCCAAAGCTTCCACCGCTTTAGAAAGGGACTCGTTTGTAATTGCCGCTACTTTTGCTAGATACTCGCTAAATGTACGAATGACCCCCTCGGCATCATTTCGCTCGGTCGCGAAATCGACAACAAAAAGGAAATCACCGTACCATTCATCAGATACTGCTTCTTTAATCTTGTCGAAGCTTTCCCTGACTGAAGGATCACATACAAATGGATCCGCTTTTGCCAACTCCGACTTCACTCGAAAACGATATTTCTGCACAAGCGTCTTAGCAATTTCCGAAAAGTCTTCTTCAGAAGATACGAGCTTGTCTACTTCATGCGGCTTACTTATAATCTGCATTTCTTCTAGCGTTTCCCCTAGGACAGATCTAACAGCCTCCATCTGCCGAATGCGCTTCTTTTCTAACTTACTATCGGCGAGAGATTTTTCCTTTTGCTTGTCAACTTTCCGGTTTCTAACGTAATTGAAAAGCATTGTCGCAAAAGACCTGACTACCGCCCCAGATCCACTCCACGCTAAAAAATCAATCATTCCATCTCCGTAGGTAATGCTAGTTATATAGAGTACACCCTATTTTTACACACATCCATACCGGCAAGTTGTATGTAAAATAGGGTAGATTCAGGCATTGTTTTACACATGTACAGCAGGGTCTAAGCCTTAGGTTTACAGAAAGTGGTGAGCGTGGTGTTGTCGCCGGATGGTTTCCATATTGAAAGTCATATTGACTCTGTGCCCGCGTTGGCGCGGGTGAAAAAACTGCATGATGGGTTGTCGTCGGGGCAGCAGGCGTTGGGCAGGATTGTGCAATCCTTGCTCGCTGACGCTGACGCTCTCGACGGTATTCAGCTTTATGCGCTCTCGGATGCAATCGAGTCGTATCGTGATGCGGTCATCGCCCAAGAAAATGCTGCCTTTGACCCCTCGCGGGACGAAGACTAATGGCCAGCGACTCCGGCTCCCGTGGGCAGCGGGTGGGCTATATCCGGGTGTCCACGGTGGAGCAGAATAATCAGCGTCAGAAAGAACTACTAGCGAACTCCGGCAGGATTGACCGGTTCTTTGAAGATAAGACTTCCGGACGCACTAAAACTGCACGCCCTGGGCTTGGCGAGTGCATGGCCTATGTGCGCGACGGTGACGAACTCGTCGTCTCGTCGATTGACCGCCTCGCCCGATCGCTAACGGATCTTCGCGGCATCGTTGATGAGCTCACCGACAAGGGCGTGACTGTTACTTTCCTGCATGAGCACCTCACGTTTGCGAAAGACACCACCGATCCGCGTGCGGATTTAATGCTCGGCATTTTAGGTTCGTTTGCGGAGTTTGAGCGGGCCATTATTCGTGAGCGCCAGGCGGAGGGGATTGCGTTGGCGAAAAAGGCCGGCAAGTACAAAGGCCGCAAGCCCGCCCTTAGCCCGAGCCAGGTGGCGGAGATTAAGCGACGTGTTTTGGCGGGGGAGTCGAAAGCAGCACTCGCGCGAGAATTCGGAGTTACCCGCCCTACCGTGTATCGGGCACTGAAAAACGCATAGATACAGCGCGGCGTGAGGGTAAATATGCGCAGACGTTGAAACTGCCACATGCTAGAACATATGCCACACCATATGCTTTTCCGTATAGCTCCGAAAGTGTAGAACTACCTGCACTTTCTCCGCCTGGGCAACGTTCACCGAATAAAGAGAAAGGGCGCTCCCACCTGTGGGGCGCCCTTATTTGCTCTTTTTAGGAAGGGAGTTTGAGGCCAGGGATAAGACCCGCGAAGGCAGCGCCGCCAATGGACAATGCAATAGCGAGTACTGCGCCGATAACACCGGCAATAGTCCCAGCGGTGGAAGAACCACCGTTGTTTCCGTGGTCAGAAGGGCCAACAATCCAACCTGGTTGCACACCTGAATCATCTCCAGGGGCTACGGGGTTATTGGGTTCTTTTTCTGCCCGTACATTGCTGGTGACGATCTTGGAGGTTCCGTCTGAGAAAGTTACCTTGTAGACGAACTCCCCGTTTCCCTCGGCCGGAGGGGTGACAGTAAACGTATTTCCCTCCTGCTTTACATTCCAGTCTTCCGGTGACCTCAAGAGGGTCACCGTGGCAGAAGACGGAATGTCTGAAACCTCCAGACGAGTGTTCTTACTTACCGCGATGAGGTCATTTTTGATTTCAGGACGATATTGATGCATCTCGGCCGGATTCATAGTGAACGTACGCGTCACTACCTCCGTAGATCCATCTGGATAATCGAAAGCGAGGTCAACTGTATTTGAAACAGTTTTTCCATAACGGAAACTGTCCGGAAAAATCTGGAGCCAGATTTGACGTACGTTTTCCATAACGAGTAGGCCGTTTTTTCGCTGCCTCTAGTAATCCGATTGGGATTAAGAACGTACATGTTCGTCCCGTCGGGAATACCACTTACAGAAATCATTTCTACGGTCTTATCGGTGAATGCACTTGGATAATAGGGTTCACCGAAAGAGGGCTGGTATTGGTCAGCCATGGTCTTGTTCGCGGTGGCGGTCTGAGCCGTAGCAACCGGGGCGGCAACAGCTGTTGCCGAGGCGGTAGAGAGGCAGCATAGAGCAGCGACGAGTGCTCGCTTTTTCATGAGAAATCTCCTTGAGAGAACAGGGGATGGAAGAAGTTTATAGTACCCCGGCATTGCGCTTTTCTTTACTGCTCACCCCCCAATTCCACCCATTAAAAGAAAAACCGAACAGCCTTTAAAAAAGCAGGAAAGTGACTTTAAGTTCTTGCTTGGTCGGGCGGATAGCGCGTGGGCTTATATGCTTAACGGTTATGGCCCCTACGACTGTTTTCGACCGCGCTACCATTCGCCACAACCTCACCGAGTTCAAACTCCGCTGGCTTGCCCACATTGAACAATGGAAGGCGGAAAACCGGCCTGCAACTGAGTCGAGTCACGACCAACAATTCTGGGGCGACCTGCTCGACTGCTTCGGGGTCAACGCCCGCGATTTGTACCTGTACCAGCGCAGCGCTAAACGAGCCTCAACCGGGCGCACCGGCAAGATTGACATGTTCATGCCCGGCAAAGTCATAGGCGAAGCCACTAACGGCGAAGCCGCCCCCTTCCAACGTGCAAGGTCCCATATAAGTTTGATATTCGACACAGCAATGACCCAAACAAGGTGATCATGATGGAGCATTTCGCGATTGGGTTTTGGTGGTATCGCGCCACGGTACAGCTCATCGAACGGCTGCTGGAACGATAAAGCAACACACTACAAGACAAAAGTTCATGAAAATTTGGGTAAAAGTATTGCCATCTCTTGAATTCTTCAGTAATTTCCTCAACAAAACCAGATTGACAAGAGAATTAAGGAAATGAAGTTGAAGAATACATTCCAAAAAGTCTTTCCCGTTCTTGTTGTAGCCGCAACAATATTCGCTACCCCCACCGGAAGTTTTGCTCTGGAGACCACCCCAACAGTATCCGCCGCATCCCCAGCTGATAGCACGCAAGACAAAAACTTAGTTGGCAATCAAGCTTTAGCAATCCCTGCAAGCGAGGTATCAGAGTCAACAGATTTTGATACTGCGATGGCCACACTGTCTCACTACCTCGTATATCGGGCGGACGGACAACGCCATTTCGACACCGAAAAAGCCAAAGAAGAAAATGCGTCGCATTATTTACTCGTCGCAGGAGAAAACCTCAACCGCGTAGCCGACAATAACGAGGTCATGATATACAGCCTTGAAACGCGCGACATGCCTGGGTATGGAAACTGGTGCGGCCCAGGGCACAGTGGTCCGGGTGCCCCAATCAATACTCTCGACTCTCTCTGCCAAAAGCATGATAAATGCTATGGCTCGCGAGGATACTTCGCTTGCTCATGCGACAGGGAGCTGGTTCAAGGAATTCGTAAAAACCGGGGCAAATTCAATGGAGTCGGAGAAAACGCGATGGCCCTTGCGATTGCTACATATTTCAATTCCGCCCTGTGCAATCCATTAGCATAGTGGATCCCCAACGGTCCGGGAAGGAGAAAGAAATGAACAGGCACAAAAGCAACAAGAGCCTAAAGTTAAGTAAACTTCTCTCAGCTTTACTCTCAACAACTGCGATTGCGTTCCCGTATCTTTTTCCTTCCATTTTTCCGGAAGGGACCATGCCGTATTTCATCATTACCGTACCCATAGGTGTAGCAGCTGGAGTCCTTGCATACAAAAGCCAATCGTGGTTGCTGGTTGCATTCTCTATTCTTGCCGGATTATCCCCTCTACTGTTCGCTTGGATAATTTGGGTTGTTATCAAGATCATATATTTTGTCACGGGCGGTCGCTTACCCAGCGCTGAATGGCTCTAAAGAATTCAGAGCCGCAGCACACCCTCGGCAAACAAAATATGCATGAAATTTCCAGATCCCGCGCCCCCTACTGCGGTGCGGGCTTTCCGCAGCTTTAACCGTAAAGGTGTCAAAGTGAACTGCTCCCCATAAACCGGACTGAAAAATCAGAAACCAGATTGTGGGGAGTTTTTCTATGCATCCAGCAGCAAGTTGAGCCAAGCTCAGCGTGAACAAACAGTGGAACTATTTGAGCAGGGCTATGGCGCTAGAGCGGTCTCTAATCCTCTCGTCTCATACGCTTCGCTAGGTCTATCCTCCCCGGACGCGGCTGCCCTACTTTCGCCCTCATCACCAAGCTCTGGCGAACAGCACATGTCATGTCAGCGCACCTAAGTTTTCCAACGATCATTTCACTGATAGTCGACCTGCGTTTTAGTGGAAGACCATGCCGCCGTCGACGATGATGGTCTGGCCGGTGATGTAGTCAGAGTCGGAACCAGCGAGGAAGCCGATGATCTTGGCAACATCCTCAGACTCGGAAAGGCGTCCCAAGGAAGTGTCCTTGGTGAACTGCTCCCAGCCCCACCTCGGCGGGCTTGCCAGCGTTTTCTGCGAGTTCCTCAGCAAGACCCTTCATGAGCGGAGTCTTTACGATACCCGGCGCGTAGGCGTTGACGGTGATGCCGTCGTCCGCAAGGTCACGGGCGGTGACCTGGGTCAGGCCGCGCACGGCGAACTTGGGGGAGCTGTAGAGTGGAATGCCCTTGTTGCCCTTGATGCCGGCCTGGGAGGTGGCGTTGATGATCTTGCCGCCGTGACCGAGCTCCTTGAACTTCTTGGCCGCAGCCTGCGTGCCCCACAGGACACCCTTGTAGTTGACGTTGAAGATCTTGTCGACTTCTTCTTCGGTGATGTCCTCGAGCGGGATCTGCGGAGCGATGCCGGCGTTGTTGACGATGACGTCGAAGCCGCCCGCCTCGGCCAGGACGGCATCTACCCCGCGGTTTAGTCCTCGGCGTCGCCGCCGTCCTCAGCACCGTGTCTGAGGATGGCGTCGCCTCGCGCCTCAAGGTTTTTCTGGGTCTTGGCCTGGGCGCGCGCGGCGACGTCAGAACGCGGCGCTGCCTGGATGTAGTGCTGCGACTCGAGGCCTATCTGCAGCTCCTTCGCCCGCAGAACCTCGGCGTCGAGCTTGAGCCCCAAGATCAGCACGGTATTCATAATCCAGACTGCAACGAACAAAGCCAGCACGGTGCTCAGCGCGCCATAGGCGCTCACGCCTGCAAAATGGCTCAGGTAGAGACCGAAGAGCCACCACACCACGACGTTGACAAGCAGCGTCACCACAGAGCCCAAGGTGATCCAACGGAAGCGCGGTGGGCGCACGTTCGGGGCATAGTGATAGAGAACCGCAATCAGCACCATGACCATCACCACCGTCACCGGAAAGCGCAGCCAGTTCCACACAGGAAGGAAAATGCGCAGCAAGAAATCCACGGCGGATTCCAGATGCAGCGGACGCGAGACGGGTTCAATAAGCCCAGTGATGACGGTATCGCGCAGCAGGTTAGCAAAGACCAAAATCACCGCGCCGACCACCAAGAAGATGGTGAGAACCCACATCATCGCCCAGGTACGCAACAGCCCGCGGCCCTCCACGCGGCCATAGACCATGTTGGCGGTGCGCGAAAAAGCGCGGACGTAACCAGAGGCCGAGAACAAGGAAACCAGCACGGATAAAACCAGCGCTATGGTGCCCTTTGCACTCGAGCCAACGATGGTATTCACGATGTCCGTAGCCTGCGCCGAAACGTCCTGCGGCAGATAATCTTGAATGAGCTGCTCAGTCAGCTGCTCCACCTCTTGCTTCCGATTGGCAAAAAGCAAAGTGGCAATCGAATAAACGGCCAGGACGGTCGGGGCAAAAGCCATAAGCGTGAAATAGGTCATCGCCGCGCCGCGGTCGCCCAGCCCCTCAAGGAAATAGTCCGACCATGTCCGACGCAGCACAAGACCCCAGCTCTCCTTGCGCAGGCGATTTTTACGCGAGAGCGGGTTTCTCTCCGTTTGGTCGATGTCCAGCACCTCAGTGCTGTGCGGGGGAAGAATCTTGGAAGGCTCCTGCTGGCTCATTTCGCCAGACTAAGCACATTCAGCTAGCTGCCAGAGAAGTGACACCCGTGGCACGCCAAGTAGATACTAGGCTGTTATATATGACTGAACGCAGCAATGTTGAATCCTTCGAGCTGGACCACCGCAACGTCAAGGCCCCTTATGTCCGCGTGGCCGGCCGTACCCCGCTGGGAGGCGGCGCAGAGATTATCAAGTACGACCTGCGCTTCTGCCAGCCCAATGAGGCTCACCTCGAAATGCCCACTGTGCACTCCATCGAGCACATGATGGCCAACTTCATGCGCGATTACACCGATAAACTCATCGGTTTTGCGCCGATGGGCTGCCAGACCGGCTTTTATGCCATCACCAACGGCATGGAGCAAGAGGAGCTGCTCAACGCACTCGAGCACGGCCTCGAGGATATCCTCAACGCCACCGAGGTTCCCGCCGCCAACGAGCGCCAATGCGGCTGGGGCGCCAGCCACTCCCTCGAAGGCGCACAGGCAGCCGCCCGCGAGTTCTTGTCCAAGAAGGACGAGTGGCTCGAGGTTATGGCCTAACCTTTATCCGCGGGCCTTATCTACGGCCCTTATCCACGAAGCCTTCATGCTGTTGCGTCAACCGCGCGCCCTGCACGGGCTTTCGGCTTAGTACCTCGTCAACGGCCTCGCACTCCTGCGCGCTCAGCGCAGTGACTGCGAGGTTTTCTTTGATCCGTGCGAGGTTCGTCGAACCGGCAATCGGCACCACGTCCTTGGCCAGCAACCAGCCCAGCGCTATCTCGGAGACGTTGCGGTCAGACACTGCTGCCGCCACTTCCTGCGCCAGCTGCTTGTTGGCCGCGAAGTTCGCAGAGTGCAAACGCGGCGAGGAAGAATCATCATCTGGCTCGCTGCGGCCTGCCAAAAGCCCCTTCGCCAGCGGTGAATAGGCCATAAACTCCGCGCCCAATTCGCGGGCTAGCGGGATGATTTCTTCTTCTACGTCGCGGCTGAAGATGGAGTATTCATACTCCAGATACGTCACCGGGCAGACCTTGTTCGCGCGGCGAATGGTCTCCGGGCTTGCCTCGCACAGCCCGAAAGCGGCCACGTCACCTGCATCGATAAGTTCTTTTACTGTGCCCGCTACTTCCTCAATGGGCACGTCTTGGTCCACGCGATGCTGCATATACACGTCCAAGCGCTCCCGTTTTAGTCGGCGTAACGAACCATGGGCGCTCGCGCGAATAACCTCCGGGCGCGAGTTCAAAGCGCCGGTGGGCTTTCCTTCCTTAATCTCCCATCCGAACTTGGTGAGGACGCGGGCGCGGTTGCCCAGGGCGTCGCCAAGCATTTCTTCGCCCGTGAAGGGCCCCTGGATTTCAGAGGTGTCGAAGAGCTCTACGCCTGCCTCCACCGCGCCACGCAGGACATCGACCATCTCGGCGCGACGCGGGGAATCGGGATAGGAGTGCGGAGTCATTGAGGTACAGCCAAGCGCAATCATGGACACCACCGTAGCTGCTTCTCTCGTGTGCGTGTACCTCCCTGTGTAAATAGCCCCCTCAAACCGGCCCTATTTCCTGCACTAAATACACACAGAAGTACGGTGCCGCGGGCACAGCGCTCACCGCCACACGTTCTCGTAGCGGAAATAGTGATGCCACTTCCACGCTGGCGGCAGCAACTGCCCTCCCCCGCGGGCCACGGCGATGACCTGGTCGATGGCAACCTGCAGATGATGCTCAATCATCCCCGCCGTGAAATGCAGCGGCTTCCACCCGCGCTGCACTGCATCGTTGAGCTTCTGGCGGTCCAGCTCGAAACGTTGGATGCGCTCACCTTTGTGGTACTCGTAGCCATCTATCTCGATTGCGACCTTCTCCTTGGCCAGCACGATATCCCAGTAATACGGCCCGATGCGTTGGTTGTTGGCCACTGCGAGGCAGGCATCGGCAAGGGCTTGGGTGAGAAGACGCTCGTATTTGCTATCACTGCCGATGACGCTACGCTGCATAATCCGCCGCGTGCGCGAGGGAAAGCGCTGGAAATCCTCCTTATAAAAGGCCAGCCGTTGGTGGCCATCCTTGCCGTTGCAGAAACGCTCCAAGAACTCGATGGCTTTGTCTTCTTCCACAACCTCCAGCGCTTGCAGCGGATTGCACGCGTTTAGGCCGTTGACCATATATGGGCCCTTGGGCATGGCGCGCCGCGTGGAGAAATACGCGCAGGTGCGAGCGTGACGTGCCGCCATGAGCTGCAGCGGAAACTCCAGCTTGCGCTCTGTATAGACCGCAACGGCCGAGCCTCCATCCAGCACGGTGCCAGGATAACGCTCGTTCAAAATCCCCGCGAGTTCGCGCGGGGTGGGTTGGCGCGGCAACGCCAGGCCCGGCGTGATGCGCACGGCTTTGCCCTTCGCCACGAGACGGTCAATGGTGCGCGAGTGTTTCCCCCGAATTGGTTGCAGCATCCTCTACTTCCCCCAAGTGTGCGTGCTCCCCCAAGCACACGGATACCTCTCAATGTAAATAGGCCCTCCAATTCGCGCAATTGGAAGGCCGTATTTTCACACAGCGGTACGTCCTGGGGCAGGACGCCCTAAATGGACACCCCAATCCAGACCGGCTCCGGCACGAGCTCTACGCCGAAGCGCTTGGCGACGCCCGCGCGAATCTCGCGCGCCAACGCCACGATGTCGGAGGCCGTCGCGGCCCCACGGTTCGTCAGCGCGAGAGTGTGCTTCGTGGACAAGGTAGCCGGACCAGCACCCGGATAGCCCTTGGCGAACCCGGCGCGCTCGATGAGCCAGGCGGCCGAGAGCTTTATTTCCTCGCCGTCCGAGCCTGCGAGGACGGCGTGGCGCGGCATGCGGTCTGCGTCCTCGGCGCCGCGTTCGGTGCGCACGATTTCCTGGATGTTATCGGCAACCGCAGAGTCCACGATGGGATTGGTAAAGAAGGAGCCGGCGGACCAAGTGTCGTTGTCGGTTGGGTCCAAGACCATGCCCTTGCCGCGGCGCAGCTGCAGCACCTGCGAGCGCACCTCCGCGACGGGACGGCGCTCGCCCGGGGTCTGTGTGAGCTGGCCAAAGCGCAGCGGCTTGGAAAGCCCATCCGTAGAAAGCTGCAGTTCCACCTCGAGCACGACTGCACGGTGGGTGAACTTCAGGTTGGAGTAGCGATAAGCCAGGTCCAGGTCGGAGGCGGGAACCCACTCATCGGCACCGGTCTCGCGGGTATACAGGCGCACGCGGTTAAGCACGTCCGAGATTTCTGCGCCATACGCACCCACGTTTTGTACCGGCACAGCGCCCGCGGTTCCCGGGATTCCGGACAGGCACTCGATGCCGCCGAGGCCCGCCTCCACGGAAGCGGCAACCACTTCGTCCCAGTTCGCGCCGGCTTCCGCGCGGACCACGCCAGTCTCCGCGTCCACGCTCACCTCAGCGAAGTCGAGGACGAGTGCTACGACATCGATGCCCTCATCGGCGACCAAGAGGTTAGAGCCGCCGCCCACCACGACGAAAGGAATAGAAGCTTGATCCAGTGCCTTGACAGCGGAAATGGCGGCGTCGGCAAGCGTGGCCCGCAAACACAGCTCAGGTTTGCCGCCTACGCGCAGGGTGGTCAGGTCTGCGAAGGTGGTCTCCGTGTCGAGGACGAGGCCGTCGATCGCGGAGAGCTTCTGGGTCATAAATTCATCAAGCACGTCTACCAAGGTAGTCTGTAAAGCATGTCAACCCGTAGCGAAAACACCGTAACGATCAATCAGCCCATCGAAAAGGTTCACCAGGCGCTGCTCACGCAGGGTTACTGGGAGCACATTGTTGCTAACCTTTCTCCGGATCCGGGCCAGGTTCATGATTTCACCAACAACGTAGCCATCCTCTTCGAGGTGCTGCCAACCACCCTGCTGCCTGAAGCTGTCCGCGCCATGGTTTCTCAGGACCTGAAGGTCAAGCGTGTCGTCACCATTGGTGAGCTCAACGGCAATGCTGCCGATGTTAAATACACCGCAGACGTCAAGGGAACCCCTGTTGACTTCGGCGGCGACATCGCCCTGACCGGCGAGGGTGATACCACCACCCTGTCCTACGTCAACGAGATCTCCGTGAAGATCCCGATGATGGGCGCTGCCATCGAGCCGAAAGTTGCCGATGCCCTAGGTGAGCTCTTCAACAACGAGGGCAAGCTGACCGAACAGTGGATCGCTGACAACCTCTAAACGCTACTTTTAACAAAAATGGCCGATCACGCACATAACCTGCGCGCAAGCGCGAGTGCGGGTCGGCCTTTCGGCGTTATTACCCGCGGTACCACCAATCAAAACAGGCTTCGTCGCTGCGATAGGTGGGTCGCCGCACACCCCTCCATCACGGCTTTGCTGCGGTCCGTGGAGGAGCCGCTGGCTCTCGACGTCGGCTATGGCGCGTCCCATTTCACCACCGTGGAATGGGCGGGCTGGCTGCGGCGGGTCAATCCCCGTGTGCGGGTGACCGGCCTGGAGATTGCGCCGGAGCGCGTGCTGCCGCCTCGCGACGGCGTGACCTTCGAGCTGGGAGGCTTCGAGCTGGCGGGGTATCGCCCGCAGCTGGTGCGTGCTTTCAATGTGCTGCGCCAATATGATGTCTCCCAGGTTCCCGAGGCCTGGGAAGAAGTTACCTCGCGCTTGGCCCCTGGCGGTTTCTTCGTGGAAGGCACCTGTGATGAACTGGGCAGGCTATCCACCTGGATCCTGCTCAACCGCGAAGGCCCGCAGAGCCTACATTTGGCATGGGATCCCTTCAACGTGGAGCGTCCCTCCGACTTAGCGGAACGCCTGCCCAAGATACTTATCCACCGCAACATTCCGGGCGAGCCGATTCATGAGCTTTTGCAGGCCGCCGACCGCGCATGGGATCACGCCGCAGGGTGGGCTCCCCACGGGCCTCGTGTGCGCTGGCGAATGGCGCAACAGGCGATGATTGATGCGGGGCTGCCCGTGCATCCGGTGCGCAGGAGAATGCGCGATAGCGTCTTGAGCGTTAACTGGGAAGTCGTTGCGCCAAAGCTGTGAAGCAGGTTGCCCTCATTGGCGCTGTGAGTTCACATAAGTAACACTGGTAGGTATGGCTCAAAAGAAGACGTCTCTGGCTTGGAAAATACTCATCGGAGTGCTCGTGGCATTCCTCGTTCTCATTTTGCTGGCGGAGTTCGGCCTGCGCTGGTTCATGGGCAACCAAATGAAAGACCAGTTCGCCCAGGCCGCCAAGGACCAAGGAATTGAGTCCCAGGAGGATCCGAACATTAGCTTCGGCACCACTCCTATCCTGCTTGGACTATTCGGCGGCAAGCTCAGCGAAATGAACATGGAAACGCCATCCACGCTGCAGATCGACGGCACCGAGATCAAGGGCCAGCCAGCTACGAACGTCCACATCGAAGACATGACGCTGTCCGATGACCCAGTGGCAGGCTCCCTGCGCGCTTCCACCAAGGTTCCAGATGATTACCTGTTGGCCACCTTCCAGAAAGGCATCGCAGACGAGTCCGGTAGCGAACAGGTCGGCAACTTGGTGGTCACCAACATCACGGCTAACGACGCCGAGAATCTTCTCGACGTCGAGTTCGCTGGCGGCCTCGCCAATCTCGCGTTGGAGCCGAAGGCGCAGGACGGAAACCTGTCGATCACGGCAAAGAACGCCTCCCTGCTGGGCTTTGACCTGCCAAAGGAGGCAACCGACGCCATCTCTACTGCGCTGCAGAAAGGCATGAAGGATCAGTTCATCGGCGAGGGCTTGAGCGTCGACGAGGTGGATGTGGCAGACGGCGAGCTCAACCTCACCATCACCGGCCAAGACGTGCCGATGAGCGAGCTGGGCAGCGCCGCCAATGCGGCGGGCAAAGGCGCGAAGGAAGGCGCCCCAGCACCCGCGCAACAAGGCCGCTAAAAGGCGTTTGCACTTAGGCTAGCTCGCGGGCCAGACCTCGGCAGGCAACAAACCTGCCGGCTGGCCCGCGAGCTTTTCTTGTAATTGCTCGGCTTGGGCAGGCGAGGAATAGATGAGTTTATCGAAGCCCGCCTGCGTCGCAGCTTGCGCCGCGGTGAGAGCATTCTCGCTCGCGGGAAGGATAAGCCCAAGCTGGGCCGGCTGCGGGCAGGCCTCGCGGACAGTGATGAGATCGGTGAGCAGGCTGGTGGCGTCGCCAAGCAGGGCGTCTACCGCGACCCATACCTCCGCGGCGCCAGACTGCACCGCCAGGCGCGCCTCGGAGGCCTTGATGAGGCTGTGGTGGCGGCCGGTGGGATAGCCGGCGACGGTGACCACGTGGGCGGCGCCCTGTGCGGCCAGCACATGCGTGGGCGCGACGAGCAGGGCCTCATCCGGCTGCGCGGCGACGCGGACGTCGTCGAGAGCGGCGTTTAAGAGATTGCGCATCTTAGTAGCTGTAATCGCCGTTGACGATGGCCTTGAGCTGCGGGCGGACGTCGAACCAATAGACGCCGGTCACGACTGCGCCAATCCACGGCAGGAAAGAAAACGGCAAGTTCAGCGCCAGCGCGGAAGCTGCCAGCATGCCCACCCAGGTCCACTTGCTCTTGCGGTCACCGGCGCGGTAGGCATCCTCGCGAGTGGTGGCGGCGAGGATGGCGCCAACAATGGCGAAGATGCTCAAGAAGGTAAAGAACCACCCAGCTGCGTGGTTGAGAAGGTAAATGATGATGTCCATAGGTATCCCAGCCTAGCGGGCCGGGCCAAACGGATTCTCTTCGCCTTCTGCAATGACCTCGCCGTCGATGATGTTGCCGTTTGCCGAGGTAGAGCCGGAGCGCTTTTCCTTCACGCTGGCAATCGCATTCTCGACGCCCTCGCGGCCTTCCTCGTAGGCCGCATTAAAGTCCTTGCGGGCACGGGCGAAAGCCTCGGAGCCACGCGCCTCACCGGCGGCGTTGCTGACGCTTTTTCCAAGGCCGCGGGCGGTACCGGTGACCTTGTCGAGGAAAGAGCCTTCCGGTTTCGGCTGCTGCGCGTGCTCTGCCTTCACGCGGCTCGAAAAATCCTTGGCAGCTTCCAAGCCAGAAGCGCCCGCGGTCTTCAAAGAATTAACGAAGGAATTAGCCATTATTTTTCTCCTTTAAGCACCAAAGACGAGGTGATTTACGGTGTAGATAACCAATCCTGCCAGCGTTCCCACAACCGTGCCATTCAGGCGGATAAATTGCAGATCCTTGCCCACCAAAAGCTCGATATTTTCGGCGGCTTCGGTGGCGTCCCAGCGCTTGATGGTCTCAGGGATGATGCTGATGATGTCGCCGGCGAAATTCTCCGCCGCCCAACGCGCGGCCTTATCCACGATTTCATTCGCCTTGTCCCGGAAGCGCGGATCCTGCTGTATGCGCACGCCGAAGTTCTGCGCTTCGGCCGCGATCTTGGTGCGCAGGAAGGATTGCGGTTCGCTCGCCTGCTTGGCGACGCCCGCCCTAAAGGCCTCCCACGCCGCCCCCGGCATGGCTTGTACCTGCTCGGAGTTCATCATCTCCTGCTTGATGCCCTCAACGCGGGCGACCATCTCGGGGTCGTCCTGCAGGCGCCGTGCAAACAGCTCCAGGTTGCGACGGATGGACTGCCGCACGGCATGGTTCTTGTCATACTTGACCTCGGAGGCCCACTCCACGATGGAGACGTAAACCTTGTCACCGGCCATGCCGCGGGCGAAGCGGGGAAGCCAAGCCGGCATCTTTTCGTCGACAAGCTCGATGACTTCGTTTTCAAGGGTGAGGACTTTGGCATGCGCCCAGTCAATGAGGTCGTCGACAAGCGGCTCTGCTTTGCCGTCGGCGATGTAGCCTTCCAGCAAACGCCCTACCGGCGGCCCCCACTCGGGCTCCAGCATGCGGTCGAGGATTTGGGTGCGGATGAGATCCTCGGCCTCGGCGGAATCGAAACTATTGACAGCGCGTGCCAGGATCTCGGCTGCCTTGTGCGCGGCTAGCTGCGAGTTAGGCTCCTGGGCCAACCAGGCGCCGGCCTTTTCGGGAATGTTGTTTTCCGAAATCTTCGCCGAGAGGGCGTCCGGGGTGAGGAACTGCTCCTCCACGAAGGTGCTTAAGGCCTCGCCGACCTGATCCTTCTTCTTCGGAATGAGCGCCGTGTGCGGAATCGGGATGCCCATGGGGTGGCGGAAGATGGCGGTAACCGCGAACCAGTCAGCCAAGCCGCCGACCATGCCGGCCTCCGCGCCCGCGCGCACAAACCCCACCCAAGCCGGAGCATTCGCGTCCTGATGCTGCCACCAGGAACATGCGAAGAAGATGACGGCAGCCAAGATCAAAAGGCCGGTGACACCCCACTGGTACTTGCGTAGCGTGCGGCGACGCTCGGCGACGTCGGCGGGATTGGGGCCTGGTACGGCAATGCTCATGTTGGCTGTGACTCCTTTTGTTGCTCCGTATAACTGTACTAACGGATTCGGCGCGCGGTCTCTTCCCTGGTGCAGATAGGCAAATGAAAAGCGCCCCTAGCCTCCATCGAGGATGGCTAGGGGCGCTTGTGGCAGGAATGCTAAGTTCGCACCAGCTTAGTTGATACGACCGGTCTCAGAACGGTACTGACGATAGTAACGACGACCGTAGTGGATGAGACCAACGCAAGCGACAGCAATGACGACGAGCAGGGCAGCACCGACGATGATGGAAATCTTGGAGCTTTCCTGGCCCACGCCGTACTGGAAGGCACCAGCGCCGAGGCCCCAAATCAGGGTGCCGGCTGCCGGCAGCAGAGAAAGGATCAGGCCCATGCCGACCCAGGTGGAGGTGCGCAGCAAAGAAGAGTGCGGTGCGCCGAAGGATACTGGGTCGTATCCCTCAATGTAAGAGTCCTGGATCTTGCCGGTAAACTCCGGGTAGGTCTCACTTGCGTGATCAGCAACTGCGTGGGTGTTGTCGCTCATGGCTGAAACTTTCTCTCGTTCCTGTTATTCCTGTGAATGACTATATCTTAGTCGTCCTTGCCGCGGAAAGCAGCACGTGCACGTTCGCGGGTAACCGCGGACACAGCGGTCAGCGGAACGCCTGCTGGGCAGACGTCAGCGCATTCGCCGTAGAGGGAGCAGTGACCGAAGTTCTGCTCGAGGTCATCGACCATGTTGCGTGCACGACGGCCACGCTCTTCCTTGCCCAGCGGCATGAGGGAAAGGTGAACCAGCTTCGCGCCGGTGAACAGGTGAGCTGCACCGTTCGGGCAGGATGCCACGCAGGCACCGCAGCCGATGCAGGCAGCGTGGTCGAGGGAGTACTCGGCGGTCTCGTGGTTGAGGTGCAGGGTATCGGCATCCGGAGCGGTGCCGGCGTCCATGGAGACGTAGCCACCCTGCTCCATGACGTGGTCCAGCTTGGAGCGGTCCACGATCATGTCCTTGATAATCGGGTATGCGGCAGAGCGGAATGGCTCCAGCTTGATCTTGTCGCCGTCCTTGAACTGGAACAGGCGCTGCTGGCAAGCCGGGGTGTTCTGGCCTGGGCCGTGTGGGCGGCCGTTGACCAGCAGACCACAGGTGCC
This sequence comes from Corynebacterium sp. HMSC077D03, assembly GCF_001808545.1. Classification (NCBI taxonomy): domain Bacteria; kingdom Bacillati; phylum Actinomycetota; class Actinomycetes; order Mycobacteriales; family Corynebacteriaceae; genus Corynebacterium; species Corynebacterium sp. HMSC077D03. Next base: position 41,205 of record NZ_KV793692.1, read on the forward strand.
GCAGATGCCCTCACGGCAGTCGGATGCGAATGCGAAAGGCTCGTTGCCAGCCTCGACCATGCCCTCGTTGACGTGGTCGAGCAGCTCCAGGATGGACATCTGCTCGGCGGCGTCGTCAACCTGCACGGTCTCGAACTTGCCTTCTTGCGTCGGTCCGGCTTGACGCCAGATCTCAAGTGTCAGTTTCATTACTTGTAGTTCCTTGTCATCAGCGGGATCGAATCAAAGTACAGCGGCTCTGCGTGGCGGATGAACTCGCCAGCGTTTGCGCCTGGCTCCCAGGCAGAAACGAAGCACCAGTTCTCATCGTCACGCTCAGCCTCGCCATCCTCGGAGAGGTGGTCGTCACGGAAGTGCGCACCACAGGACTCGTCACGGTCCAGGGCGTCAACACACATGAGCTCGCCCAGGTCGATGTAGTCAGCAACGCGCAGACCGTACTCGAGGACCTGGTTCATGTCGTTGGCGTTGCCGGTGATGCGGACGTTAGCCCAGAATTCCTCGCGTAGATCGCGAATCTTCTGGATAGCGACCTTGAGGTCCTCGACGTTACGGGAAACGCCGCAGCCCCAGTAGAGAATCTCACCGAGCAGGCGGTGGTAGTGAGCTGGGCCGTGCGGGTCATTGCCACGCACTCCCATCAGACGGTCGATGCGATCTTGTGCGCGCGCAACAGCCTTCTGTGCCTCGGCCGAATCCTCAGCCAGCTTGTCCTCACCGAGGTGCTTAGCCAGGTAGTTAGGAACCGTAAATGGCAGGGTGAACCAGCCGTCGACGGATGCGGACAGCAGGGAGTTAGCGCCCAGGCGGTTCGCACCGTGGTAGGTCCAAGAGCACTCACCGGCGGCGAACAGGCCGTCGATAGCGGTCATCTCGTTGAAGTCGGTCCACAGGCCACCCATGGTGAAGTGGCAGGTCGGTGCGATACGCATCGGGGTCTCGTATGCGGATTCGCCGATTGCCTCTTCGTACATCTCGATGAGGTTGGAGTAACGCTCACGGATCTTGTCCTTACCCAGACGCTGAATTGCATCGCGGAAGTCCAGGTAAACGGAGTTGTGCAGTGGTCCGACGCCCAGGCCCTTGTTGATCTGCTGGGAGATCGCACGGGATGCAACGTCACGCGGAACGAGGTTGCCGAAGGCCGGGTAACGGCGCTCCAGGAAGTAGTCGCGCTCCTCCTCCGGAATCTCGTTGGCGGGGCGGTCGTCGCCTTCCTTGATCGGGGACCAAATGCGGCCGTCGTTACGCAGCGACTCGGACATGAGGATGGTCTTGGACTGCCACTCGGAGTTGACCGGAAGACCCGTCGGGTGGAACTGGATGAATGCCGGGGAAGCCAGGTATGCGCCGTGCTCGTAAGCACGCATCATGGCGCCAGCATTGGAGTTCTTAGCCAGGGTGGACATGTGGTAGACGTTGCCGTAGCCGCCGGTACCGAGGATTACTGCGTGGCCGGTGAAGGCCTTCAGCTCGCCGGTAATCAGGTTACGGGTAACGATGCCGCCCGCGCGCTTCACACCATTGTCGTTGTAGGTGATGATGTCCTGCATGTCGTGGTGAGCGAACAGCTCCACGTTGCCCAGGCCAATCTGGCGGTACAGCGCCGAGGTGGTGGACAGCTGCAGCTGCTGACCTGTTTGACCACGGGTGTAGTAGGTACGGGAAACCTGAACACCACCGAAGGAGCGGGTTGCCAGGGTGCCGCCGTACTCGCGGGCGAAAGGTGCGCCGATGGCGTTCATGTGATCGATAACGCGCACGGACTCATAAGCCAAGCGCCAGCAATCGGACTCGCGGCAGCGGTAGTCGCCGCCCTTCACGGTGTCCTTGGTGTGGCGGTATGCAGAGTCGTTGTCCACCTTCTTGTGGCGGGAGGAGTTGACGCCGCCCTGCGCAGCGATGGAGTGCGCACGACGTGGGGAATCGTGGTAGGTAAAGACCTTCACGTTGTAGCCCAGCTCGCCGAGGGCTGCGGCAGCAGCGCCAGCGGCCAGGCCGGTACCGACCACGACAACCTCAAACTTGCGGCGGTTGAGCGGGGAGACCAGATCCATATGATCCTTCTGGTAGCTCCACATTTCCTTCATCGGAACGCCGTGCGGCTCGTGGGACTCCAGGATGCGACCTGCGGTGACGCCCGGGACAATCGACGTCGGGTGCGAGAACTTCGGATGCTCGCGCTTGAGTTCAGTGTTAGTCATTTTTTAAAAAGCTCCTTTAGCTGACCCAACCCAGGGCGACGGACAGCGGCATAACGATGTTTGCGATGCAAACTACAGCCGGGATGATGTAGGCCAGAATCACGAAGACCTGACGCCACTTCGCACCGGTGATACCCAGGTCAGAAGCAGCCAGACGGATGCCGTGGGTCAGGTGCAGGAACAGGCAGCACATCGCCAGAACGTAGAAGATGGTGACTGGCCAGCGGCTGAAGGTGGCAATCATGTTTGCCTTGACCTCGCCGTGCACGAATGCCTCAGGCGCAACCGGCTGCACACCCATGGTGAGGTCCAGCAGGTGGAAGATGATGAACAGCAGCAGGACTGCACCGGTGACCAGCATGGTCTTGGTTGCAAAGGAGTCGAGGCCACCCATCAGATTGGTGCGCTTGAACTTGCCGCGGGACTGCTTGGAGCGAGCGGTAAGTGCGAATGCACCGTAAATATGTGCAATAACGCAAGCCAGCAAAACAATGCGGATCATCCAGAGCAGGTGGCCGTGCGGGATGAGCGGTGCACCCAGATCACGCAGGAACTCGCCGTAGATATCGAGTGCTTCGTCGCCGTCGTGTGCCGGCAAGTAAAGCTTCAGGTTGCCGGCCATGTGGCCGACTACGAAAAGCGCAAAGAACAGGCCGGTGATGGCCATCGTAATCTTCAGTGCCCAGGTGGGTACGGAAGGCTTAGTACGAATCGTTTCGTTAGTGATGCGGCCGTGAGCGATTGCCTCACGGTCAGGATTTTTTACAGACATGACACCTCCATAGTCGCTATTACCTTACGCAGCCTTATCTGCTGGCAACTAGTCAAATTCGGGCCAACGCAGCCTCTTCTTAAGGGCCTGAGCAGTCCGTAGAAAATTCTTTAGGTAAGGATCGCCTAAAACGGAGTATTCGAAAAGCCGTTTACCTTGCACGCTGCTTTTTACGCAATACTCACGTTGCGTAATTCCCAGGTGTCTATGAGGTTCGTCACAGCTAATTTTCGGAGTGACTAGTTCACCCCTTTATGCGTCAAACTTTCGCAGGAGTCACACCGCCCACACTCCACACATTTTTACCCCTATTCGCAGGGAGGTTAAGAACCTTCACACAGTCTTTGCAAAAATCCTGTTACAGGATGGCAGGGGCCGGTAATCTTTTTCACATGAGTAAGACTTACGTGGGTTCACGCCTGCGCCAATTGCGGCGCGAACGGGATCTAAGCCAGGCCTCTCTAGCCTCTACGCTGGGACTTTCGGCTAGCTATGTCAATCAGATTGAACACGACGTCCGCCCTTTAACCGTACCGGTACTGCTGCGCATTACTGAAGTATTTGGCGTCGACGCCACCTTCTTCTCCCGCGATGATGACTCCCGCCTGCTGGCTGAAATCCAGGATGTCATCCAAGACAAGGAGCTATGCCCCTCCCCCGTTGAACTGCAGGAATTGTCCGAGTTGGTTTATAACCACCCCACCGTGGCCCGCACGCTGGTGGAGATTCACCGCCGCTACGGCAATGTTCGCGACAAACTGTCTCTTGCCACCGATACCCGCCGCTCCGCAGGCACACAGGCACTTTCCATGCCACACGACGAAGTCCGCGACTTCTTCTATGCGCGCCAAAACTACCTGGATAAACTAGACGTTCACGCTGAGACGCTCGCTTCTGAGCTGGACGTTTCGCAATTCCGCATCCGCGATACCGAGGCCGCCCTGACAGCGCGCCTGCGCGACAAACACGGCGTCGAGATCGTAACGACACCACAAATGGATGGCACGCTTCACCGTTTCGACCGCGAAAGCGGAACGTTCCGCCTCGCCAGCCGCCTCTCTGAGGGGCAGCGCGCCTTCCGCATGGCTGCTGAGCTGGGATTTCTGGAAGCTGGCGAGATCATCGACTCCCTTGTCGACGAAGAGCCCTTCACTTCCGACGCCTCGCGCAACCTTGCTAAGCGAGGCATCGCCAGCTACTTTGCGGCAGCCACAATCCTTCCTTACACCACTATTCATTCTGAAGCAGAGCAATCGGGCTATGACCTGGAATACCTATGCCAGGTCTTTGGCGTGGGCTACGAAACGGTGGCTTCGCGCCTTTCTACCCTGCAGCGCACGAACAAGCGTGGCATTCCATTCACGTTCGTCCGCGTGGACCGCGCCGGCAATATGTCCAAACGTCAATCAGCCACCGGCGTCCACTTCTCCAACTCGGGTGGCACCTGCCCGCTGTGGAACATTTATGAGACCTTCTCTAACCCCGGAGTTATCTCCCGCCAACTCGCGCAGATGCCCGATGGGCGCAACTACCTGTGGATTTCGCGTTCGGTTCAGCACCACCAGGGCCGCTACGGCGATACAAATAAGCTCTTCGCCATTGGCCTGGGTTGCGAGGCTCGTCATGCTGACCGCACGGTATATGCCGAGGGCCTTGTTCTGGGCGACCTATCTGCCGCGACCCCGATTGGCAACGGATGCCGCACCTGCCCGCGTGCCAATTGCGCCCAGCGCGCCTTCCCCGCCATCAACGAAACGCTGACAATCGACGCCCATCGCTCCGCGGTGGCGCCGTACTAAGCACGCGACATCCCGGGCTTGCGGTGCCGCGCTTCGCTGCCGGAACGCAAATACCCAGCCCTGAAAAACCAGACCTCGTGGTCGTACTCGCATCCCCGTTTGTTCTCACGGGATCGCCACCAGCAGGTCTGTGTTTCCAGGGCTGGGTATTTGCCAGAAGATGCAGAAAAGGCCCCCTCGCGGGGGCCTTAACGCGAAAAGCGCTTAGAGGTTAATCATGTGGCCGCCGATGCCCTCGGCAGCTTCCTTCATTGCCTCAGAAAGCGTTGGGTGGGTGTGGATATTGCGTCCGATTTCCTCAGCGGTGAGGTCGAAGCGCTGTGCCAGCGTCAGTTCCGGCAGAAGCTCGGAGACGTTGGAGCCAACCATGTGTCCACCAATGAGCTCACCGAACTCACCGTCAGCAATGAGCTTGACGAAGCCGGCGGTCTCGTTGAGGCCCGCTGCCTTACCGTTTGCGGAGAACGGGAAGGTTGCGACCTTGATGTCGCGGTCAGCAAACTTCTCGCGTGCCTGCTCCTCGGTGTAGCCGAAGGAAGCAACCTGCGGGTTGCAGAAGGTAGCGCGCGGCATGTTCATGTAGTCACCCAGTAGCTGGGTCTCAGCGCCAGCGATAACCTCAGCAGCAACCACGCCCTGTGCCTCAGCAACGTGTGCAAGCTGGAGCTTTGCCGTGACGTCGCCAATTGCGTAGATGCCCGGAACGTTGGTGCGCATGTAATCGTCGATTGCGATAGCGCCGCGCTCGGTGAGCTCAACGCCGGTGTTTTCCAAGCCGAAGCCCTCAACGCGCGGTGCGAAGCCGATGGAGACCATGCAGCGGTCAACGGTCAGGGTGTCGGTCTTGGAGCCGTCCTTGGACTCGACCTCGACGGTGACATCGTTGCCATTGTCCTTGATGGAGGTGGTCTTGAAGCCGGTCAGCAGCTTCACGCCAAGCTTCTTGTACTGCTTAGCAATCTCCTTGGAGACGTCCTTGTCCTCGTTCGGCAGGACGCGGTCCATGAACTCGACGATGGTGACGTCCACGCCGTAGTTAGCCAGAACGTATGCGAACTCCATGCCGATTGCGCCGGCGCCCACGATAACCATGGACTTCGGAGCTTCATCCTTGAGGATCTGCTCCTCGTAAGAAACGATGTTGCCGCCGATTTCAACGCCCGGGAGGGAACGAACGACGGAGCCCGTTGCGATGATGCAGTTTTCGAAGGTGACGGTCTTGCCCTTGTCATCACCCTCGGTGATTTCGATGGTCTTTGCGTCTTTGAAGGAGCCAAGGCCGTTGATCTCGGTGATCTTGTTCTTCTTCATCAGGTAGTGGACACCCTTGACGATGCCTTCAGAGACCTTGCGGGAGCGCTTGTGAGCAACACCGAAGTCGAAGGAGACATCACCAGAGATGCCGAAAGCCTTAGCCTCATGGTTGAAGGTGTGTGCTACCTCGGCGTTCTTCAGCAACGCCTTGGAAGGAATACAGCCAACGTTGAGGCAGACGCCTCCCCAGTACTGCTTCTCAATGACAGCAACCTTCTTGCCAAGCTGGGCTGCGCGGATGGCGGACACGTAGCCGCCTGGGCCCGCGCCGAGTACTACAACGTCATAATGTTCTTGAGTCACGCGTACAAGAATACGGAAGATTATCCGCGCTGTCTCACTCTCCCCCAAGATTGAGTGCCTTTTAACTTTTTAAGGCGAAAACGCAGGCCTCGCAGGAATTAAAAAATCTCCCTTTCCTGCCTTAAAAGCAAGGTAGGAAGGGAGATTGGTTCAGCCGAAGCAGTGTCTTAGAACAGACCCATGCCCAGCGCAGCCTCGGAGGACATGGAAGAGCCAGCGTGTACCCAAGCGCCGAGGACGTTGTTGATGGCGACAATGAAGGAATCAAAAGCGTTCATGAAGTCTTACTTTCTGTTGTTGCTGCACAAATGCAGGGAGGCGGAAAGAAACCTGCTGGTGGGGATGGTTTCCTGCGAGCAAATTGTACTCTTTATAACGGCATCTTAGGCACATACGTTACGCAGTGCGCTAATTCCAGCCGAAATTATGACACAAAAGCCACATGTTCACCAGCATTCACTTTTGCTACTTGATAGTTTGACTGTAGCCCCCTCGTTGTCTCCTCTCTCCTACCTCTTGCCTTTGGCGAGGGCACAAGGGAATATAGTCAACGAAAATGCGCGTACCCTCTCACGCATTACCGACTCCCTCTAAGGAAGCAAACCTAAATGAAGACTCTCCACTCATTGGTCAAAGTCGCTGCCTCTGCAGCGCTGATTTTGGGGTGTACGACCATTCCGGCCACCGCATCTGAAGTGCCTGCTGCCCCTGTGGCAGGCGACGCCACCCCTTCCACCATCACCGAGGATTCCGCCTGGAAAGTCCTTAACGCAGATCCCTCCATTCAGGGCCTTTTGGTCTCCGAAGACGAATACCGAGAAAGCATCGAAACCTACCGCGCAGCCGCAGCGGACGGCACTCTCGATGCCGCGAAGTACAAGGAGCTGAGCTTCGACCTAGATCTGGCGAAGTTGCCAGACGAGTTGAAGTGGTACGGCTACGTTTACAAGTACCCGGACTACCGCGCCAAAATCGTCACCATGCAGGCCTCTTCCCCTGCCATGAATGGCCGCGAAATCCCGCTCGCCGTCATCACCCCTGACGGCAAATTCGATTCGCAACGCCCGACGCTATACATGCTCAACGGCGCAGGCGGCGCTGACCAAGGCATGGATTGGATCGTCAGCACCGCTGGCCGCGACCTAGATCCGGAAAAGCCGGGCACTCAAGACATCGATGACTTCTACGGAGACCGCAATGTCAACGTCGTCATCCCGCAGGCCGGCGCATTCAGCTACTACACCGATTGGCTCGAGGAACCGGACGGCAAGTACGGGCTTAAGGGCCCACAGAAGTGGGAGACCTTCCTAACCAAGGAGCTGCCTGGCCCGCTGGAGGATCACATCAACGGCAACGGGCAGCGCGGCATCGCTGGCATGTCCATGTCCGCCACCTCTTCACTGCTGCTGGCTGAACACAACCCACGCTTCTACGACGCAGTCGGCTCCTACGCCGGCTGCGCCGCTACCTCGAGGCCGCTGCCGCACTTCTACCTCCAGCTAACCCTGGGCCGCGGCGGCGCTACCCCAGAGCAGATGTGGGGCGAAATGGGTGGCGAGTACAACCGTTATAACGACGGTCTCATCAACGCGACCAAGAACAACCTGGGTGACACCGACATCTACGTGTCCGCCGGCTCCGGCCTCGCGGGCGCAACCGATTTAGGTTCGACCAAGTCTTCTTCCACCCTCGTGTTTGAAGGTGGTGCCATCGAAGCCGCAATGAGCGCTTGTACCCATGACTTGCAGGCAAAGCTCAACCACGAAGACGTGCCGGCTACATTCAACTTCCGCAACACCGGCACCCACTCCTGGCCGGGCTGGTTGGAAGACATCAACGCTTCCTGGAAGGTCTTCGGCACGGCATTCAACGCCCCAGAATCGGAGGCTCACGTCGCCGAGGCAAACAATGCTGATGAAGTACTTGCTAACGAAAAGCTTGACGACGCCGATATCCCTAATGATGAGCAGCCTGCCCCCGCTGACGCCCCGCCGGTAGACCTAGAAGCGCCAGCACAGTAAGCTCTCCTTAAAACTCTCGACACGTTGGGAAAGAAGTTAATGAAGCGTATTAGCTCTATCATCGCCGCAGCCGCAATCGCTGCTGGCGCACTCGTTGTACCATCTGCTGGTGCCGCTACCGTTGCACCAGCAACCATTGCAGGTGACACCGCGCTGTCCACCATCACTGAGATCGACCCGAGCGCCGTTCCTGCCGATGTGGCAGGCACCAAGTGGTACAAGAAGTACAAGGATGACGGCCGCGTCGAGAAGCTGCTGGCCCATTCGCCTTCCATGGATCGCGATATCCCGCTGGCTGTCATCAAGGCTAATGACGCTAACCGCCCAACCATCTACCTGCTCAACGGTGCAGGTTCCGCAGAGCAGGATTCTGACTGGCTGAGCTTGTCCGACGCGGTTGACTTCTACCACGAGAAGAACGTCAATGTCGTCGTTCCGCAGGCTGGTGCTTTCTCCTACTTCACTGACTGGGAGCAGGAGCCAAACGGTAAATACCTGCAGGGCCCGCAGAAGTGGGAGACCTTCCTGACCAAGGAGCTGCCAGGACCAATCGAGCAGCGCCTCAGCGCTTCCGGTAAGCGTGCAGTGACTGGTATGTCGATGTCCGCTACTTCTTCCCTGCTGTTCGCAGAGCACAATCCAGGCTTCTACGACGCAGCCGGCTCCTACGCGGGCTGTGCCGCAACCTCCTCCCAGCTCCCTTATGAGTTCCTGCGCCTGACCGTCAACCGTGGCGGCGGCCAGCCGGAGCAGATGTGGGGCCCAATGGGCAGCGACTACAACCGCTACAATGACGCCCTTCTGAATTCCCACAATCTGGAGGGCACCGCTCTGTACGTCTCGTCTGCCTCCGGCCTGGCTGGCAAGACCGATATGCCTTCTTACTACACCGCACAGGGCATGAACCCGGCCGCCGCATTCGTCGGATCCGCACAGCTCCAGGTCGAGGGCGGCATCATCGAGGCTGCGGTTAACAGCTGCACCCACAACCTGAAGGCCAAGCTGGACCAGCAGAACATCCCGGCTACCTTCAACTTCCGCAATACCGGCACCCACTCTTGGCCGGGCTGGCGCGAGGACATCGAGAAGTCCTGGCCCGTATTTGCATCGGCTCTCGGCGTATAGGCCTATAAGGCCCAACGCGAATAGGGTTTCATCCTTAAAGGGCGGTAGGATCGCAGCATTATGAAGCTGCTTTCCACCGCCCTTTCGCATGTCGCATCCACCGCCGGTCAATTATCTGAACAGCGCGATAGCTACACAGGTGTCGCGTTCAACTTAGGTTATGAGGTCACCCATTATGACCTGGACCTTACCTACCGCGTTGAGCCCAACCTTTTGCAAGGTGAAGCGGTGCTGCATATCCGGGTGCTAGAGGACGTCGACAAGCTCACGCTCGATCTCGGCGGCGCCATGGTAGCCCGCCGCATCACCGCCAAGGGCGCACCGCGGGTGGCGAAATTCCGCCAGTCCGTGGGCAAGCTGCGCCTGACTTTCGCGGATACCATCGCAGATGGAACCGAGTTCGAGCTACACATCCGCTACGGCGGCTCCCCACGCCCCATCCGCACCCCGTGGGGCGAACTCGGCTGGGAGGAAACCGAATCCGGCGCTCTAGTAGCTAGCCAGCCCAACGGCGCCCCGAGCTGGTTCCCATGCGACGATACCCCGAGCGAGAAGACCACCTTTGACATTAAGATCACCGCAGATAATCCGTTCCGCGTGATTTCGAATGGAAAGCTGGTTTCCCGCAAATCCGCCAGCGGTTCGATGACGCGCTGGCATTACCGCACCGAACACCCCACGGCTACTTACCTGGTTACGGTTCAGGTAGGCGAGTTTAGCGAGGTCAGACTTGGCGACGACGTGCGCGCCTGGGTTCCGCCAGCACTCAAGATGCCTGTCCAAGTGGTCTTTGCCCAGCAGCAGGAGATGCTGGACTTCTTCTCTTCCTGCTTCGGCGCCTATCCGTTTGACGAATATCAGGTTGTCATCACCGAGGACGAGCTGGAAATCCCACTGGAAGCCCAGGGCCTTTCGATTTTCGGCTCCAACCATGTCTCGCCTACCTTCGAGCGTCTCATCGCTCACGAGCTTTCCCACCAGTGGTTTGGCAATGCGGTAGGCCTTAGCGAGTGGAAGGATATTTGGCTCAACGAGGGTTTTGCCTGCTACTGCGAGTGGTTGTGGATGGAGCACACGCATGGCCGGGCGGTGCATGAGTCTGCGCGTTCGCACTACAACGTGCTCGCTCGCAAGGCACAGGATGTGCTGCTGGCAGATCCGGGCACTCAAGACATGTTCGATGATCGCGTGTACAAACGCGGCGCGCTCACGGTACATGCAGTACGCGTGCTGCTTGGCGACGCCGCCTTTTTCGACGCCGTGCGCTCCTACCTAGCAGAAGGCCGCCACGGCGTGGTTACGCCGGAAGACCTGCTTTCGAAGCTGCGCGAGCGCGCGGAAGATACGGCCGCGCTCGATGGCCTGCTGGAGCAGTGGCTGGAACAAGAACAATTGCCGCACTTCCCGGCTTAAACCCCCAAACGTTCGAAAGTATTTTCCAGCTCACCCTTGACAGGTTGCGCTATGTAGATAATATAGAACATGTAATCGAAACGCCGAGGGGGTGGGGCGCCATGCAAGACAAACACGAAGCGATTATTTCCACAGTCAACGAAATTGCCACATCACTAACAGAACTGCGGGAGCTTATGAAAGAACCCGCAGACCTCTACTTCGGCCGTTTGCATCCTGCTTTCGAGCACCTCGAGAACGCAATGGGAAAGAAGACCACCATCGATGCCGCCTTTGCCTTCCTTGCTGCCCGAGATGACGCTGGCCGTACAGTCGGCTCCAGCAAGCCGGAAGACTATCTCACCGCACGTTTGGGCCTGACCTATCCGGAGGCACAGGCGCGCATAAAGACCGGGCAATCGCTCTTTGCCCCACTTTCGGAGGAAGCGGCCGCAGATGCGCCAGCTTCTGCCCATCCAAGCGCGACGGGCAGTGACAGCGAAACGGCAGAACAAAAGCGTGAGGACGCCACCCGTGAACGCGCCCGTCGGGAGCGGGAAGCCGCAGAAAAGCGCCGCCGGCAAATGCTTGAAGAAGAAGCCGCACACGCGCGCACTATCGCACTCATCGAACAGGAACTTGAGCACCTCACGGAGGGCGCGCTCCCTGGCCCGCAAGAGCTTAGCCAGCGCGCTTTGGAGAAGTCTCGGGAGATGTCACATACTGCGCTCCGAGCCTGGCTGCGCGAGGCCATTCGTGCAGCAAACAAATCAGTCTCCGATGCAGACGCAGTTATTAAAAAGCGTCGCTTGCGCATCTCCCAGCCAGATGCTGATGGTGGCGTCTTCATCAGTGGATACGTCGATGCCGCCACGGCAGCAATGCTAAAAGCCGCATTTGCCCCAGCTCGCCATCAGGGAGGGCCAAATCTTCCGGCAGAGGAAGATTCCCGCACATACTCCCAAAGAATGGCAGACCAGCTTTCTGCCATCGTCCACAGCTATCTCGAATCACATCAGCACGGCACTGGTGGTGTGGGTTCCTTGCTTATCACCACCACGCTGAACGAGTTGGAAGAGATGGATTCTTCCACCCGGTTCGCCACCAACACTGGCGTGGAGCTCTCCCCGCTGGACCTGCTACGTATTGGAGCGGCATCACACGATTTCATCTGTGTGGTTGATGATAAGAAATTCCCGCTGGAATTGGGCCGCTGCAAGCGCAGCGCAAGCCTTTATCAAAAGATAGCCTTGGCGGCCTCGGAGTTGGTATGCACCCATCCCGGCTGTGACCGCCCTTGGGTCGAATGCGATGTCCACCACCTCCATGCGTGGGCAGCAGGTGGAGCAACGGATCTCAAGAACTTGACGCTCCTCTGCAGAAGACATCATGCGGATAACAATGACCGACGTGACGGTTTCCGCAACATGGGGCATGCAGAGCGAGACCCAATAACTCGAAGAGTTGGTTATCGTCCGGCGGGGTCGGAAAGGATCCATTTCAACGACAGCCCAGCTGCACATAAAGCCCCGGCCCACAAACTCAGCGCCTAATCGCAGGATACTTGTGCCCTGCGGGCGGATTGCGCTTGCGTTTTATCGCGAGGTGAAAATAGTGAAAGTAGGTAGCCTAAAATTGTTATCCATGCGCAGAATGCTAGTTACTGGCGGCGCCGGATTCATCGGCGCCAACTTCGTCCGCTTGGTCGCTGCCACGCGCCCAGAAGTCTCCATCACGGTGCTGGACAAACTCACCTACGCGGGTAACCGGGCGAACCTCGAGGGCGTAGAGTGCCGCTTGGTTGTCGGCGATATCGCCGATGCCGCGCTGGTGGATGAGCTGGTGGTGCAAAGCGACATCGTGGTGCACTTCGCAGCAGAGTCCCACAACGATAATTCGCTGCAGGATCCCTCCCCGTTCATCCAGACCAACGTCGTAGGTACTTTCACCTTATTGGAAGCCTGCCGCAAGCACGATGTGCGTTTCCACCACGTCTCTACCGACGAGGTCTTCGGTGACCTCGAAATCGGTGCCGCTACCAAGTTCACCGAAACCACCCCTTATGTGCCTTCCTCGCCGTACTCCGCGTCGAAAGCCAGCTCCGATCACCTGGTCCGCGCCTGGGCGCGCAGCTTTGGGTTGCGGGCAACCATCTCGAATTGCTCCAACAACTACGGCCCTTTCCAGCACGTAGAAAAGTTCATCCCGCGCCAAATCACCAACCTGTTAGACGGCCAGCCGGCCAAGCTATACGGAACGGGTGAGCAGGTCCGTGACTGGATTCACGTCGACGATCACAACAGCGCGGTCCTCGCCATCCTCGATCGCGGCGAAATCGGCGAGACCTACAACATCGGCGCTGACCAGAAAGACATCAACAACAAAGAGGTCATCGAGCTCATCTGCGAGATCATGGGCGCGACCAATGCTGCAGGCGGCGCGCTCTACGAGCACGTAGCTGACCGCCCCGGCCACGATCAGCGCTACGCCATGGACGCTTCCAAGCTGCGCCGCGAGCTGGGCTGGCAGCCGCACTACACTGACTTCCGCGAAGGGCTGGCACAGACCATCCAGTGGTACCGCGACAATGAGAAGTGGTGGCGCCCGGATAAAGGCGACGTCGAGAAGCATTACGCCCAACACGGCCACTAAACCGGCAGCGCAACCCCATTAAACGAAACCTAGACAGGAAGAAACGAGCACACGTGCAGGTAACCAAGACGGCCATCGAGGGCCTACTGTTCATCGAGCTTGACGTCCACGGAGACAATCGCGGCTGGTTCAAGGAGAACTGGCAGCGCGCAAAGATGGTTGAGGCCGGGCTGCCCGATTTCCAGCCGGTGCAAAACAACGTCTCTTTCAACGCCGCGGCGGGCGTGACCCGCGGTCTGCATGCCGAGCCCTGGGACAAACTGGTAAGCGTGGCCCACGGCAAGGTCTTCGGTGCGTGGTGCGATCTGCGCGAAGGCTCCGAAACCTACGGTGAGCTGGTCACCCATGAAGTAAGCCCCGATACCGCCGTCTTCGTCCCGTGGGGCGTGGCCAACGGCTTCCAGGCACTTGAGGAAACCGCGTATTCCTACTTGGTCAACGATCATTGGTCACCTGACGCGGAGTACACCTTCGTCAACCTCGACATGGTGGACTGGCCGCTCGATCCCACCGAAATCTCCGACAAAGACCGCGCGCACCCGCAGCTAGCGGACGTCACGCCCATGGCGCCGCGCAAGGTGCTGGTCACCGGCACCAACGGCCAGCTGGGCCGCGCGCTGCGCAAGGTGCTACCGAACGCGGAGTTCTGCACGCGCGAGGAATTCGACATCACCAATCCGCCGCAGCGTCCTTGGCGCCGCTACAGCTCCATCATCAACTGCGCCGCCTACAACGACGTCAACGGCGCAGAAAGCGACCGCGCCCGCGCCTGGGAAGTCAACGCGCTGGCACCTGCCAAGCTGGCGCGCATCGCCGCCGATAACAACTTGACGCTTGTACACGTCTCCAGCGACTACATCTTCGACGGCGAAACCGAAGTACACACCGAGGAAGAACCCCCTAGCCCGCTGAGCCTGTATGGGGCGTCGAAGGCGGCGGGTGAGGCGTCGGCAAGCGTGGCGCCTAAGCACTATGTGGTGCGAACCTCGTGGGTCTTCGGCGAGGGCAACAACTTCATCAAAACCATGGCTCAGCTGGCAAATAAGGGCATCGAGCCGAAGGTCATCAATGACCAGCGCGGCCGGCCCACCTTTGCAGAGGACCTGGCCAAGGGCATCGCGCACCTACTGGAAACCCAGGCGCCTTATGGCATCTACAACCTCTCCTCCGCGGGCGATACCGTGGGCCGCGATGAACTCGCCATGGCCACGTTCATCGGCATGGGGCACGACCCCGCCGAGGTCCACTCGGTCAGCACCGCGGAGTACGGCGTCGAGCCTGCCCGCCGGCCCAGCGAATCTACGCTGGATCTTTCCAAGATTGAGGCCACCGGCTTTAGCCCGATGAATTGGCGCGCCGCGCTAGCGCTCTACCTTGCGCTTTATCCTTTGGATTAGGCTTTCAAGCATGAAAGGCATCATCCTCGCGGGCGGTTCAGGCACACGCCTCTACCCCATCACCAAGGGCATCTCGAAGCAGCTCATGCCAATCTATGACAAGCCCATGGTCTATTACCCGCTCAGCACCCTGATTCAGGCGGGGATTCGGGAGATCCTCATCATCACCACCCCCGAGGATTCGGCGTCTTTTGAGCGCCTGCTTGGCGACGGCTCCCAACTAGGCCTCATGCTTTCCTACGCGGTGCAGCCACGTCCAGAGGGCCTGGCGCAGGCCTTCCTCATTGCGGAGGATTTCATCGGCGATGACTCCGTAGCCTTGGTGTTGGGAGATAACATCTTCGAAGGCCACGGCTTTGCCACCGCCTTGGGCCAGTGCCGCGACCCAGAAGGCGGAATCATCTTCGCCTACGAGGTCTCCGATCCGCAGCGCTATGGCGTGGTGGAATTCGACGCGGCAGGCAACGCGCTGTCCATCGAAGAAAAACCAGCCCAACCCAAGTCCAATCATGCCGTGGTTGGTTTGTATTTCTACGATAACTCAGTAATCGACATTGCCAAGGGCATTCGCCCAAGCGCCCGCGGCGAGCTGGAAATCACCGCCGTCAACGAGGAGTACCTGCGCCGCGGCAAGCTACGGGTGCAGCGCATGCAGCGCGGCGACGTGTGGCTCGATACCGGAACGGTGGACTCGATGAGCGAGGCCTCCGCCTACGTCGAGGTGATGCAAAAGCGCACCGGCACCGTCATCGGCTCGCCGGAGGTGACGGCCTACCGGGAAGGTTTCATCTCCCGCCCCGCCTTGGCCGCGCTGGCAGAGCCGCTCATGAAGTCCGGCTACGGCTCCTACCTGCTGGCCTCGGCGCGCGAGGATTAATCAGGCGGTTTTAATAATCAGCCGGGTTTAGTAACCGCGGGCGACGTATTCGTCGATGCGCGCGGCCTCTGCGCCCACGGTGGTCTCATCACCGTGGCCCGGCAGCACGCGGGTCTCGGCGGGCAGGTTGAAGACCACGTTGCGCAGGGATTCGATGATGACGTCAAAGTCGGAGTACTTGCGGCCGGTGGCACCAGGGCCGCCGTTGAAGAGCGTATCGCCGGAAAGCAGCACGCCCTCGCTCGGCAGGTGAAGCACCACGCAGCCCGGCGAGTGGCCCGGCGTATGGAAGACGGTAATGTCTTCGCCGCTGACCTGGAACTGCTGGTTATCCTCCAGCGGGTGGAACGCGGCGCCGCCGTTGGATTCTTCCCACAGCATCTGGTCATCTGGGTGGAGGTAGACCTCGGCGCCAAAGCGCTCGGCGGCCGCCGGCGCCAAGTCGCAGTGATCGTTGTGCGCGTGGGTGAGCAGGATGCCCTTGACCGGGCGATCACCCACGAGCTCGGCCACCGCATCCAAGTCGTGGGAAGGGTCCACGACGTACACACCCGAAGCATCGCCTACGACGTAGACGTTATTGTCCACGTCCCACTCTCCGCCGTCTAGGCGGAACTTGCCTTTGGTTACGGCCTTGTCGATCTGCATTGGCTTTAGTTCTCCTAATCTATGCGAATTCAACGACGGAGCGCAGCACCTTGCCGGACTTCATGGTGGCGAAGGAATCTTCGACCTCATCCAAGGAGATGCGCTCGGATACGAACTTATCCAGCGGGAACTGGCCGTTGCGGTGCAATGCCACATATGCAGGGAAGTCGCGCTCTGGCAAACAGTCGCCGTACCACGCCGGCTTGATGGAACCGCCGCGGCCGTAGAGGTCGATTGCTGGGATATCGACGTGGTCGGTGAGGTTAGGCACGCCCACCATCACCATGCGGCCGGCATGGTCGCGGGAGTAGAAGGCCTGGCGCCAAGTCGGCTGGATGCCCACGGCGTCGATGGAAACGTCGGTGCCGAAGCCGCCGGTTAGCTGGCGTACGGCCTCGATGACCTCATCCTCACTCATGTCCTTAGAGTTGACGACATCGGTGGCGCCGAATTCACGCGCGGTCTCGAGCTTTGCCTCGTCGATGTCGACGGCGATGATCTTGGCCGCGCCCGCCAGCTTCGCGCCGGC
This sequence comes from Corynebacterium sp. HMSC077D03, assembly GCF_001808545.1. NCBI lineage: Bacteria > Bacillati > Actinomycetota > Actinomycetes > Mycobacteriales > Corynebacteriaceae > Corynebacterium > Corynebacterium sp. HMSC077D03. Next base: position 58,238 of record NZ_KV793692.1, read on the forward strand.
GATGGCTGCGGTGCCGACGCCGCCGCAACCAAAGACGGACACGGACTCGCCGAGCTGGATTTCCGCGGTATTGACGGCCGCACCCAAGCCGGCCATGATGCCGCAGCCCAAAAGTCCCGCCGCCGCCGGATCCTCCTCCGGATCCACCTTGGTGCACTGACCCTCGTGCACGAGGGTCTTCTCCGCGAAGGAGCCGATGCCCAGGGCCGGGGTCAACTCGGCGCCTGCGTCCTTATCATCCTCGGCCAGGTACATCTTGGCGGAGGCGTTGTGTGTATTAAAGCAGTACTTTGGCTCGCCCTTCTTGCAGGCGCGGCACTCGCCACAGACCGCGCGCCAGTTAAGGATGACGAAGTCGCCCTCGGCAACGTGGGTAACGGCGGAGCCTACGCGCTCGACGACGCCCGCGGCCTCATGGCCAAGCAGAAATGGGAAGGCGTCCTCGATGTCGCCGTCGCGATAAGCCAGGTCCGTGTGGCAGACTCCGCAGGCCTGCACCTTGACGATGACGTCGTTTGCGCCTGGCTCAGGGATTACGATGTTGACGGTCTCGACCGGCGCTCCCTTGGAGCGGGCAATTACGGCTTTAACGGTGTTGTTGCTCATGCGGCCCCAGCGTACACAAATTTCCAGCAAGGACGCACTAATGAAAATTCATTTCAGAAGATATGCGAAAGCGTGCGCGGGTTACCCCAGCGCACGCCAAAAATTAGAAATTAAGAGCCAGCAATAACGTTTGCCGCATACTCGTGGCCGCGCGCATTTACGTGAAGCGGCAGGTTGCCGTCGCCAGCAGTGAAGTCAACCAGGCCGGCCCACATGCGGCGATCTGCGGTGGCACACATGCCTTTATCGCGGGTGCTCGGCTTCAGATCGAGGAACTCGGTCCCGGTACGAGCGGCCAAGTCCACCTGCATCCATTGGGAAGCATTCTCCCAAGCCTGCACATTCGGCAAGAAGGTGTGATCGAGCGGTGCTGGACCCACGTGCAGCAGGCAGTAGCTACCAGCAGAGCCGATAGTGGGATACCCGACGATCTGAATGCGTGCATTTGGCGCCGCAGCACGGATGCGGCCGATGAGCGGAGCGTTCGCATCCACGAAGCGGCGGCGCAGCTCGCCCTCGCTCATGCCTGGGTTGTTATACGTGTCATTAAAGCCCGTGGTGTAGAGAACGCGGCGGGTATTTGGGCTCAACGCGCCGGTCTGGATCGCGCGATCAACCTGGGCGAACATCTGCGGGCCGCGCGAGAAGGAAACAGCGCCGGAGCAAGAAAAGTCCGCGACCGGCAGGCCCAGCTTCGCGCCAGTGCGGCGGGCATAGTTATTAGACTGCGGACAATTCACGCCGCCAGCACTCTGGGAGCTCAGGCGCGCGGTGAGATAAGCACCCGCGTCTGGATCGGCCAACACGGAATCACCAAAGGCCACCAGATTTGCATCGGCTGCCACCGCTTGAGGTGCCGTGCCCAGGCCTACCGCGATGCAGGTCGCAGCAAAAGCTGCCATTACCTTCTTTTTCAGGTTCATGGATTTCCTCTCAAATTTTGCTGCCCATCATCTTAGCCCAACCTGGGCGGTCCGTTTAGAATCAATATATGTTCTATGGCAAAAATATACTATAGTCCACAGGGGCAACTTCTGTAACATTAGTAACAATCTTCCGAGCCGTGCAACAGCCTGTGCAGCCCACACGATTAACAAGCCGGTAGCCTAACTGTCGCGCTAGCTTTCCCTTATTGACGTAGGACTTTTACTCAACATGCCTTTTAATTTCTCTGATTTAACCTTCCACGCCGCTGCCCTGAGCCGCTTTATCCCGCAGCTTTTTAAGTCCGGCATCATCACCCACCGTGATGGCATTACCCCGCTACTCAAGGCCGGCCCCATCTTAAGCCGCTACCGCTTTACCACTGCCCGCGAGCTCGAGCAGGGCTATATCACCTGCCCAGAGCGCCTCGCGCTAATCGACGACGACGGCACCCTCACCTACCGCCAACTGCGAAACAACGCGCAGACCCTGGCCAAACACCTACGCAGCCTCGATCTGTCAGAAATCCGCCTCGGTGTGATGGCCCGCAACGGCCGCGGCATCATCACCCCATTAGGCGCCAAGGGATACGCGGGCGCGCATATCTTCCTGCTCAACGTCGGTTCTTCCCCAGAGCAGCTCGCAGGCTGCATCGAGGAAAACAACATCAACGTGCTCATCATCGACGACGAATTCATCGACCGCCTCGATCCCGCCTATCACGAGAGGATCGCCGTTATTATCGGGCATGACTCGGGCGCGGAACATTTCGGGCTGCCGACGCTAGACGGCATCGTCAAGCACGCCGAAGCAGTGCGCGACATCCGCTTGCCAAAGTATCCGAAGCACGGGCACATCGTGCTGATGTCTTCTGGCACCACCGGCATCCCCAAGGGCATCATGCGCCCGGAGCCGACGCTGCCGGTCGTGCTGGCATCCATCGTGGAAAACATCCCCTGGCGTGCCAACCAGAAGGTGCAGATGACCGCATCCATCTTCCACACGTGGGGCTGGGCCTGCCTCAATATCGCGCTGGGACTGCGCAATACCATCGTGACCCGTCGCGTCTTCGACCCGGCGGCCGCGCTCGATGACATCCAGCGCTACCAGCTCGATGGTCTGCTTTCCTCCCCCGTCTTCTTCCGCCAGATGGTTGAGGTTGACCCGGATTCGGCGTATGACACCTCTTCGCTGAAGTTCATTGCCTCCGCCGGGCATGCGCTGACCCCGGAGATCGTGAAGGAAACCCACGAGCGCTTCGGCCCGATTCTCTGCAACGTCTATGGCTCCACGGAGCTGGCGCTGGCGTCGACGGCCAGCATGGAAGAGGTGGCTAAAGACCCGACCATCGGCGGCAAGATTGCCTCCGGCACTAAGCTGCGCATCCTCGATGAGGAGGGCAATGAGGTTCCGCGCGGCGAGGTCGGCGAGATCTACCTGACCAATTCCACCGCGCTCATTGGCTATACCAATCCGAAGATCCCACTCCACAAGGTCGATGGCCTCATTTCCATCGGAGACTTGGGCTATATCGACCCCGAGGGCTACCTGCATGTGGTGGGCCGCGCCGATGACATGATCATCGTCGGCGGCGAGAACGTGCACCCGCAGTCGGTGACGGAGGTGCTCGAGGCCATGCCGGGCATCGCGGAGGTGCATGCCGGTGGCGTGGAGGATGAAACCACCTTCCAGCGCATCGCCGTGTGGGCGGTGACCACGCGGGACGCCCTAGGCAACGCCGTGACTGCCGACGCCATCCGCGCCTGGGTCCGCGAGAATCTGGCGGACCACTCCGTGCCGCGCGATGTCCACTTCCTGGACAAACTCCCGCGCAATGCCACGGGCAAGGTGGTGCCGCGCCTGCTGCACGGCACCGACTAACCCACGCCTATTCCTCTCAAGACGTAGAACCCTCCGAGCCAAAACTGCCCGAGTTGCCAAAACCTTCGCTCCTAACCGCAGGGAACAACGTTGTTTTTGGCAACTCGGGCAGTTTTTGTGTCTGGGATTTAATCCAGCCGGCTAGCTGCTGCGCTTGACGGTTGCTGCGACTTCGCCTGGCAGGGCATGGCCCTCGCGAGCGATGTCGACTCCGGCGACCTGCTTGGCCGTCGGGCACACCACCGGGGTGATGAGGTTGACGCCGCGCTCGCGCAGCTTGCTTGCCTCCACCGCGATGATCGGCGTGCCGGCAGTGACGGTATCGCCCTTCTTAGCCAGGGCGGTGAAACCTTCGCCCTTGAGCTCCACGGTGTCGATGCCGATGTGAATGAGCAGGTCCAGCCCATCCGCGGTCTTCATGCCGAAGGCGTGGCGCGTCTTAAAGATCATGGTGATGGTGCCGTCTACCGGGGCGCAGACGTCGAAGGCATCGACGGCATCAGGCATCACCGCGAAGCCTTCGCCCACCATGCCCTGCGCAAAGGACGCATCCGGGACCTGGGAGAGCTCGACAACGTCTCCGGCGAACGGGGCGCGCACGTCGACGCCAGCGGCATCACCGCTCCCGCTCTGAGCGGCAGCGGCGCTGGCCGGCGCGCTGGCTCCAGCACCTGCCGCGCTCGCTGCACCAGTCGTGGCCAGGGCCGGGGAGCCGTGGCGCAGCTGGTGGCTGACCTCGTCATACATGAATTGCACGGCCGGGCCCACGATGACCTGGACGCTCTTCTCGGAGGGGTGGATGACGCCGGAGACGGCGGCGCGTTTGATCACGGAGTCGTCGACAAGCGCCTGCTCCTTCACGCCGACGCGCAGGCGCGTGGTGCAGTAATCCAATGAGTCAATGTTGTCCTTGCCGCCGAGACCCTCGATGATGCGGGCGGCATCACGAGCAGTCTTCTCATCGCCGGTGGCGGAATCCTCCATGGAATCTGCTACCGCATCGTCCTCGCCGCGGCCCGGGGTCTTGAGGTTGAGCCAGCCGATGAGGAAGTAGAAGATGACGAAGTACAGGGCGAAGAAGCCCACACCCATGACCAGCAGCATGTACCACTTATTAGCCAGCGGGTTCTGCGAGGAGAGCAACATGTCCACGAAACCGGCAGAGAAGCCAAAGCCGGCGGTCCAATCCATGGCGGAAGCGATGAAGACGGACAGGCCCATCAGCAGCGCGTGCACCACGTAGAGCAGCGGGGCGACGAACATGAAGGAGAACTCCAGCGGCTCAGTCACGCCGGTGAAGAAGGAGGCCAAAGCACCTGCGGCCATCAGGGAACCGACGACCTTGCGCTTGTTCTTATCCGCGCGCAGGTACATGGCGAGTGCCGCGCCCGGCAAGCCGAACATCATGACTGGGAAGAAGCCCGCCTGATAACGGCCGACGACGCCCTCGACCGTGCACTGGCCGTTGGCCCAAATGCCCGGGCAATCGGCGGCGGAGGTAGCAGTAGCGGCTGCCTCGATGGTCTTCTGACCAGCCTGGAAGTTGCCGATGTCATTGATACCGATGACATCGAACCAGAAGACGGAGTTCAGCGCGTGGTGCAGGCCGGTCGGGATGAGCAGGCGGTTAGCCACGCCATAAATACCGGCGCCCGCCGCGCCCAATCCTTGGATGGAGGTACCGAAGTTAAAGAGCGCGTTGTAGATGAACGGCCACACGAAGTAGAGGATGCCGGAAATCACTATGGCGATGACGGCGGTAAGAATCGGCACGAGGCGCCGTCCTGAGAAGAAAGCCAAAAAATCCGGCAGCTTGGTGCCGTGGAAGCGGTTATATACCCAGGCCGCCATGACGCCGGCGAGGATGCCGAAGAGGACGTTGCCGCCGCCCACGGCGTTCCAGCCTTCCGCGGCCCATTCCAGGGCCTCATCGCCGGTCAGCGCGGTGGGGTCTTCGATGCCGCGGTAGCCGGCCACGGCCTCCGGGCCCAGCAGCTTCATGAAGGTGGCGAAGGCCAGGAAACCAGAGAGCGCCGCGGCGCCGTTGGAATCCTTGGCCAGGCCGAAAGCAATGGCGATGGCGAAGATCCAGCCCAGGTTGGACAGCACCGCGTCGCCGGAGCTGATCAGCAGCTGGGCGGCGAGGTTATCCGGGCCAGCCGCGCTGGAGATCCAGTAGCCAACGCCACTGAGGATCGCCGCGACGGGCAGCACCGCCACAGCGCCCATGAGGGCTTTTCCGAGCCGCTGCAGCGGCCCCATGACATCTATTTTCATGTCTGAATCGTCCTTTCGAGTAGAAGAGAAGGATGGAATGAGGAAAAGAAGCTTTAACGCAGGCGGTTCTGGTCCGCGAAGAGGTAATACTCACGGTCTTCCAAGCGGGCAGCGGCGGCTTCATCCACAATCACCGTGGCGTGCTGGTGCAGCTGCAACACCGAGCCAGGACAGCGCGCTGAAAGCGGGCCCTCGACCATCGCGTGCACCGCGTTGGCTTTGTTGCTGCCGGTGGCGATGAGGAGCAGGTGGCGGGCCTCAGCGATCGTCCCCAAGCCCTGCGTGAGTGCGTGGCGCGGAACCTCTTCGACAGTGTCGAAGAAGCGGGAGTTATCTTGCACAGTCTGCGGGTGCAGGGCCACCACGCGAGTGCGCGACGTCAGGGAACTCGACGGTTCGTTAAAGCCGATGTGGCCGTTCGCGCCAATACCGAGCAACTGGACATCGACACCACCGGCATTTCGGATGGCCTGGTCATAGGCGGCACTGGCTGCCACGGGGTCGGCGGCGTTGCCTTCTGGACTCTTGACCAAGGCATCATCGAAATCGACGTGGCTGGTGAAGTCACGGCGGATGGTGGCGTAGTAGGACTGCTCGTGTTCGGGGTTAAGGCCAAGGTACTCGTCGAGAAGAAAAGCCCGGCTGCCGGCGAAGCTCACCTCGCCGCGCTCGTGGCGGGCGATGAGCTCCTTGTAGGTAGCCACCGGGGTGGAACCCGTGGCTAGGCCTAGGGTGGCGGATTTGTTGGCGTAGCCTGCGAGGAAATCGGCAGCCGCGGCGGCGACCTCGGCGGGGGTAGAGCGGATGAGGATGTCCATGAGGCGCCTTCCTAATGTGAGTGAGAGTCTTGTTTAAGAGTGTATAAATTCAGTGCCACCGACAATGACGCGCACCGGCTCCAGTTGAGCATTGAGGCCCACCAGGTTGGCGCGTGCACCAACCGCGATGCGGCCTAGCTCCGTCTCCCCCAGCACATCGGCGGCCGTGGTGGAGGTAAAACGAACTGCTTCCCCGAGGCCATGACGTGCGGCAAAGCTGGCGAATTGCTGGGACAAAGTAGAGGTGCCGCCCGCGATGGCACCGCTGGGCACGCGCGCAACTCCCCCGCTCACGGTGACGGGCAGCGAGCCTAGCTCATAAGCACCATCGGCCATGCCGGCGGCCGCCATGGCATCCGTCACCGCGAAGGAGCGGGGGTTGTGAGCCATGTCCACGGTACCGTCGACAAGATGCACGCCATCGGCGATGAGCTCGACGGCCGCATCACCCGCCTTCGCCGCGGTGAGTAAGGCGGCCACAGGGCCCGGCGCGCGGTGGTGGATGGAGGGCATGGCATTGAAAAGGTGCGTGCCGGTCACGGTGACGCCGAGCTCCTTAGCCTTGGCGATAACCTTCAGCGTGGTGTCGTAGTCGGCCTCGGTATGCCCCAGGCTGGCGATGATGCCCTGCTCCGCGCAGACTTCGAGCAGTTTGTCGACGTTCTCCGTTTCCGGCGCAAAGGTAATGGAGCGAAGGTGCCCGCGGGCCGCGGCGATGACCGCGCGGAAGAAGTCCGGGTCACCAGGCACGATGCGCGAAGGGTCCTGCGCGCCGCACTTAGCCGCCGCGATGAAGGGGCCTTCCATGTGGATGCCGGCGATTTCGCCCTCCTCAGCCAGCTGGGCCAAAAGCTCCGCCCGGGCGCACAGCTCTTCTTGTGTGCCGGAGACCAAGCTGGCCAGCAACGTCGTGGTGCCATGTGCGCGGTGGAAGCGGGCGGCGGCCAGGCACTGCTCGTAGTCGCCGTTGGGGAATCCCCCGCCGTTGCCGCCGTGGTTGTGCAGATCCACGAAACCGGGCACCCACAGCAACGCATCCGGGTCCCCGGCGCGCCAGGCGGCCTCGGCTGCGGGGGCATCGCCAAGCTTTATGCCTTCAATATTCTCCCCGAACGTGACGGCCCCGGCGCGCAGCTCGAAGTTTTCATCGATGTAGAGGCCCTCGACGTGGCCTTGACTCCCTGTTCCCTCTGGCTGCATAGTTCATTCGATTCTGTATGTCTGGGCAGACACGGCACCCGCCCGGTTAATAACTATGTTGCAATTTATCAGGATGAGACTCGCTTGTGAACTGTGATGCCTTTTGAGCTGTGTGTGAAGAGCGATGACTTTTGTCATGTAAATCGCTGACATACGCCTCTACCAGCGGGCGTTGCCCAACGGAAAAGTTAGAGCCATGAACACAGCAGAATCAGCCATCGAAATTCATGACCTCTACCGACAGTACGACGACTTCACCGCGGTGAACGGGATAAGCCTGTGCGTTGCACGCGGAGAAACCTTCGGACTCTTGGGCACGAACGGCGCGGGCAAGACCTCCACGCTGGAAGTTGTGGAGGGCCTTGCCGCGCCTTCCTCCGGTACCGTACGCGTACTGGGACACAACCCCGTGACCGAGCACGCCACGGTGCGGCCTCACACCGGCATCATGCTGCAGTCGGGCGGTCTGCCGCAGGCGCTCACCGTGCAGGAAACGCTCACAATGTGGGCGGGGACGTGTTCGGCACCTGTACATTGCCACGCTGTGCTTGCCGACGTCCACCTCGACCACCGCCGCGACGTCACAGTCGGGGCCTTGTCCGGTGGCGAAAAGCGGCGGCTGGATCTTGCCTGTGCACTGGTGGGTAACCCGCAGATTCTCTTCCTCGACGAGCCCACTACTGGCCTGGATCCGGAGTCTCGACGCCACGTATGGGACCTGCTGAGACGCCTCAAAGCCAGGGGCGTGACCATCGTTGTGACCACGCACTACTTGGAAGAAGCGGAAGAACTCTGCGATCGCATCGCGATTATGCACCAGGGCCGCATCAACGTGGAAGGCACACTGTCAGAGCTGGCATCGACTGCCGCCTCCGAGATTGCGTTCTCGCCGTCTCCTCCATCGGCACCGCTACCCCAGCTGCCCGGCACCACCATTCACCGCGCTGATGACACGGTCACTATTACCACCTCGCGCCTGCAGAAGGACACGCACGCGGTGCTGACGTGGGCGCACGACCACGGAGTCACGTTGAATGGCTTCACCGCGCGGCCTGCCCGCCTCGAGCAGGTATTCCACTCCATTGCCAATAGCTAACTCACACCACAAACAGAGACAGCGCTAAAGACACTGAAAAGGAAGAACTCAATGACATCCGTGACATCCTCACAGACGGCACACCCCACAGCGCACTCAGCCACTACGGCTCCTAGAGCAGCCTCGCTACGGCGACTGCGCGCCTTAAGTCGCGCCGAAATGCGTCAGTTCACCCGGAACCCACTGCTCGTCATCATGGCGTTGCTCTTCCCTGCGGCCCTACCTCTCTTCGTGTGGATCCTCGGCGATCAATCCGTAGGCTCCACTGATTCAGCATCGGAGATTTTCGTTCTTCTGGCACTGAACTTCGGCATCTTTTATCCGGCACTGTCGATGACGGTGACCCGACGCGACGAGGAGGTGCTGAAACGACTGCGCACCGGTGAAGCCCGCGACTGGGAGATTCTCACTGCCATTGCCCTTCCGCTTGCCGCGACCATGCTGCTGCTGTCCGTTCTCATGGTGACAGGGCTGTCCATCTTGTCCATGTTCCTGCCGCTCGACCCACCCGTTCCGCACGTGTGGCCGGTTAACGCCCTGCTCATGGCGCTGGCGATGGTGTTGGGCATAGTTTGTTCCCATGCGGTAGCGATGCTGACCAGCAGCTTTACGGCCAACGCCGAGAATGCTCAGATCACCTCGATGCCGGTGCTGCTGCTCTCCATGTTTTCGCAGTCGTCTCTACGTAACGCACTGCCCGACACACTTGGCCAGGTCCTCGACGCCACGCCTTTTGCCCTAGTGGTCGACATTGTGCGCGCTGGTTGGATTGGGGACGGTTCCTTCATCTCCGTCTTCGCAGACTCATCCACCGATCTGATGAAACTCGCTGCGTGGACGGTAGCCCTAGTATGGGCGGCGCATAAGTACATGCGCTGGGGCACTCACCGCTAAGAGCGCTCATTACACTTGGACACCACTATGGCACCTGCGATACCCCCTCACGACCGCACTGCCGGCCTTGGCTGGCGGAGAATGGAACCTTCCTCCAAGTTCTTGGCGGTCAACCGATGGTCACTCATCGGCTTACCCTGGCTCGCGGCGCTCGCACTCATCTCACTGTTTCTCTCCCGGGCGGGGCTCGGAGTCAGCGCGCTGTGGATAGCGGCAGCTGTCACTGTGGTCTCCTGTACGGCCGGTTCCGTTGCCCTGCACACCAACCGTCAGCTGCGCCTCACGCCGCATCCCCGCAGTTCTTGGTGGATGCGGTGGGGGCTTATCGGTCACGGTAGCGCACTGGCTGCATGTGCCCTCGTACTAGGCATCGGACCGCGGTCTTGGGAAACGGTCACACTGCTAGCTGCCGGAATACTCTATTCCACCCTGCTCACCGCCTACTTACCTTTCCTCCCCCACGGTTTCTTGCTCACGGTGGTCATCATCGTTGTCACCGCCGGGGCAGCCTCAGCCCTTCTCTCCTTCGGCACCGCTGGGTACGTGCTCACGTACGGGGTGCTGTTTTCCGGAGCGGTGTTCCTCACCACGTGGTTCTCGCGCGTCATGATTGAAACCGAGCGTTCGCGTCGCCTGGAATCACAGTTGTCTGCCGCCGAGGAACGGCTTCGGCTCTCCCAGGACCTGCACGACACCATGGGCCAGCATCTCGCTGCGCTGACCATTAAGACGCAGCTTACTCAAGCGCTCGCCGCGCGCGACGATCCCCGCGTTCATCAGGAACTCGCTGAGCTGTATCAGCTCACCCAGACCGCTGCCTCCGATATGCGTCACGTGGTCAACACCTACCGCACACCGAACCTCGGCGCCGAGCTGACTAACGCACAGACCGTGCTCACTGCCGCAGGCGCGGAAGTCACCGTCCAGGGCTCCAGCGAGGACATCCCGTCTGAGCTGCGTGACACTGCCGCGTGGTTTGTTCGCGAAGCAGCCACAAACGTTCTGCGCCACTCCCAGGCCACACGGGTCACCATCACTGCGGGCCCCATGGGGGTTACTGTGTCCAACAACCAACCACAATCCTCCGCCCGGCCGGGCACGGGCCTGGAGGGCCTGCGCCGTCGCGCAGCCGCACACGGCGCTTACCTCGTTGTGGAACAGACCTCGGAGACCTTCACGGTCTCACTTAAGGTGGATGCATGATCACGGTTGCTTTGCTGGATGACGAAACTCTCGTTGCCAATTCTCTCGCCACACTGATTGGACTCGAAGAGGACATTGATGTCGTCCACGTCGCCTACTCCGCAGCGGGCTTTCTGAGGTGGTGGAAGAATGCCGCTGCGCTTCCCGACGTCGTCGTGACCGACCTCCAGCTCAGCCACACACGCGACAACGATGATGAACTCGACGGCATTGCTGTGGCAGAGCAGATCGACGCCCGCGTCGTTGTCGTCACCAGCCACGCACGCCCCACTGTGGTCAAACGCGCCCTTGCAGCCGGGGTCTTAGGAGTTCTGCCAAAGACCGCCTCTGCTGAAGACTTCGCCGCCGCCATCCGCGCAGCCCACGCTGGAAGGCGCCACGTGGACCACGACCTGGCCGCCGCAACCATTGCCGCCGGGGACTCACCGCTCACGGAACGCGAAGCGGAGGTCCTAGCCCTGGCCGGGCGGGGCCGTTCAATCGAGGCCATCGCGAAAGCTGCACATCTCGCCCCGGGCACAACCCGCAATTACATTTCCTCCGCCATGACAAAGACTGGAGCGGAAAATCGCTTCGAGGCCTACACCATCGCCAATGAGCGCGGCTGGCTGTAGCTTCTAGGCGTACTGCGGGCACTCCTCCTCTCGTGACGGTAGAGTTGATGCCATTTGGCCCACCTGACCACCACTTACACGGAGCTATCCTCATGGCCCACTTTTCCGCACGCCAGCTCAAGCACTTCATGGGATTCTGGCCACCCTTCTTAGGCGCTGGCATCAAGATCAAGGAATTCGCTGATGATGGCACCCGCGTCGTTGTCAGCCACAGGCCCACCATGCTGACCAAGAACGCCATGGGCGTTGCCTTCGGCGGCACGCTCTCCGCCATGACAGATCCATTCTTCATGCTTGCCTCCATGCACCGCCTGGGCAAGGAGTACCGCATCTGGGATGCCGCCGGCGAGATTAAGTACCTCAAACCCGGCCGCGGCACAGTCACCGCCGTTATGCGCATCCCGGAGGAGACCTACGCGCTCATCGAAGAAAAGACGGCTAACGGCGAGAAATACCTGCATTGGTTCGACGTGGACATCCTTGATGAGGAAGGCGATGTCGTCGCCCATGTGCGCCGCCAGGTGTATTACCGGCGCAAGCAAAAGTGAATGCTACTTCAGTTCGTTGAATGCTTACTCCGGCATGCTCAACACGGGTCTTATCCGCAATCCCAGGCAAATTCGACCCGATCGAAATTGCGCGCAGCGAGGTCATCGGGATGGATGTAAAAGTTTCCAACCCCGGCGTCGCCCCATTCGCAAGGGCCATCTTGGTCTATTGTCGCGAGCGTAAATCGGGGATCAGCCGGATCCATAAGGATCGGGTTACAAAAAACTGCGCATCCCCTTCTGGCCCTTTACCCGGAAACCACTAATCCCTGCTTATACTCAAGAGGCAAAAAGAAGCGCCCTTCCTCTAACGTGAAGGCTAGAGAAAGGGCACTATGTATATCGGGGCATGGAGCCGCCTGCGAGAATCGAACTCGCGACCTTCTCATTACGAGTGAGATGCTCTACCGACTGAGCTAAGGCGGCACGGTGCAACGGGAAGATGCACCGCGTGAAAGTTTAGCCTAGGCCCGGGCTAAGAAAGAAATCGGGCCACCACCCGCACTACACGCGCAGCACACGTGCACGCTAGCGCGCACCGCAGGCCAAACGCAGGCGGCCAATCATGCCGTCGAAAGCCACCTGCGGGGTGACGTTCTGCGGCAGCTGCTCGCGGCAGGTACGGATGGCGGACTGAGCGGCAAGCAGCCCATCCTCGCTCACGCGTTGGGCAAGTTCGCCCGCCAGGCCGGCGAAGTCCGGGTGGGTCATGTCCACCTCAGCGCCAACTTTGAGCATGAGCGCATCGCGGTAGATACCGGCAAGATCCACAAGGACAATATCGAGGCCGTCGGCGATGCGGCGTTTAGCGCGCTTCTTATGGAGCTCCTCCAGTTCTTTCAGGGCACTGCGGGCGTCGCGCTGCGCCTTGCTTGCTCCCTTACCCTTGGCGCCGATGCCGAAGGACTGCTCAATTTTGGAGCGCTCCGCTTCTTCGGATTCAGCGTGAGAATCCTTGGCGTCCTTCTCAATGAACTTCAGCAGAGCGGTAACGGATTGGAAGGCCTGGGAGCCGTGGAAGACGTCTTCGGCCAGGTTGATGGCCATGGCGCGACGCTTTTGTGCGGCCGCATCCTGTACCAGGTGGCGGGCACGGCCCACGTGCTGCAGGCTCGTGACGGCGGCCAAGCGAGCATCGTGTTCGCTGGCGCCCTCGGCGACGAGCTGTTTGACCACGCCTTCCACGCTGGGCGAAGGAATATATAGGTGGCGGCACCGCGAGCGCAGGGTCTGGGAGAAATCTTGTGGGTCCGCGGAGGGAGCCACCATGACGATGACGGTGCGCTCCGGCGGCTCCTCCACTGTTTTCAGCAAAGCGTTGGCGGCCTCGTTGCGCAGGCGGTCGGCTTTGTTGAAGATAACCACGCGCCACGGCGCCACGCTGGGGAGGCTCGCCGCACGGCCGATGACGTCGCGGGCCTCGCCGACGGTGATGAATTGTTCCTTAGGGTCGACGAAAACTAGGTCGGTGTGTTTTTGTTGTTCCAATACCGCCCGGCAGGCCGCGCACTGCCCACAACCGGGGTCCCCGTTTTCATCCTTGCTCGTGCACATCAACGCCGCCGCAAAGCACAGCGCCGCCAAAGAGCGGCCCGCCCCAGGAGGACCCGTAAGCAGCCAAGAATGACTCATCGCCCGCAGATCCCCCTCGCCTCGGGCGGCGCGGGCTGCGGCCAAGATGGTCTGGGCCACTGCTGGGGTATCTGCCAATCGTTGCGCAACGCTTCCGGTATTCACTCGCCCTAGCCTACTGGGATAACTAAAGTAATAAATCATGAACAGACTACTGCGTGGCGCCCGCTGGCTCATGGGCACCCAATGGCCGATGTACGCCACGCTCGTTCTGGGATCCAACATCTTAGGCGCCGTGGCGATCATGACCTTCGTGGTCTTCTTCCTGCCGATGCCGGAGATTAAGGACTTTACTTCCGACGTCCCGCACTTGGCGTTAATCGGCGTCCTATATGTTTCCTTTGCCGTGCTCATCGGCATTTCGGTAACCCTGTTACTCTTCCGGCCGGTACTGGACTGGCAGCGCAATCCCGAAGCTCACGATCCAAACATGGTGCGCAACCTGGTGCTGCGCATCCCCAGCTACCAAGCCGCAGTGGCAGGCCTGGTGTGGATCATTGGCATCGTCTTGGCCATCATCATCGCCACCCAATCCTCCGGCAGTCTGGGCCTAGTCGTGGGAGTTTCCACGACCTTGGCCGGCCTGTTGGTGGTGTTGCTTACCTACTTGCAGGCAGAACGCCTCGTGCGCCCCGTGGCGGCGCAGGCAGTGGCCCGCCGCTTCGAGGACTCCACTCTGGAGCCGCCGATTAAGTACCGCCTCATCTATACCTGGGTGATGACCTCCGGCATTCCGCTCGTCGGAATCGCACTGGTGCTCGTGGGCCAGCGCACCGGCATGTTCACGGATAACGCCAACGACATCATGCCCGCGGTCATCGCCCTAGCGCTGACCGCCCTGGGAACGGGTTTTACCGGTACCGTCTTCGCGATGATGAGCGTGGTTGACCCCATCGTCGAGCTACAGGATGCAATCAACCGCGTGCGCCGCGGCGAAAATGATGTGCAGGTCGATATTTATGACGGTTCCGAGTTGGGCGTGTTGCAGGCAGGCTTTAATGAAATGATGCGCGGCCTGCGCGAGCGTCAACGCGTGCGCGATATCTTCGGCCGCTACGTCGGCATCGAGGTCGCCCAGCGCGCACTGGAGGAACGCCCCGAGTTGGGCGGCGAGGACCGCAAGGTAGCCGTTCTTTTCATCGACGTCATCGGCTCCACCACCTTCGCGGTCAACCACACCCCAGAGGAGGTCGTCGAAGAGCTCAACAAGTTCTTCGAGCACGTAGTCGAAGTGGTGCACCGCAACAAGGGCATCATCAACAAGTTCCAGGGCGATGCCGCGCTGGCCGTATTCGGCGCTCCGCTTAACGTCTACGACGCTAACTCCATGGCGCTGCAGGCGGCGCGCGAGCTGCGTCAGGAGCTACGTGGCTTGGAGCTGCAGGCAGGCATCGGCGTCGCGGCGGGTCACGTGGTGGCCGGCCACATCGGCGGCGCGGACCGCTTTGAGTACACCGTCATTGGTGATGCAGTAAACGAGGCGGCCCGCCTGACCGAGCTGGCCAAGGACACTCCGGGCCAGGTCCTGACCAACTCCGCCACGCTGCGCGGTGCCAACGAGGCAGAGCAAGCCCGCTGGACCATGATGAAGTCCATTGAGCTGCGCGGACGACGCCGCATGACACGCCTGGCACGCCCTATCCGCTCCACGCTTGCTGAACGCGCGGAACAATAGCGGAGCAATAGCGGCGCAGTAACCGAGAATTTATTTCATAAAATCTGTAACATGCGCCCCATGACTTCCGCAGTGTCTCAGTCTCGACCTCGCATGATCGTGCCCGACGTAGCTCGTGGTATGGCTCTTCTCGGCATCGCCCTAGCCAACGTCTGCACTGGGTGGATTACCACCTCCCATCCAGACGGCCAGTACTTCGGCGGCATCGATTCCGGCAATGTGTGGGATAAAGCAACTGTGCTCTTTACCGCGATGTTCGCGCATAACCGCGGCTTGCCGATGTTCTCCACGCTCCTGGGCTTCGGTATTGGGCTTATCACCCTGAGCCTTTGGCGCCGCGGCTTCCCGCTCGGCCAGGCGCGCATGGTCATCATCAAGCGCTACGGCTTCCTGGCCCTTTTCGGCATTATCCACCTGGTGTTTATCTTCTATGGCGACATCATGTTTTTCTACGGCTGCTGCGCTTTGGTCATCAGCATGTTTATTTCCCTGCACGATAAAACTCTCAAGAAGATCGCTTATACCCTGCTGACCATCCTTACGGTCCTTGGAATCGGTGCGTTTGTGTTGACGCTTTTGGTTCCGGAATTAGGCATGAATTACGTCAACTTTTCCGAGCTTCCCCAATCCTATGGAAAGTTGGTGCTGGATGGATTATTGATACTGTTGGGGCAGGCTGTTAGCGCTGGGCCGTTCATGCTCATGTACGGACCCATCATGTTGGTGGGCTTTACGTGGGCGCGCCAGGGCACGCTTGCCGACGTCGCGTCTCACCGCACCGAGCTGCGCATCTGGGCGGGCATTACAGCAGTGATCATCTTCGGCGTGGGCCTGCCGTGGGGCCTTGCTACTATCGGCGTGCTCCCCGCGGAAGTCGAGGGGGCCTTCTTTCAGCTCAACACCTTCGTCGGCGTGATTACCGGCCCGGGCATCCTGGCGATGCTCGCGCTGGTGCTAGAGAAGGTGCAGACACTGCCCTGGTGGCTGTGGCCATTTAGTGCGCTGGGTAAGCGCTCGATGAGCGGCTACATCATGCAGTCGATCATCTTCTTCGCGGTGATTTTCCCGTTCACCTTGAACATCGGCTCCCAGTTCTATGCCTCCGGCTTGGCCTTGTTGGCGGTGGGCAACTGGCTGCTCACTCTGCTGCTGGCCTGCCTTCTCGAATACTTTGGCAAGCCGGGCCCGTTCGAGTGGCTGCATCGCCGAATTTCTTATGGCAAGACGATGCGGCCAGAACTAAAAAGGCAACTGCCTAGCGGCATTGAATCACCCGTCAGTGGCGCTCCAGTGCATCGACCAGAAGGAAATGTCCAAGCACGCGGCTAGCGGCCTCGGCGGCGCCCAGCAGGCGGCTATCGCGCAGCGGGTTGACGGGCAGGGTGCGTGCGAGGGTAAGCCCCTCTGAAAAGAGGATGAGGTTGGCGCCGTGGCTCGCGCCCTTCGTGGCGTCTGCGCGCAAGGCTGGATCCCCTGCGAGCGCCGAAGTGGCGGCGACAGCCGCACCAGCCACTGCGGTGGCCGCTCGGTAGCGACCCTTAGAAATGGCAAGGCCGCCAGCCCAAGCGCCGATGCGCAGGCCCCAGCCCAGCTTATCGTTGCGCTGCGCACGCAAAAGATACAGATAAGCCCCGTGATGCAAGGCAATGGCGGCAATGCCTAGAGCATTCGGTTCGCCGCGCTTGCAGTACTGGCCCACCGAACCGGCAGCAAGGCCACCGCGCAGCACCGGGTTCGCCGTTTGGGTGCATAGAGTAGCTATTACCACGGCGTCGAGAAGCTGGGGCTCAAACCCGAAGATGCGCGCCCAAGCGCTGGCCTCCCCGGCGGCTAGAAACCCTAGGCGCGCGGGGTGGCCGGCGGGATCGGTGATTGCGGGATATACCGCCCGCCACAGCGCGGCGGCGCCCTGTTCAGTGCGTTGCAGGAAGTCCATCGCTACTTGCGGCTGCCTGCCTTGACCACGTTCTTAGTGCCTGGCGAAGGCTTCTTCGCCGATTTCTTGGTTGCCTTCTTTGTGGACTTCTTGGTCGATTTTTTGGTCGACTTCTTACCAGACTTCTTGGTGGTCTTCTTCTTACCACCATCCGCGGCTTCCTTGGCACGGCGCTCGGACAACAGCTCGTTGGCACGGGCGTCGGTAAGCGTTGCGGGATCGTCGCCGCGGCGCAGCGAAGCATTCGTGGTGCCATCGGTGACGTACGGGCCAAAACGGCCATCCTTGACGGACATCGGCTTGCCGGAGACGTCATTGTCACCCAGCTGCTTCAGCGGCGGCTGCGCGGCGGCGCGGCCACGGCGCTTCGGCTCCGCGTAGATGCGGCGCGCCTCGTCCAAGGTGATGGAGAAGATCTGCTCTTCGTTAGCCAGCGAGCGGGAATCGCTGCCCTTCTTCAGGTACGGGCCATAGCGGCCATTCTGTGCGGTGATGACCTCGTTATCGGAAGGATCCACGCCCACCTCACGCGGCAGGGAAAGCAGCTGCAGGGCCTGCTCCAGGGTGACCGAAGAAGGCTCCATGGAGCTAAACAGCGAAGCGGTGCCAGGCTTGAGCTTTTCGTCGATGTACTCGGCGATGCGCTTTTCCTTCTGCTTTTCCGCAGTCTTGGTCTCCCAGTTCTTGGCGCGCTTGCCTTCCTCGGCGCGCTGCTTATCCTCAGCCTCGCGCTCCTGCTTGACCACCTCGAGGGCCTCGGCCTCAGCCTTCTCGCGCTCATCCTCGCGCACCTGCTCGGTGACATACGGGCCGAAGCGGCCTTCCTTGGCCACGATCATGCGGCCATTGGCGGGGTTCTCACCCAGCTCGCGGCCACCCTGCGGGGTGGCAAAGAGCTTCTCAGCGAGCTCTTCACCCAGCTCATCCGGGGTGGTGGTCTCAGAAAGGTTGGCGCGCTGATACTCCGGTGTGCCGTCCTCGGCCGTGCCCACCACGCGCTCGATGTACGGGCCATAGCGGCCGACGCGCACGAAGACGTCGCGGCCTTCCGAGTCGGTGTAGAGCAGCAAGGAGTTGACCTTGCGAGCGTCGATGGCCTCAAGGTTGATATCGATAAGGGACTTCAAGCCGCCGTGGCGCGCGATGGAATCCGCCTTCTGCTCCTTGGCCTCAGCATTGCCAAAGTAGAAGCCCTTGAGCCATTCGGTACCGTTCTCGTTACCAGTGGCAATCGCGTCGAGCTCGTCTTCCATCGAGGAAGTAAAGTCATAGTCCACCAGCTCGGTGAAGTTGTCTTCCATCAGGCCGATGACCGCGAAGGCAACCCAAGACGGCACCAGGGCGTTGCCGCGCGAGAGCACGTAGCCACGGTCCTGGATGGTCTTGATGATGGAGGCATAGGTGGAAGGACGGCCAATGCCCAAATCTTCCATTTTCTTAACCAGGCTGGCCTCGGTATAGCGCGCCGGCGGGTTGGTGGAGTGACCGTCAGCGGAAACTTCCTGGGAGGCCAGCGCGTCGCCCTCGTCGAGGTGCGGCAGGCGGGACTCACCGTCGGAATTCTTGTTAGCCACGTCCTCGTAGGCCTTCAGGAAACCCGGGAAGGTAATGGTGCGGCCGGTGGCGGAGAACTCAACGTCCTGCGCGCCCTCGGTGGTCTTCGCATTCGCAGCCACCGTGACCTTCATGGAGGTTCCCTTGGCATCTGCCATCTGGGAGGCCACGGTGCGCTTCCAAATCAGCTCGTAGAGCTTGAACTCTTCGGCATCGAGGCGGCTCGACAGCTCGCCCGGGGTGGCAAACTTTTCGCCCGCCGGGCGGATCGCCTCGTGGGCCTCCTGGGAATTTTTCACCTTGCGGTCATAGATACGCGGGGAATCAGCGACATACTCCGCGCCAAAGATGGAGCTAGCCGCGCCACGCGCCGCGTTCAGCCCCTGCTTAGACAGCGAGGTCGAGTCGGTACGCATGTAGGTGATGTGACCGTTTTCGTAAAGACGCTGCGCAATGCGCATAGTGCGCTCGGAGGTGTAGTGCAGGCGGCGACCCGCCTCCTGCTGCAGGGTCGAGGTCATAAACGGCGCATAAGGCTTGCGGGTATATGGCTTGTGCTCGACGCTTGTGACGGAGAAAGCGGCGCCTTTCAGGGCGTCGGCAAGCGCCTGTGCGTGCGCCTGCTTGACGACGACCACCTCGTCACTCTTGAGCTTGCCCGAATCATCGAAGTCACGGCCTAGGGCAACACGCTTGCCGTCGATGGCGGTCAGGCGAGCATCGAAAGCTTCCTTCGCCTCAGCCTTCTCGCTGTGCAGGCGAGCGGTAAGATCCCAGTACTCGGCGGAGATGAACGCCATGCGCTCACGCTCACGCTCAACGATGACGCGGGTGGCAACGGACTGCACGCGGCCGGCAGAAAGGCGCGGCATGACCTTCTTCCACAGCACCGGCGAGACCTCGTAGCCGTAAAGGCGGTCCAGGATGCGGCGGGTTTCCTGCGCGTCGATCAGGTTCTCGTCGAGCTCACGGGTGTTTTCTGCCGCCTCCAAGATGGCGGACTTGGTGATCTCGTTGAAGACCATGCGGCGTACCGGCACTTTTGGCTTAAGCACCTCAAGCAGGTGCCACGCAATCGCCTCACCCTCGCGGTCGGGGTCTGTTGCGAGGTAGAGCTGATCGCACTGCTTCAGCTTGGCTTTAAGGTCAGCGACCTTCTTCTTTTTGTCCTGGCTGATGACATAGAGCGGGGTGAAGTCATCCTCGGGGTTGACGCCGAGGCGCGCCCAGGATTCTTTCTTGTGCTTCGCCGGGACGTCGGCGGCGCCGCGTGGGAGATCACGGATGTGTCCCACGGAGGCCTCAACAATGTAATTGTCGCCTAGGTAGGGCTGGATCTTCTTAGCCTTCGTCGCCGACTCGACGATGACCAGGGTTTTCCCGGCTACTTCTGACACTCGACTTCATCCCTTTCGATGATGCGATCAGTTGTCGCTCACACGTTGCTTTTACAACGCTTATACAACACCCTTTGTTGACGCTACGTTAAACGAGCACGATCAAAAGGCAATTGAGCAATAGCGTACAGAAGTTCTTTTACTCTGTACTTATTAGGGCAGCTGCGCTGCCCTACCTGCTGCCTTTCGACATGCACGGTTATACTGGACGCTTTGTCACAGTAACTGGGCACAGTAACAGGCACAGTAACACGAATCGCGTACCCGATGGGGAGGAATGATGGTTGCATCCGTCACCGCATGGATCGAAGTAGTCATGCTAACCCAATGGGTATACCCGCTGGTAGGAACATTGATTTTCCTCGATTGTTTCTTCCCAGTGCTGCCTTCAGAGATCCCGCTCAACATGGTTGGAGCATGGTCGGCCTCGCAGGGCTACCCGCACATCCCCATGATGTTCTTCGTGGCAATTCTGGCCGCCATCGTGGGCGATAACCTGTGCTTCCTGCTCGGCACCCGCCTGATGACGCTGGTCAATCGCGTCCAGAAGGGCACCAAGGCCTACGAGGGCCTGGCTTGGGTCAAGCGCAACATGCGCCGCGGCGGTGGCGCGGCGATTATCATCGCCCGCTTTATCCCTTCGGCCCGCCTTTTCATGACCATCCTGTTGGGCTCGATGCGCTATCCCTGGCCGCTGTTTTTCTTCTTCGACATCATCGGCGTCAGCATCTGGGCCGCGCAGGCGTTGGCCATTGGCTTCGTGGGCGGCAAGGCCTTCTCGGATTCTCCCGCCGTGGCGATGATTGTCAGCATCATCGCCGCCGTCATCATCGGCTTTGGCCTGCAAAAAGCCCAGAATGCGGTGCTCGAGTGGTGGGATACCCGCCGCGGATATGCAGAAACCCCTTAAGCCTTTAAAGGCTTAAAGGGGCCGTGTGTGAGCTTTTAAACGCCGCGTTTTAAAGGGCGGTGACGTTCTGGGCCTGCAGCCCCTTTTGACCTTCGGCGACCTCGAAGGAAACCTTCTGGTTTTCCTCCAGGGTGCGGAAGCCGCTGCCCTGAATCTCGGAGTAGTGAACGAAGATGTCGCCGGAGCCATCTTCCATCTCGATAAAGCCGTAGCCCTTTTCTGCGTTGAAGAACTTGACGGTGCCTTGTGCCATGGTGTTTAACCTTCTATGTAAGTGTCTACTAGTAGTGGACAAAGTGGATTGTGGAAAACAAATCTTCGCCAGCACTAACCAAAAGAAAAACACTGAGCCAAGAATTTATCGGCCTAGCACCCAGTGTGGCACGTTTGGTTAGCTGGCGATAGCTCGCCACGTAAATCTTTTTAGAAAGGGGGTAGCGTGCCCAACCCCCTCGGCCAAGAATTAGTCGAGCTGCTGCAACGCCGCTTCGATGAAACAACGTTTACTTCCGTCACCACTTTAGAGGCAAAACCTGCCCAGTTCGGGCCGTGGCCAGAGTGGGTTTTGCCGGGACTTAAAACCTATTTGCAGGGCCATGACGTGGCAAAGCTTTATTCGCACCAGGTTAAAGTGGCCGAAGAAGCATGGCGGGGCAACGACGTCGTGGTTGCCACCGGCACTTCCTCCGGCAAATCTTTGGGTTATCTCCTTCCCGTCCTGACTAGGCTGGCGGAAGAGCCCACCGCGTGCGCTTTGTATATCACCCCCACTAAGGCGTTGGGCTCGGATCAGCTGCACGCGGTTTTGCAGATATGCCGCGAAGTTGAGCAGTTGCGCGGTGTGGTCGCGGCGCCTTACGACGGCGATTCGCCCACCGAATCCAGACCCGGCATCCGGGACGATGCGCGCTTTATCTTTTCGAATCCAGACATGATCCACATGTCGATGCTGGCCTCGCATCAGCGCTGGGCGCGTTTCCTGCGGCACTTGCGCTTCATCGTCGTAGATGAGTGCCACTCCTATCGGGGAGTATTTGGCGCGAATGTGGCGTTGGTTTTGCGCCGCTTGCTGCGCTTATGCGAACACTATGGCGCGCATCCGGTGGTGATTTCTGCCTCGGCCACGATGAAGGACCCCGCACTGCATGCGCAGCGCCTTACCGGGCGTGACACGGTTGCGGTCACAGAAGACGGCGCTCCCACGGGTGCGCGGACGGTGGCACTTTGCGAGCCCGGGTTCATCGATGGTGCGGAGGGCGAAAATGGCGCTCCCGTGCGCTATGCCGCAACCACCGAGTCTGCCGGGATGATGGCGACTTTGGTGGCAGAAGGCGCCCGCACTCTTACCTTTGTGCGTTCCCGGCGCGCCGCGGAGACGGTGGCCTTGCGCACCGCGGAGGAGCTATCTGGTTCCCTCGGACGGCCCGATTTCGCCCGTCGCATCGCGGCTTATCGGGCGGGTTACTTAGCTGAGGACCGGCGCAAGTTAGAGCACGCGCTTGACGACGGCACGCTGCTCGGCGTCGCCACCACCTCCGCGCTGGAGCTAGGCATTGACGTCGGCGGCCTTGATGCCGTGGTCATTGCGGGCTTTCCAGGAACGGTGGCTAGCTTCTGGCAGCAGGCAGGCCGCGCGGGAAGACGCGGGCAAGGCTCCGTGGTGGTCTTGGTCGCGCGCGACGAGCCGATGGATACCTACTTGGTGAATCATCCGGAGGCCCTGCTGGGAAGGCCGGTGGAGGCCAGCGTGTTTAACCCGGCAAATCCCTATATCTTGTTCGGCCATGTCTATTGCGCGGCGGTGGAAAAGCCACTGCAAGATGCGGAGATCGCCCAGCTGGGTGCGCAGGAGGTTGTCCATTCCTTGGCGGAGCGCGGGCTGTTGCGACGCCGCGACCGTGGCTGGTTTGCAGCG
The DNA here is from genome assembly GCF_001808545.1 of Corynebacterium sp. HMSC077D03. Lineage (NCBI taxonomy): Bacteria > Bacillati > Actinomycetota > Actinomycetes > Mycobacteriales > Corynebacteriaceae > Corynebacterium > Corynebacterium sp. HMSC077D03. Next base: position 81,318 of record NZ_KV793692.1, read on the forward strand.
CCCATCCCGGCGGGCGAAGAGCTCACCCCAGAGACCGCACACTCGGCGGTATCGTTGCGCGGCGGCGCAGGCGAGGAAGTGATGATCGTGGATTCTTCCGACGGCCGCCTGCTTGGCACCATCGACGCTGGACGCGCCGCCAGCCAGGTCCACCCCGGCGCGGTGTATCTGCATCAGGGCGAAAGCTTCGTGATTGAGCAGCTGCACTTCGCGGACTACCTGGCGCTGGCAATGCCGGAGACGCCGGAATATACAACGACCCCGCGCTCGACTACGGATATCCGCATCGTGCGCGAGGCCGATGAGCTCATCAACTATGCGCCGGGTCTGTGGGTGGCCAACGTAGAAGTGGAAGTAGTCGACCAAGTAACCGGCTACCAGGTGCGCCTGCCCGACGGCACGGTTGGCGATGACATTCCACTGGACATGCCGCAGCAGCGCCTGCACACCCGTGCGGTGGCCTACACCATTGATCCGCTGGCGCTTGCAGCAATGGGTGTGAGCGCCGCCGATACTCCGGGCACTCTGCACGCGGCGGAGCACGCCGCGATTGGCCTGCTACCGCTGATTGCTACCTGCGATAGGTGGGATATCGGCGGCGTGTCCACGGCGCAGCATGCGGATACTGGTCTGCCTACGGTCTTTGTTTACGATGGTCACCCGGGCGGCGCCGGCTTTGCCGATGAAGGCTTCCGCCGCTTCCCGGAGTGGATAGCCACCACGTATGAAACTGTGGTTTCTTGCCCGTGTGAGGCAGGCTGCCCCTCGTGCGTGCAGTCACCAAAGTGCGGCAACGGCAACAACCCGCTGGATAAGGCCGGTGCCATTAAGTTGCTTGGTGCACTGGTGACGATGACGCAGTCAGGGCCCATGCCCACCGAGACCTAGACCGGACCAGCCCGAGCCACCGCCTCCACGCGCCTCACGGCGACAGTGACGATGACATCGCGCTCGATCACGCGGCACTGCCTAACACTGGAGTTGTTGTGCTGCGCGGTCTCCCGCGCCGCGGCACACCCGTCTTGGCCTTTTGCGTGTTCCCACGCGGCCGCCACCGCCGACATGTCGGCGGCAACCTGCGCCTCATGGCGCGCTGCCACGCGGCTGGCCACGGTGACAACGACCAAGAGGAGGGAGACGATGGCAACGATGATCCCCGCATTAACCACGGTGGCATAGCCAGCCTCAGCGTCTTTGCGGCACATCACTGCCCGCCTCCCGCCGAACCCGCTATCTCGGCCGGAAACACTGCCTGCGCTTTCATCTCCCCCAACGGCGAGCGCACGGTGGCTTGTGCGGTGACGAGGCCACCCCTTTCAGCGATGTCGACGCTTACTTTCTCCTGGGAGTAGTCCTCGCCTATCGCATAGGCACGCGCAGCGGCACCGGCGGCGTCGACAGCCGCCAGGTGGGCCGCCATCGTCGCGACACCCGCAACGGCACCGGCTGCAACGATGACCAAAGAGCTCAAGCCGAGGGCTGCCTCAATGGTGACCGAACCGGTATCGCCGCTAAGGCGCCGAACGATGTGAAGATAACAGCGCCGCATTGTTTAACCCGGAGTGTTAGACAAAGCGTCAGTGATGATGGATTCGATAGCGTCTGGCACCTGGCCGCCGTTGATGACGGCATAGAGCACAGCCGCAAGGGCCGCAGCGGCCAGCGAACCCATGGCGTATTCGATGGTGGACATACCGTCGTCATTCTTGAAAGCGGTATTAATCTGAGCAGCAATCTTGTGCATGTTCTCTTCCTTTCCTTGTGGGTGAATTGAGGTGAAAAATGTGTGGTTTACGGTTACAACAGTTGGGAGCCGAGGCTTAAAATCACCGGCACCAATCCCAGGACTATGAAGGCTGGGAGGAAACACACTGCCAGCGGCAGCGCGATGAATACCCCGGCGCGCTCTGCCCGAGCGGTGGCATGAGCTGTGGCTTCCGCCCGCAAGGTTTCGACTAGGCGATGACAGCCCGCGGCAATCGCCGCACCCGATTCCCCGGAAAGCTCCAGTAATCCAGCGAGATCTTCGAGTTGCGGCTGTGCGCGCAGCACGTCCACGGCAGCGGCCAGCGGAGCGCCCACGCCCAGCAGCGTCGCCGCTTCCTTCCAGGCAGCGCACGCGCTTGTCGACGCCACGCCGGCCAAGGCCTCACGTACCGACAGCCCTGCCTCCACGCAGGCGGCGAAGAGCTCTAGGTCGGCGGCCACATCGAGCGGTGCCGGCTGCTTTCCGGGGCCATCCCGCGGAGTCTTGGGCCGCACGAGCCGACGCAGCGGCGCGCTCGTGGGAATGCACAGTGCAAGAGCCAGGCAAAGATAAGTCAGCATGCCGTCGCGCTCCTTAAGATGTAGCGCGACCACGCAAACCCGCCGCAGGCCAGGCCAACCCCGATGACGAGAAGAAGGCCACCAAGTCCGCCTCCTAAAAGCAGCCCCAGCGAATCCGCGCCCATCGCGCCTCCCATGGCGATGCCGGCCAGCGGCAGACATGCCAGGATAAGCGCGGTGGCCTGCGGACCTTGTAGAGAAGACTCCGTGGATTGCGCATGCCGGCGGGCCGCATCCAACTGGGATTGAGCTTGCTCCACCAGCCCCGCCAGCGCCACGCCGTGCAAAGAAGAGAGCCGAATGACTTGGCCTAGCCGCACCACCGCCGGTTCCGTGGCCGCAACGAGCGGACCGTGGATGGCCCCACCGTGGGCGGCCATGCCTGCCGCAGTGCGCAGCGGCACGAGCACGGCGGCGGGGCAATCCGCAGGTAGCGCTTGCACACCACGCTTTAGGGCACCGGCCGTCGTAGCACCGGCCCGCAGATCCGCAGAGACCGTGCCCAGGAACGTGGCGAGTTCTTTGCGGGCGCGCCGGGCCCTCCGCGCGGAGTTGATATCCCGCAGGTACCACACCGCGCAGGCAACGACGCAGAGCACTGCGAGGGCGACGCTTAAGCGGCCAAAGGCATAAAAGCACAGCCCACCACAAAAAACGATTGGCCCAATCAAAAGCGTCGGGACACGCGTGCGCCCTTCCGCTTGATGCAAGCGCCGTGCTGCGGATGGTTGCGCTAAAAGCGCAGCTAAAGCCAGAAAAATAAAAGTCATTGCGCCACTCCTAAGCGCTCAGCAAATTCGCTAAAGCCTTCCCCCGGCCCAGTGTCGGCGCTCCAGATAAGCTGCGGCCGTACCGGATTGCCTTCCAGCACCCCAATGTGTGCCAGGCGCCTTCCCTCAGGCCCTCTTTCCATCGCCAGGACCACATGCACTGCGGCGGCCAGTTGGGAGTGCAACGCCGCCCTGTCCAGCCCACCCAGTGCGGCGAGTGCCTCCATGCGAGCTGGCACCTCCCACACGGAGTTGGCATGCAACGTTCCTGCTCCGCCATCGTGGCCAGTGTTTAATGCGGCGAGCAGGTCCACGACCTCCGCGCCACGAATCTCACCGACCACGATGCGGTCGGGGCGCATACGCAAAGACTGCTGCAGCAACTTAGCCATCGTTATTTCACCGCGGCCTTCTGCATTAGCGCGCCGGGATACTAAAGTCACCACATGCGGATGCAACGGCGCCAACTCCGCGGTGTCTTCGATGACGAGGATGCGCTCGTTCTTAGGCACCGTGCCCAGCAGCGCCGACAATAAAGTGGTCTTTCCCGCACCGGTGCCGCCGATGACGAGGAAGGAAGCATGTTTTTCCACGATGGCCCGCAGCAGCGGCTCCACCTCTTTCGCGATACTCCCGCTGGCAACAAGCTGCTCCAGGCTCGTCTGCGCCTGGCGTAGCACGCGCAAGCTGATGCACGTCCCGCCAGCCGAAGGCGGTGCCAACAAAGCATGCAGGCGCAGCGCAGTGCCATCCCCACGGGCAAGCCGACCATCGGCAAAGGGCTGCGCATCATCGAGGCGCACGCCGGCTACTGCGGCCAGGCGCGTGGCCAGCTGGCGGACTTCGGCATCATCGACAAAGGAAACTGGCGTGGGTTCTAGCCCATTGCCTCGGTCGATAAAGCAACTGCGCGGGCCGTTAACCACGACGTCGCTAAGCCCGGGCTGCGCCAGGATCGGCTCGAGGACTCCCAGGCCCAGGGAATCATGCCGCAGGCGACGCAGCAGATCCAGCACGTCTGCATCGCTGATAACGCCTGCCTCCTGGCGAATCCGGCGCGCGAGCGCCGTAGTGTCAGCCACCAACTCAGGCGACGCTGCCACAATCGTGCGCAACCTATCCAAGAGATTTATCTCGCTCATCCCCGCACCGCCGCTCATGCCAGGACCTCGCCGACAACGTTTTCGGCAGCCCCCCGCAGCCCGCGTGGCAGCCGCCGTAGACCACCCGTATCGGCAGCTTTGGTAAGACCCCGGAGCGTGGGAATTTCGGCAATCGGATCGCGGTGAACAATTTTGGCGATGTCTTCCTTCGAAAGGCCTGACCACTGCCTGTAGCGCACCACTACACTGCATTTTTGTTGTTTGGCCTCCAGCTCCGCCACGAGCTTGGCGCATGCGGCAGTCGGGCGCACCTCAGCAGCCGTTAGGATTACGACATGCTCGCAGGCCTGTGGGATTTCAAGGGGCGAGCAATCGAAAACTGCCCCGGCTGGGTGCATCGCGGCAGCCTGAAAAATAGCCTCCCGGCGCGCCGGCTTAATACTCGGCTGGCCTGCATGGCCACTCCGCGCAGCAGCCAAAATTCCCAGTTCGCCTACTCGCGGCAACGCGCGATGTAGATCCACTGCGTTTACGCTTCCGCTACCTGCCGCAAGATCCGGCCAACGCGCTCCCGGCTCCTCCTCGATTCCTGCCAGTAGGTCAAGCCCACCGGAGTAAGAGGTGGCGTCGATAAGCAGTCCGGCCCCTGCCACGCTCGCCACGGCATAAGCAAAAGTCGAAGTTCCTACTCCCCCTGCCGCGCCAACTATGGCCAACGCGAAGTTATTGCCGCTTGTCTGCTGCGGCCGGACTCGATCCGCCAAAGCGCTCAAAAGCTGTTTCGATTCCGCCGGAATGATAAAAGCCTCGGCGCTGCGGCACTTCATGGCGGCCTCATAATCAATGGGTCCTGGATCTGCTGCTACGAAAAGCACTGGTGCCCTACTGTGGCTGGCGACTAATTCTGCGGTGAGCTTATCCGCAACGATGACCGTGGCTTTCGGCAGGTACCGCGCGAAGTCACGCGGGTCCTCAACCGCAGTAACCTGCGCGCTCGTCGCCGCTGCCGCGGCAATTACTTCCACCCGCAGCGCGGAATCTCCCACTGCGATAGCGATGCTGGCGTCGTATGAACTCATGCCTCCAGCATTGGTGAAGCGATATCCCCAGCACTAGAGGCAATTTTGCGGCTGTGGATAACTCGCCGGTTTTAAAGCACCTACCGCGACTCAAGGTGACGTATCAGCTAAAAACTGTGGAAATAGTGCGGTTGGTACTTTCCTGAACGCGTGGTTTCTAGGGCATCCCGCCTGTAAATAGATGATGACCCACGCCTCGGGGGGGTGTGCGCGGGTCATCGGTAACCCGGCATCGGGGGGGTGAGCCGGGGCAGGCCGCACTGTATATCGGGGCCTTGCAAGGCTCATTATGACATGTAAGAGACAGGTTGACAACAGCAGCAATCCAGCTTGTTTCCTGCATTTGTTGGATTGCACCGATCCTCTTGCCGCAGCCACGCAACACCTTTAACATTGGCCACAACATGAATGATGCATCCAGCCACCACCGCAGCGGCGAGGCTCCCGTAGACCAGGCCGCCGATTACGCACGCGTGGCTGCGTTCTTCGATCTAGACAAGACCATCATCGCCACATCTTCCGCTTTCGCCTTTGGCAAAGAGTTCATGCACAACGGGCTCATTACCCCAGCGGAGGCGCTGCAGATGTCGATTGCAAAAGCAAGCTACATGTTCGCGGGGCACTCCAGCCAGCAGATGGACGCCACTCGCGATCAACTAGCCGCAATGATCGCCGGTTGGTCCGTCGCGGAGGTACACAGCATCGCCAAAGAGACCATGCACAACGTGGTCACGCCCGCCATCTACGCAGAGGCCCGGGAACTCATCAATTTCCATCAAGCAGCCGGCCACAAGGTAATCATCATCTCGGCTTCGGCTGCCACGCTCGTGCGCCCCATCGCTGAAGAGCTAGGCATCGAACGCGTAGTCGCTACCGAGCTAGAAGAGGTGGACGGCAAGTTCACCGGAAAGATTCTGTACTACTGCAAGGGCGCAGCAAAAGCTCAGGCCATTGCGGACTTCGCTGCGGAATTAGATATCGACCTGGATGTCTCTTTTGCCTATTCTGATTCCGCCACCGATATCCCGATGCTAGCTCTGGTTGGCCACCCAGTGGCGGTCAATCCCGATCGCCACATGAAAAAGCATGCCCTGGAACATGGCTGGGATATCCGCACCTTCAAGGATCCGGTTCCGCTATTTACGATGCCGGGCGCAAAAGAAGTAGGCATTGGATCTGCCGTCGTCGCTGGCATCGCAGCGGTTGTGGCCGCAGGGCTCTGGCTCAACCAGCACCCGGATTTTCTGCGTGCCCCAAAGTCCAGCGCCTAGTGCCAGCTTCTAGGCCGAGCGCGCGATTCCATCCGCCTCCACGCCGCCGGCAGCCCAGGCTGCAAGCAAAAACTCCAATGCGGGCCCGGGATTTTCCGAATATTCTCCTATGACCTGCCAATACTGCGCGCTATGGCGGTTGTAATAGGTCTCCGGTACGGCGAAGCCACGCGGATCGAATCCGCTATGGATGGCTGCCAGGCGTGCGGCAACCATTCCAATCAAGTTACTGCGTGGGCCAAATACCTCATAAGCCGCAATTTCCGCGTGCACCACGACGGGCAGCAGGCGGTCGAAGGCAACGCCGCTTCCTCCACTTACAAGACGAGAAAGGGCTTGTACGCGTGCTGCTTGTGCGCTGTTTGGCATTCCCGTGCCGCCGGCCGCGACGTCGAGACGCGCAAGCACCTGCAACGGGGCACGGGCAAAGGTACGCACCGTGGTTGCCTGAACCTCCGGGGCCAAGAGACTATAGGCGCTAATGGAATTGGCCAGCGGCCCTTCCATTGCGTCTTCAGCAGTTAGATCGGGGGATAGATCGGGCGCAACATTGGGCGAAATTTTGAGCCCATCTACAAAGACCGCAGCACGTGCACCCCGCATCGCCGATTCCGCAGAAATGACATCAAATTTCCGTAATCCAGCAGGACGGCGGTGCGCGCGAGAAATTTTCTCGACCGCACGCGCGGCTGAATTTTCCACACCGGGTAACGCAAAGAGCGGGGCCAACGGGTCTTTTTCTGCCATATCCTCTAGGATAGACCTGTGCGGCCACTGCGATTCCTCACACACGCAGCTGTCAGGCTTCATTACTATGGCCAATACAGATTTAGACAAACGCTAGGAGTATTTAACCGTGAGCAACGACGGACTATTCACTGACGGTGCGAACCAGTTCGCCCCAAAGGTCAACGCTATCCCGCTTAGCGACGCCGATAGCTCGAAGCGCGGCGAGGCCTCCGTTGGCCAACTGGTCTCCAACGCTACCGAGCAGATGTCTCAGCTCGTCCGCTCCGAGGTCGAGCTCGCCAAGACCGAGCTGGCTCAGTCCGCTAAGAAGGGCGGCATCGGTGCTGGCATGTTCGGCGTTGCCGGAACCGTTGCGCTTTATAGCTCTTTCTTCTTTTTCCTCTTCCTCGCCGAGCTGCTTGACAAGTGGCTCGACCGTTGGGCCGCATTCCTGATCGTCTTCCTCATCATGCTGGTGATCGCAGCCGTCGTTGGCTTCATCGGCTTTAAGAACATCAAGAAGGTCAAGGCACCCGAGAAGACCATCGAGTCCACCAAGGAACTAAAGAAGCTGGTTCCAGGCAAGGCTTCCAAGTCCGTCGAGCGCGGTTTGTACACCTAAAGCTTCTACCTTGAGATTTTTCTTCGCTTAGTCCGCCCGAGCTTGCTTTTGCTCGGGCGGGTTTAGCATTTAATAGGCGAGTTTGCTTTTCGCCGCCCCCGTCTCTCCCACCCCTTCTTGCTGCAAGCTGCCTCATCTGGTGAAAGGAACCACATCTCATGGCCCAGACTCCAGCACCCTTGTCGCCCTCGGTGGTTGAGCTAGACGGACCATTCAAACACGAGTACATCCATACCCGCGGCATTCGCCTCCACGTTGCAACCGCAGGTTCTCCAAGCGATCCGCTCGTACTTTTCCTACACGGCTCTTTCGGCGGCTGGTTCGATTTCAAAGACGCCATCGCCCCTTTGGCCGCACAAGGCTTTCACGTTGCTTCCCTCGACATGCGCGGCTTTGGCCTTTCCGATAAACCGCCAGTCGAAGCAGGCCAAGATATACGCGCAGTGGTTGGCGACGTCACCGGCGTAATCCAAGCCTTGGGCCACGATGCAGCCTTCTTGGTTGGCGCAGATGCCGGTGGCGCAATTGCCTGGGCGGTAGCTAGCGAGCGCCCAGAACGCACGCTTGGCTTAGTTTCCATCTCTTCTTCCCACCCGGTCGATCTGCGCCGCGCGATGGCGGCACGTCCCTGGGACTTCGGCTGGCTCCTTTTGCGCGCCGCCCTTTGCCGCTTGGGCGGACCACTCAGCCGCCGCAACCCTCTCCTTTATGCCTCAAGCTATGAAAAAGAGCTGGCCCTCAACACCGACTCGAGCTTTTCGCACGACGCACGCAACCAGATTGCGCAGCTGCGCATTACCGCCTCACAAATCGGCAATGTACGCCGCGGCATCTTGTGGAACCACCGCATGCGCACTGCTGTTCCGCCATTAAGTTGGATCGACTCCTCGGTGGAAGCACCCATTCTTTATTTTCATCCCGCTCAGCAACTATGGCGCCCGCTTATTCGCCGCGCGAAAAACCGCTGCCTTGGTACCTTCGAAGAAAAGACCATTCCGCAGACTAAGAATCTGCCACACATCGAGGCCCCGGGCGTTTTCGTCGAGACCCTTCAGCAATGGCTTGCACCCTTAAGGGAACAAATTGCGAAATAAGTAACAATTAATACTTTCAGAGCGCCACCCCACAAAGGGGTGGCGTTTTCTTTATGTATTCGCACAAAAGTCCTGTACAGATAATACTATCTGCCGACTTATAGTTTTCATCACACGCTTATAATTTTCAAATCCTTGAATGTGCGCGCAGCCACAGTGTAACTTCAGTTCCAACCTTTCAAGGTTCATCAATGTTCACTCAAGGCTCGACCTAATTCGGAGGTCTCTCCCCGTTATGACGATCAAAAAGACGTTCGCTGTAGTTTCTGCAGCCTCCCTAACCCTGGCCCTCGCGGCATGCGGTAGCGATAACGGCTCCGCGAACGGCTCCGGCGGCAACTACATCACCGCATGGGGCAGCGAACCCCAGAACCCGCTGATCCCGGCAAACACCAACGAAACCGGCGGCGGCCGCATCGTTGACAGCATCTACTCGGGCCTCGTGTACTACGACGCGGATGGCAAGGCGCAGAACGAGATCGCAGAATCCATCGAGCCGAACAAGGACAACACCAAGTTCACCATCAAGCTCAAGAAGACCAACTTCTCCGATGGTTCCCCGGTTACCGCAAAGAACTTCGTTGACGCGTGGAACTACGCAGTGGCAAACGATCAGCTCAACGCTTCCTTCTTCAGCAACATCAAGGGCTTCAAGGAGGGCGTAAAGGAGCTCGAGGGCCTGAAGGTAGAAGACGATTACACCTTCACCGTCGAGCTCAACAACCCTGAACAAGACTTCCCAGCACAGCTGGGTTACTCCGCGTTCTACCCGCTCCACGAGTCCGCCTTCGATGACCTGGAGGCCTTTGGCCAGAACCCAATCGGCAATGGCCCGTACAAGCTCGCCGAGTGGAACCACAACCAGGACGCTACCGTCGTTCCGAACGAGGAGTACAAGGGTGGCCAGAAGGCTGCTAACGACGGCGTTAAGTTCGTCTTCTACACTTCTAACGACGCCGCCTACGCCGATCTGCTCTCCGGCAACCTGGATCTTCTCGACGCCGTCCCAGATGCCGCCTTCGACGTCTACGAGTCCGACCTGGGTGAGCGCGCATCCAACCAGCCTTACGCAGGCTTCCAGTCCTTCACCATCGGCGAGAACCTTGAGCATTTCTCCGGCGAAGAGGGCAAGTTACGCCGCCAGGCAATCTCTTACGCAATCAACCGTGACGAGATCACCGAGACCATCTTCAAGGGCACCCGCACCCCAGCCAAGGACTTCACCTCCCCTGTTCTGCCGGGCTACTCCGAGGACATCGAGGGCAATGAGGTCTTGAAGTATGACCCAGAAAAGGCCAAGGAGCTGTGGGCCAAGGCCGACAAGATGAACAAGTGGTCCTCGCCTTCCTTCGAGATCGCCTACAACTCTGACGGCGGCCACAAGAGCTGGGTTGACGCAGTCTCCAACTCCATCAAGAACACCTTGGGCATCGAGGCAGTTGGCGCGCCTTACCCGGACTTCAAGTCCCTGCGTGATGAAGTCACCAACCGCACCATCAAGACCGGCTTCCGCACCGGCTGGCAGGCAGACTACCCATCCATGGGTAACTTCTTGGCACCGCTGTACCAGACCGGTGGCTCTTCTAACGACGGCGACTACTCCAACGAAGAGTTCGACAAGCTCCTGGTAGAGGCAGCAAAGTCCAGCTCCCAAGAAGAGGCTAATGCCAAGTACAAGGAGGCCCAGGCAATCCTGTTCGAGGACCTGCCGGCCATCCCACTGTGGTACCCGAACGCCACCGGCGGCTTCTCCGAGGCCGTAAGCGACGCTAAGTTCAGCTGGAAGGGCGTACCGGTCTACTACGAAATCACCAAGGAGTAACCCTCCTTCCGCTCATGGCACCTGCTCCGCCTCGGCGCGTTCGAGGCGGAGCAATGCCATGCCCGCCCCTTTCTCGGTTTGCACATCCCACAGTTTCTGTTACGGACTAGGCCCGTTATTGACAAGGCCCCCGCGCACTACCCCTCTAATAATTCGATAACGCCTGCATATTGCACATTGAGATAGGTCACAAACTACGATTTCCTATAGCCAGACAGGCGACAGATTTTAATAAACGCGTAAGCAGCCTCTGCCACAGCGTAAATACGCACGGACCCGCCAGGTTCCACGCGGCGTCGGCAAGCGAATGTACACAACTAGTAAAGGACGACACTATGTTGCGCTATATCGGGCGACGAGTGCTCCAGATGATCCCGGTGTTCTTCGGAGCCACCCTGCTCATCTACGCACTGGTTTTCTTGATGCCCGGTGACCCGGTCGAAGCCCTCGGCGGCGACCGCGGCCTCACCGAGGCAGCTCGCGCCAGGATCGAGGCGGAATACAACCTCGACAAGCCATTCATTGTCCAGTACCTGCTCTACATCAAGGGCATCTTCATGCTGGACTTCGGCACGACCTTCTCCGGCGTCCCGGTCACTCAGGTCATGGCTAATGCCTTCCCCGTCACGGTGAAGCTGACGCTCATGGCCATCGTCTTCGAGACGGTCTTCGGCATTCTCTTCGGCGTCATCGCCGGCATGCGCCGCGGCGGTTTCTTTGATTCCACCGTCTTGGTCGTGTCCCTCTTGGTTATCGCCGTTCCTTCCTTCGTCATTGGCTTCGTCTTCCAGTACCTCATCGGTATTAAATGGCAGCTGCTGCCCGTAACCGTCGGCGCTAAGGCTTCCTTCGAAGCCCTGCTCATGCCGGCCACCGTCCTGGGTGCGCTGTCCCTGGCATACGTCATCCGCCTGACACGTCAGTCTGTGGCCGAGAACCTACGCGCTGACTACGTACGCACCGCGCGCGCAAAAGGTCTTTCCAGCGGGGCTGTTACCCGCCGACACGTGCTGCGCAACTCGCTTATCCCCGTTGCCACCTTCATCGGCGCCGACATCGGTGCGCTGATGACCGGCGCCATCGTCACCGAAGGAATCTTCGGCATCAACGGCGTCGGCGGCACCATGTACCAAGCCATCCTGCGCGGCGAGCCGACCACAATCGTCTCCTTCACCACCGTGCTGGTGATCATCTACATCATCGCCAACCTGCTGGTTGACCTCCTCTACGCAGTACTCGACCCGAGGATCCGCTATGCCTAAACTCGACAAGACCACCCAGTACCCAGGCCAGGAGCACTTCATCTCCGACGTCGACGAGACCGGCCTCGGCGCCGTCGACGCTGTCAAGGATGAATCCGCCCCTTCCTCCCAGTGGGGCGAAGCATGGCGTTACCTGCGCCGCCGCCCATTGTTCTGGGTCGCCGCCGTGATGATCACCTTGGCGATTCTCCTCGCGCTCTTCCCCGGCCTTTTCACCAATACTGACCCGCGTATGTGCGAGCTCTCCAAGTCGCTCGACCCAGCAGAGGCAGGCCACCCATTCGGCTTTAACCGCCAGGGCTGCGATATCTACGCCCGCGTTATCTACGGCGCACGCGCATCCGTGATCGTCGGTGTTTTGACCACCCTCCTCGTGGTCATCATCGGTGCCCTAGTGGGCGCCATAGCCGGCTTCTTCGGCGGTTGGATTGACGCTGTTCTCTCCCGCATCACCGATATCTTCTTCGCCATCCCGCTGGTGTTGGCGGCCATCGTTGTCATGCAGATGTTCAAGGAGCACCGCACCATCATCACTGTGGTTCTCGTACTTGGCTTGTTCGGCTGGGTATCCATCGCCCGCATCACCCGCGGTGCCGTTGTATCCATCAAGAACGAGGAATTCGTCCAATCCGCGCGTTCCATCGGTGCTTCCAACGCCCGCATCCTGTTTAGCCACGTCCTGCCGAACGCTGCGGCTCCGATCATTTCTTATGCCACCGTCGCGCTGGGCACCTACATCGTTGCCGAGGCCACGCTGTCCTTCCTCGGCATCGGCCTGCCCTCCACGTTCGTCTCGTGGGGCGGCGACATCTCTGATGCACAGGCCTCCCTGCGCATGAATCCAGCCGTTTTGTTCTACCCGGCAGGCGCTCTGGGCCTGACCGTTCTGAGCTTCATCATGATGGGCGACGTCGTCCGCGACGCCCTCGACCCGAAGGCAAGGAATCGCTAATGAATAAGCCACTTCTTGAAATGAAGGACGTCCACATCTCCTTCGAGTCCTCCACCGGCACCGTCGAGGCAGTACGTGGCGTCAACATGACCATCTACCCAGGCCAGTCCGTGGCAATCGTGGGCGAGTCCGGTTCCGGTAAGTCCACAACCGCGATGTCCATCCTGGGACTTCTGCCGGGCACCGGCAAGGTGACGAAGGGACAAATCCTCTTCGAGGGTGAGGACATCACCCACTACAACGACAAGCAGTTCGAGGCCCTGCGCGGAAACAAGATCGGCTTGGTTCCGCAGGATCCAATGTCCAACTTGAACCCGGTCTGGCGTATCGGCACCCAGGTCGAAGAGTCGCTGAAGGCTAACAACGTGCTGGAGGGCTCCGAGCGCGAAAAGTGCGTCGTGGAGATCCTGGAGGAAGCAGGGCTTCCCGACGCCGCGCGTCGCGCCAAGCAGTATCCACACGAGTTTTCTGGCGGCATGCGCCAGCGCGCACTCATCGGCATCGGCCTGGCTGCGCGCCCAAAGCTGCTGATTGCCGACGAGCCCACCTCGGCGCTGGACGTGACCGTGCAGAAGACCATCCTGGACCACCTGGGTCACCTCGCTGAAGAGCTGGGCAACGCCGTGCTATTTATTACCCACGACTTGGGCTTGGCGGCAGAACGCGCCGAGCACCTCATCGTGATGCACCGCGGCCGCATCGTGGAGTCTGGTCCTTCGCGCGAGATTCTGCGCGATCCGGAGCACCCATATACCCAGCGTCTGGTTACCGCAGCGCCTTCCTTGGCTTCCTCGCGCATCCGCGCTGCCCAAGAGGCAGGCGTGGAAAGCACAGAGCTCAAGGCCGCGGCTTCGCACAGCGCCAACATCGAAGATGAAGCCGTCATCTCCGTGCGCAACCTGAACAAGGAATTCGATATCCGCGGTCAGCGCGGCGAGAAGAAACTGCTCAAGGCAGTCGACGACGTCTCTTTTGATATCCGTCGCGGCACCACCATGGCACTCGTGGGCGAGTCTGGTTCGGGCAAGTCCACCGTGGCAAACATGGTGCTGGGCCTGCTCTCCCCGACCTCCGGCACCATCGAGTTCGAGGGCAAGGACACCTCGAAGCTGTCCAAGAAGGAGCTTTTCCAGCTGCGCCGCAAGATGCAGGTGGTCTTCCAGAACCCATATGGTTCCTTGGATCCGATGTATTCCATCTACAAGTGCATCGAGGAACCACTCGCGCTGCACAAGGTGGGTAACCGCAAAGAGCGCGAGGCCCGCGTTGCAGAGTTGCTCGACATGGTGGCAATGCCGCGTTCTGCGATGCGCCGCTACCCGAACGAGCTTTCCGGTGGTCAGCGTCAGCGTATCGCGATCGCTCGTGCCTTGGCCCTGCACCCAGAGGTCATTGTTCTCGACGAGGCGGTCTCCGCACTCGACGTGCTGGTCCAAGACCAGATCATCAAGCTCTTGGCGCAGCTGCAGTCCGAGCTCAAGCTGTCTTACCTGTTCATCACCCACGACCTAGCCGTGGTGCGTCAGACTGCCGACGACGTCGTGGTTATGCGCAAAGGCAAGGTCATGGAGGCTGGCACCTCCGAGGCCATCTTCAACAACCCGCAAGAGGAATACACCCGCAACCTCATCAACTCGGTTCCAGGCATGCACTTGGAGATTGGCACGGGCAGCAACTTGGGGCTGACCAAAAGCTAGCTAGCAACGCAGCTGCCGGTGTCTGCCGGGCTCCGCAGCTGCGTGATATCGCCGATGTGGTTTTTTACCTCGTCGGCGGTAAGAGCGTAGCCGGTCTCCGCATCATCCACGGAAGCGCCGAAGACCACGCCCAACACCTGGCCCATGTCATTGACTATCGGGCCACCTGAATTTCCCTGGCGAATGGTGCCGCGCACCGTATAAGCATCACGCTCGACGCGGCCCTTGGAATAGATATCCGGCCCAGCAATGGTGATGCGCTCGCGCACCCGCGCCATGCCGGCGTCGAACGGCCCGGAGTGCGGGAAGCCCATGACCATTACGTCATCGCCGGTATCTGCCGGTTGTTCAGCCCACTCAAGCGGAGCAATTCCCAGGTTCTTGCTGTGCAGCACAGCAATATCGACGTCCGGGTTGTAATAAACCACCTGCGCTTCGCGCAGCCCCAACACGGTATCGAGGTGCACCTTCTCAGTGCCGGCTACCACGTGGGCGTTAGTGATCACGTAATCATCGGCCGCGACGAAGCCGGAACCCATCAAGCGGCGGGAGCAAACCTCTGCGTCGCCAAGCACGTGAATAATTGATGGACGCAGCTGCTCTACCAGCGCAGGATCGTTCACGTCCTGTGGCGGCGCGGCCACCTCGACGGCTGAGTCGGAAGTCTGCCACGGCGAGACCAGCGGCGGCAGGCCGGATTCATTCAGCATCGCCGCGACACCATTCGGCAACGCAGCCAGCTGCGTAGGCGCCACCCCATTAAGCGCCGTCAGAATGCGTGATTCGCGCAAGGCCTTGCCTGGGGTACCGCCCACATTGGAGGCCAAGGGCAGCGAAACCAACCAAATCACAAAGATCGCAGCCACTGCCTGGAAGCCGGCACCGATGAAAGAATCCACGCGCTGCTTTTGCCGGGTCCGCATTCTATCGCGCAAGCGCGCACCGATGCTTGCGCCGATGAGCTGGCCGACGCCCACGAGCAGAATAAGCACGCCGATGGCCAGCAGGAAGCGCAAAGCCGCTTGGTCCGTAAGCTGCATGGCAACGGGGGCCAGCACCGTGCCCAACACAACGCCTGCCACGATGCCCACGAAGGAAAGCACGGCAGAGATAGCTCCTTGGCGCCAGCCCGCCACCAAGGCGAGCAATACGGCGACCATGATCAGGAGGTCTAGGGCGAGGGTCAGGGTCACGGGAGGAAAATCTTTCTTTTTCTATTGTCTAAGAAGAGCCGTAAGTAGCCTGCGAAAGCTAAAACATCTTCTCATTATTCCGGGAGCGGCTTAGTGCGCCGTGCAGATCATGCACGGAATTGTTATCCCATGTGCGCTCCCACCCAGCGTGCTCCAATATTGTTGCCAGAATTCCGGCAGTAAACCCCCACACGAGGTAGTCATTCGTATAAAAGGCCGGGCCATGCCACGGACCGAAGCCCACCAACAAACGATTCTTCGGCTCCGCGAGCTCACGCAATGGATACCAAAACACGTCATCGGTCTCTTCCGGGCTGGCAGCCCAGACCTCGCCCGGGGAGTGCCAGTAGGCCAAGACCGGGCTTACAGGGTTACCCGTTGCACGAATATGCAACTGCTCCCACACTTCCAGGGCAGTCACACTCGCGCGCTCCAGCCCGGTTTCTTCCCAGGCCTCGCGTAGTGCAACGTCGACAAGCGTGGCGTCTTCTGGGTCCCGCCGTCCGCCAGGGAAAGCAATTTGGCCTGAATGAGAGCGCATGGTGGGCGAACGGTGTGTGAGCAGCACTTCCCCATCCTTAAAACTAGAGCCTTTGAACAGGACCAAAACGGCAGACTCACGCCGCACCGGTGGTGTGGTTTGGGTAAAGCGATCCGCATCCCGGTTGCCGATTCGCTCCTGCACCGCCCGCGCATCCACGCCTAAGGCAGGACGCAGCCACCCCGGCGCTCGTTCTGGAAAGACCGTGCGTTCCCGCGTGCTCATCGCAGGGCCTCCTCCACGGCCTTCTCCAGCTCTTCCTCCGACTTAAAAGGCTTGACGTACTGCTTTTTCACCTCGCCCTTATAGGCCACGACGGTGACCGGGATGACGCCGGGAAGACCCAGGGTGCCGGCGAAGGAATTATCGGAGTCTTGGTAGCTTGCGAGATTCACGCCGAGGTCTTCCAAAAAGGCCGCGCCATTTGCTGCATTCTTATCCGCATGCACTCCCACGACGGACCATTCGGGATGCTCATCCGCAATCTGGCGCACATACGGCAGCTCAGCTCGGCAAGGCTCGCACCACCAGGCCCAGACGTTGATGACCTGCACATCCTTTGCCTTCCCCTTGGCCTGCGCGCCCAAGCACTCAAGTTCTACTCCGGCGACCGGCCCTTCCGGACACGCCGGGCGCTTGGCGACGTCCGCGTTCGCGCCAACACCCGCAGTAGCGCTCTGGTCCGCGCCTTGGGCCGCATTCTGGGCCGCATTCTGGGAACTGTTTGAGGCACTGTTTGCGGAATCCTGGCCTGCGCCCAAAAGGCTGCGTGCTCCAACAAAGGCCACCAAGGCAACAAGCACTGCTGCGATGAGCGAACCGATGACATAAACGTTGGGCCTGTTCATGCGCAATACCTTACTGCCCCTACCGGACATCAGGAGGTGCGGCGCCCGTAGGACACAAATGACGCACTACACAGGCACCGCATTGCGGGGAACGCGCATGGCAAACACGGCGGCCATGGAAGATGATGCGATGCGAAAACATCGTCCATTCTTCCTCCGGCAGCAGCTGGGCTATGTCCTTTTCAATCTGCAGCGGCGTCTTGGATTCGCTCAAAGCCATGCGCTGCATGAGCCTTCCGAAGTGGGTATCCACAGTAATCCCCGGCAGCCCAAAGGCATTGCCACGTACCACCAGCGCAGTCTTGCGGCCCACGCCGGGCAAAGAGGTCAGCTCCTTAATCCCGGTAGGGACTTGCCCATCGAAATCGGCCATGATTTTCTCGCCGATGCCCAGCAAGTGCCCCGCCTTCGCGCGCTGAAAGCCCAGCGGGCGCAAAACAGCCTCCAGGTCGGCCCTTCGGGCCGCGGCATAATGCGCGGCAGAGGGATACTCTTCAAAAAGCTCCGGGGTAACCTGGTTGACCCTGGCATCGGTGCATTGTGCCGAGAGCACCGTGGCTACGAGCAGCTCTAGGGGATTGCGAAAATCTAGTTCGCATTCGGCGTCGGGGTACTCCGTTGCTAGCAGGTCATTGATGCGCGATGCACGGCTAGCGGGCGATGACTCAGACATCTTTCCTACCTTAGTAGAATGGCGGGCATGGTCTCACTGGTTATCATCGTGCCCGTCGCCCTCGCACTGTTTGCAATCCTCATGGAAAAGCTTGAGGCGAAGGTCCTCGGAAACTAAGAAATTTCTTCGCATACGCCCCTGACCTCCTCTAAGCTGTGACAATTTTTCACGAGGTTAGATAAAGTGACAAATTACACTGTAGGATGAGATGAGTTACATAGGGGCGCGCGCCTGTATCGCTAGAACACATCTAGGTTTTCGTTACACACGCGTCAAATGCTTGGAAGAGTTCTGAGCATTTCAACACCACTACCCCCCATTGACTTCAAGGAGTAAATCGTGGAAGGCGTACAGGACATTCTTTCTCGCGCTGGCATTTTCCAGGGCGTTGATCCCGTCGCGGTACAGAACCTCATTGAGCAGATGGAAACCGTCCGATTCCCGCGCGGAACCACCATTTTTGATGAAGGCGAGCCCGGTGACCGTCTCTACATCATCACCTCGGGCAAGATTAAGCTGGCCCGCCACGCTCCGGATGGCCGCGAGAACCTGCTGACCGTCATGGGCCCTTCCGATATGTTCGGCGAGCTCTCCATCTTCGATCCAGGCCCACGCACCTCCTCCGCAGTCTGCGTCACCGAGGTGCAGGCAGCCACCATGAACTCCGAGATGCTCAAGCAGTGGGTCGCTGATCACCCTGCCATCGCCCAGCAGTTGCTGCGCGTTCTGGCTCGCCGCCTGCGCCGCACCAACGCGAACCTCGCGGACCTCATCTTCACCGACGTTCCGGGCCGCGTTGCTAAGACCCTGCTGCAGCTGGCTAACCGCTTCGGCGTGCAGGAAGGTGGCGCACTGCGCGTCAACCACGACCTCACCCAGGAAGAGATCGCCCAGCTGGTCGGCGCTTCCCGCGAGACCGTCAACAAGGCTCTAGCTACCTTCGCGCACCGCGGTTGGATCCGCCTCGAAGGCAAGTCCGTCCTCATCGTGGATACCGAGCACCTGGCAAAGCGCGCTCGCTAATAGCCTTAAAACTAAAAGTAATCTCCCAGCTTCCCTATTCAGGAGGCCGGGAGATTATTTTTAGTTTTAGCGGTTTTGTTCAGGCAGTTTATTTGCCCCGCCTACTTGCGCGCAGCTAAGTACTTCAAAGTAGTACGAGTGGACTGCTCAGCTGCATGCCGCAGAACTGGGTCAACGTCGTCATACATCTCATCGACCAAAGTCTTGAGATCAATGTCCTCGCCCAAGCGGCCGTGGATTTCCTTGATCTGCTCAAGACGGTGGTAGCGACGGTCAATGTACTTGCGCGCAACCTGGGAAACATCATCCAAATCTGGGCCGTGGCCAGGCAGCAGCGGGATATCCTTGCCGCGCTCTTCCAGCATGTCCAAGGTCTTCAAGTATTCGCCCAAGTCACCGTCGGTCTCAGACAGCAAGACGGTGTGGCGGCCGGCAATGGTGTCGCCGGTCATGATTCCCTCGAGCTGAGAATCCTTGGCAACTCCAGACCACACAAAGAAAGAGGTGGAATCCGCAGTGTGCCCTGGGGTGTGGACCACCTCTAGCTGCGGGGTGATTCCGTCGACGGTGATAATTTCGCCGTCGACAAGCGCCTCTGCTCCATTGCAGTAGTTCGGGTCGAAAGCGCGGATCGGCGCACCGGTGAGCTGGCGAAGACGCTGCGCACCCGATGCGTGATCATCGTGACGGTGGGTAACCAAAATCAGCGCCACCTCGCCAGCGTTAGCGCTGACAACGTTGAGGTGACCTTCATCTTCTGGGCCCGGATCAACAACGATGGCCCTGGAATCTTCGTTAGCGCGAATGATCCACGTGTTGGTTCCCTCAAGTGCCGTGTAGCTTGGGTTGTCACAAAGAACAACGCCCACGGATTGAGTCACGGGACGCAATTGGCTGTATGCAGGATGCTCCATGGTTACTAAGCCTATCCGATCACTTAGAAATTTCTATGATAACTTCAACCTCGACGGGCGAGTTTTTCGGCAAAACGGCCACGCCCACAGCCGAGCGAGCGTGAGTGCCAGCCTCTCCGAATAGCTCTCCGATGAAGTCAGAAGCACCGTTGATAACAGCAGCCTGCTCCACAAAGTCAGGTGCCGAAGCCACGAAACCTACAACCTTGACCACGCGCGAGACGTTGTCTAAGCCAACAACAGAATCGATAGCTGCGAGAGCATTCAGCGCTGCCACCCGGGCGTATTCTTGCGCATCTTCAACAGATACCTCTGCGCCGACCTTGCCGGTGGCAGGCAGATTGCCGTCAATTACAGGCAACTGACCGGAGGTCCACACCTGATCTCCTACGCGAACTGCAGGCACGTAGGAAGCAAGCGGCTTTGCCACCTCAGGCAGTGAATATCCAAGATCGGCTAGGCGCGTGAGATAGCTCATTACTGCTCCACCTCACGCTTGAAGTAAGCCACGACATTTTCCGGATTCATGCCGGGAGTGATGGTAACCAGCTCCCAACCATCTTCACCCCAGGAATCGAGGATCTGCTTGGTCGCGTGAGTCAGTACTGGCGCGGTAGCGTATTCCCATTTAGTCATAGGCCATATTCTACCGGCCTAAGGGCAAAAATGGCGCGTTAACCAACCCTGCGATTTGGTTAAATACCGATGAGTTCGCCGCCCTCAGCTAGGTAGTGTGCCCAGCTGGTGATGTGCGGGTTCTTGCGCAGCAGCGCACGGCGCTGGCGCTCAGTCAGGCCACCCCATACGCCAAATTCCACGCGGTTATCGAGGGCATCGGCACGGCATTCATTGAGCACCGGGCAGTGGCGGCAAATTACAGCAGCCTTACGCTGCTCGGCTCCACGGACAAACAATGCGTCTGGGTCACCGTTACGGCACTTTGCTTGAGTTACCCATTCACCGCGCTCGGTCGCACTTGCAGACTTAGACGCTCCCGTTACCTTCAGGCTTACGGTCATGACTGGGTAGCTCCTTCCTCTACTACCTATTCCGCGGCTTTGGGAATAATTTTTATGAAACCCCATGCAAGCAGCGCAGCCGCTTGTAAGATGTTTCAGATTGCGGAATATTATGTAACAACGGTAAGTGTATTCACACGCGTAAGCACTTGTCTAACACGTCACACTTTAGGGGGGAGTTCATTCTTCCCCGCTCACAGTTTCACCACGTAGGGTGTTTCTCGTGACTGTCATCAAATCCCTGGGAAAAATTGCCCTCTCCACGGTTCTAGTGGGGGCGCTCATCGCCGTAGTAATTGCCCCCTTTGCGGGTCTTTCTGGTGTGGCAATTGCCCGTACCAACGACACCATGCAGTCCGATCTGCAAGATCTCACTGCTGGCGACGCCCCGGGCGTATCCACGATTTTGGACGCCAAAGGCAACAGCCTGGCCTATATATATGAGCAGCGTCGCCACCCTGTTAGCGCCGAGAAGATTTCCAAGCCGATGAAGCAGGCAATCGTCGCAATCGAGGACCGCCGGTTCTACGAGCACGAGGGCGTTGACTTCCAAGGCAATTTCCGTGCCCTTTGGAGCAACTTGGCTTCCGGCGGCGTCTCCCAGGGCGCTTCAACTTTGAACCAGCAATATGTAAAGAACTACCTGCTGCTGGTCAATGCCAAAACGGAGGAAGAACGCGCCGCCGCCATCGAGCAATCGGTACCGCGCAAGCTGCGTGAGATGCGCATGGCAACGGACCTCGATAAGAAGCTGGACAAGGAAGAAATCCTCAGCAATTACCTGAACCTCGTCCCCTTCGGCAATCACGCCTACGGCGTCGAGGCCGCTGCGCGCACCTATTTTGGCACCCATGCTTCTGAACTCACTGTGCCACAGGCAGCGATGCTGGCCGGCATGGTCCAATCCTCTGAGTACCTCAACCCCTTTACCAATAAGGACGAGGTGCTCTCGCGCCGCAACCTCGTGCTGCAGTCCATGGCAGATAGCGGTTCCATCACCCAGGCAGAGGCCGATAAGTACGCCCAGCAAGATCTCGGCGTACTCGATAAGCCTTCCCTGCTTCCTAACGGTTGCATCAGCGCCAAGGATCGTGGCTTCTTCTGCGATTACGTCATCGAATACCTAGAAGAAAAGGGCATCTCCCGCGAGCAGCTCGCCCGCGGCGGCTACACCATCCGCACCACGCTGAACCCGGACGTACAAGACCAAGCACTCAATGCGGTGCGCTCTCAGACAGACCCCAATACACCCGGTGTCGCCGAGGTAATGAACGTGGTCGAGCCCAGCAAGTCCAACCGCCCAGTGCTCGCCATGGTCTCCTCCCGCACCTATGGTCTGGACCTCGACAAGAACGAAACCATGCTCCCGCAGCCGCACTCCCTAGTGGGCAACGGCGCCGGCTCGGTCTTCAAGGTCTTTACCGCCGCTGCCGCTCTGGAGTCTGGTTATGGCATCAAAAATCAGCTCGATGTCCCAACTCGCTACGAAGCAGAGGGCTTGGGCTCCGGCGGTGCCGCGGGCTGCCCACCTAACCGCTATTGCGTGGAAAACGCCGGCAACTACGCCGCGACCATGACGATGCAGGATGCCTTGGCGTTCTCGCCGAATACGACCTTCATCAAGCTCATCGAGCAGGTCGGTGTGGAGCACGTAGTAGATATGTCCGTAAAACTGGGCCTGCGTTCCTATGGCGAAAAAGGCAGCTACGACAAGGACACCTCGATCGCCCAACACATCAAGGAATCCAACCTGGGTTCTTACACGCTTGGACCGACTGCCGTAGATCCGCTGGAGCTGGCTAACGTCGGCGCCACCTTGGCCTCGGAGGGCATGTGGTGTGAGCCTAACCCGATCAGCAAGATCACGGACAAGGACGGCAACGAGGTCTACCTCAAGGTTCCGAATTGCGAGCGCGCCGTCAACAAGGACATCGCCAATACGCTGACCAACAACATGACGGCCGATACCGAAAAGGGCACTGCCTCTGCCTCCGCACAGATGATGGGCTTTAACGGCAAGGCTGCGGCAAAGACTGGTACTACAGAGTCCAATCAGTCCTCCGCATTCCTGGGCTTTAACTCCGCTATATCTGCCGCTCCTTATATCTACAACGACGGTACCAACACCTCCTCACTGTGTACCAGCCCGGTGCGCCAGTGTGGTTACGGCGATCTCTTCGGCGGCCTTGAGCCCGCGCGTTCCTTCTACTCAATGGCCTCTAGCATTCCGGCCGCAGCACAGGGCACGGTTCCGAATTACAACAAGGCTTATGACGAGGGCAAGGTCAATTCGCTCTTCGACAGCCTCCGCGGCAAGTCCGAAAGCGAGGCTCGCTCCAAGCTAGAGGCCGAGGGCTATGAGGTAAAGATCTCGCAAGTACAGGGCAACGGCGTGCCTTATGGCCGCGTGGTCCGCGCGATTACTGGGCCAAGGGGCCTCAAGAAGGGTGCGGAGGTCACTTTGCAGCTTTCCGACGGCACTTCTGCCGCACCTCCACCTTCCTCCAACGGTAGCGGCCAAGGCGCCGAAGCAGCACGGACCGGCACCGGCGGTGCCAACTCGGCCCCTTCCGGCGATCAGCAACAGCAGCAACCCGCGCCGGAGCCGCTCATCCGTCAGGAAGACATCGACGCCGTCGCTAACGACATCCGCAGCTTCTTCGGCCTCTAGCTTCTAGAGAAGCTAGAAGGGCATAAAAAATACCGCTCTATGTATTTAAGGCACTCCGATCGCGGAGATTGAACGCCTTATTTGCATAGAGCGGTACGCGTTTTTAGGGCTTAAGACAGCTTTGCCTTTACAGCCGCGGAAAGGCGCTTGCCATCAGCGCGGCCAGCGGCCTTCGCGGTGGCAACCTTCATCACATTACCCATCTGCTTGATGGTTACGGTCTCACCGGTTTCTGCTTCTACCTCAGCGATGGCCTCGCCGACGAGGGTGTCCAGCTCGGCGTCGTCAAGCTGCTCTGGCTGGTAGGCCTCGAAGTAAGGGACGTCGGCAAGCTCGGCGTCGGCCAGCTCCTGGCGGCCATTTTCTGCGTATACCTCAGCGGACTCGCGGCGCTTCTTGATTTCGCGTGCGATGACCTTGAGTACGTCTTCATCGGTTAGTTCATGGCGTGCGCCATTGGTTTCTTCTGCCTGAATTGCAGCGAGCAGGGCGCGGATAGCGCTGGTGCGTTCCTTCTCGCGGGCCTTCATTGCGGTCTTCAGATCTCCACGAATGGTTTCTTTAAGCTGGCTCATGTACTTCAATCTACGCCAGGTAGGCTTGATTAGGTGAAGATTCTCCCGATTATGGGCGGCATTGCCGCCGCTGGCCTTGGCACCCTGGCGTGGGGTTACACCGAACTGACCAAGTTTGAGCTGAAAGAGTACACGCTGCCGCTGCTGCCTGCGGGCACTTTGCGCGGTGAGGAAGAGTTCCGCATCCTCCATATCTCGGATCTGCACATGATTCCGGGGCAAGAAGCAAAAATTGAGTGGGTTGCGGCGCTGGATAAGCTGAATCCCGATTTGGTGGTCAACACCGGCGACAACCTGTCGGACCAGGGCGGCGTGCCCGATACGCTGCGCGCCCTCGGCCCGCTGCTGAACCGACCAGGCCTGTTCGTCTTCGGCACCAACGACTATTGGGCGCCGCGTCCGGTCAACCCATTCAAGTACCTGTTGGGCCGCAAGCGTGAGCCTTCCTACGTTGACCTGCCATGGAAGGGCATGCGTGCGGCATTCATTGAGCGTGGCTGGCACGACGCCAACCAGGCTCGCGTGGAATTCAAGGTGGGCGACGTCAAGCTCGCCGTCGCTGGCGTGGATGATCCGCACCACGACCTTGATGACTATTCAGAGATCGCCGGCGCCCCCAACCCGGATGCGGACCTGGCATTGGCACTGCTCCACGCCCCTGAGCCGCGCGTACTTGAGCAATTCGCTGCCGACGGCTACCAGCTTTCCCTATCCGGCCACACCCATGGCGGCCAGATCTGTCTGCCGGGCTCCCGCGCACTGGTCACTAACTGCGGAATCGACCGCGCTCGTGTCCAGGGTCTGCATGACTTCGGCCCGATGAAGATGCACGTTTCCAACGGCCTCGGCACCTCGAAGTTTGCCCCTGTGCGCATCTTCTGCCGCCCTTCCGCGACGCTGCTGCGCATCACCGAAGTTGCCTAGCGCCGCATCTGCCCTCACATGCTAGAGTCCCCGCTCAGCTGGCGTTTTGTTGTTCACCCTCAGGCTGCGTTAAAGTATTCGGGTACCGCGTAAGACGGTTTCCGGGATATGGCGCAGCTTGGTAGCGCGCTTCGTTCGGGACGAAGAGGTCGCAGGTTCAAATCCTGTTATCCCGACCAATACAATCAGCACAAGCTGACAGAAATGGTCGCTGCTTCACACAGAGCAGCGACCATTTTCTTTTTCCGCCGCCGCCCGCCGGTCGGCTTCCCGGGATATACGACAAAAAGTGTGTCTTTTT
>NZ_KV793693.1:0-3261 GCF_001808545.1 Corynebacterium sp. HMSC077D03
AAGCGGAACTAAACCCAGGACGCTTCAAAGAAGCTGCTTGCTAACCCTGACATCGCGAAACTGATTGATGACCTAGGCACGTCCACAACGGATGCCAACGACCTAGTTCGCGGCATGTTACAAGCCTCGATTACCAGGGGACTCAACGCTGAAATGGATGCCCACCTGGGCTACGAGTCTGGCGACAGGAGCGCTAAAGCTGCAGCTAGAACAGACAATTACCGCAACGGGTCGTATCCAAAGACCGTGGATTCTAACTACGGGCCAGTCACCGTTGATGTCCCTCGGGATCGGGCTGGAACATTCTTGCCGACTATGGTCCCTAAAGGTTCTAGGCGCTTGACTGATGTCGATGACATGATCGTCAGCTTGTACGCCGGTGGGATGACAATTAGGGACATCCAGCACCATATGGCAACGTCGATGCGTGTCGATATTTCCCATGAGACGATTTCTGCGGTTACTGACGCCGTGCTCGATGAGGTCATGGTCTGGCAAAACCGCCAGCTAGACGAGTTCTACCCCGTGGTTTTCCTGGACGCGTTGCGCATTAAAGTCCGCGACGACGGCCGAGTAGTCAACAAATCTGCGTACATGGCAATCGGCGTGGATCTCAACGGTATTAAGCACATTTTAGGATTGTGGATTGCCAAGGAAGAAGGCGCTTCATTCTGGGCGCAGGTATGCGCCAACCTTTCTAACCGTGGGGTCAAGGACGTCTTTATCGTCTGCTGTGACGGGCTGAAAGGCCTGCCAGAGGCAGTTGAGGCAACCTGGCCGAACTCTATGGTGCAAACCTGTATCGTGCACCTGATTCGCGCCGCTAACCGGTGGGTAGCCTACGGGGATCGCCGGGGCGTATCAGCCGCGTTGAAAAAGATTTACACTGCCACGGACGAGCCCACAGCACAGGTTGCTTTAGACGAATTTGAAGCCTCCGAGCTGGGTGAGAAATATCCCCGCTCAGTCAAGGTCTGGCGTGATGCGTGGGCGCGTTTCGTACCGTTTCTGCAGTTCCCACCAGCAGCCAGAAAGGTAATCTATACGACGAACTCCATTGAGTCGTTTAACAATGAACTGCGTAAAGCTACCCGCAACAGGGTGCAGTTCACCAACGATGAATCAGCGATAAAGACGCTGTGGTTGATGACCTGCAACATCGAAGACAAACGAGCCGCAAAGAGGGCAAAGCAAGGCAAACGAGTCTCAGCGACAGCCGGCAGACTCATGGAAGGAGCCCGAGTTTCCGGCTGGAAACAAGCCATCAACCAAATGGCCGTTGCCTACCCCGACCGCTTCGACAAATACCTATAAACCTAGCCCCACACACAAACAACTTGACACCCTCCGAACAAGCAAGCATTGATAGATGCAGGTCTGCACTACATTTTGTCGGTGAAACCCCACCGTGCCTGAGGTGATTGAAACCTGGCGGCGGGAAATCCCTGGTGAAGCCTACGCCCACGGCCAGATCTGGACACAAGCCTCGGCAAGCGATGCGCGCAAACACACAACCCCGAATACGGTGACCCACTTCCAGTACTCCTATGATCGGGCCAGACGCGGCCTGCGCGGAATCAAAGAGCAAGTCGCAAAAGCCAAACGCGCTGTTGACGGCGAAATCGCCATTAAGCGCAACCGCTATTTCGATCTTTCCACCCCGAACAAGAAGGTCAACTACGCTCTCGCTGCAAACACCGAGCCCTAGCCGGAATTAAAGGCTATGAAACCGACCTGACCGCTCTTCCCGCCCAGGAGGTTATCAGGCATTACCGCAGGCTATTCCACATTGAAAATGTCGTATCGGATGTCGAAATCAGACCTGAAAGCACGCCCAATCTATGCGAGGAAACAAAACTCGATCACAGCACATCTCAATATTGTGATGGCAGCACTAGCCGTGACCCACCTGATGGAGACCCGCAGTGGTCACTTCATCAAACGCCTCGTGAGAACACTCAAGAAATACCGCAGCTTTCAACTCGTCGTTGGCGGCGAAACCATTCACGCCGCCGTACCATTCCCGCCCGACCTCACTGCCACCATCCAAGTAATCACCGGCCGCGAACTTCCGCACAAAATTGGCCTAAGTCAGGTTAGAAGGGAATCAGCACACCGTCTCGTGGGATTCGTGCTCTGGGTGCTCAATCTGGATGGTGGAGTGCTCGATACCGTGTTCGCGCAGGGCCTGCTGGGCGGCATCCAACAGCGGGCCGGTGCCGACGGTGCCGTCGCGCACGATATGCACGGTCGTGAGCACGTTCACGCCGTCCAGGCTCCACAGGTGCAGGTCGTGGATGTCAGCAACGCCCTCGACCTGCCGCAGCGCGGGCTCGATCGCACTGGCGTCGAAGTCCGCCGGGACTTGCTCGAGCAGCACGCTCGCCGAAAGCCGCATGAGCTGCCAGGCGCGCGGCAGCACCATCGCCGCGATCGCTAGGGAGGCGATCACGTCCGCCGCCACAAACCCCGTGGTCAGTACCACGATGCCGGCCACGATTACTGCGACCGAGCCGAGCATATCCACTAACACGTGCAAGAACGCGCCCTCCACGTTGATCGAGGATTTGCGGTGCCGGTGCAGAACCCACGCCGATAGCGCATTCGCCACCAGGCCGATCACCGCGATGATCAGCATCGTTTTTCCCTGCACTTCGGCCGGGCTCTGCAGGCGGCGCACCGCCTCGACGACAATCCACACCGAGATCGCCAGCACCATCACTGCGTTCGCCAGTGCAGCAAGCACCTCCACTCGTCGGTAGCCGTACGTGGCCTGAGCCGATGCTTGTCGGCGCCCAACCAACACCGCTAACACCGCGATGATCAACCCCGCAGCGTCGGAAAGCATGTGCATCGCATCCGCCATCAGCGCCATCGAACCCGCCAACCAGCCGCCGATCAGCTCCGCGAAGAAGACGGTGCCGGTAATGCCTAGCGCAATCAAGAGTGCGCGCAGCGGCGTGCTGGAGTGATCGTGGTCGTGGTGCTCGTGTGCCATGCACTCAGCCTATCCCCGTCGACGCTTATTGACAATTAAATGAAAATGGATGGCGGTAAGCGCAGCCACTGAGGCCAAGTCGGCCTGATTTAGGTCATTGTGCAGTTGTCCTTTGAATGTGTAGAGAAGCTGAAACATGAACAACCAAAAAGTAGGGTTAAGTAGCAGAATGTGTGTCCGTTCGGCGTGTTGCGGGGCGGGTACACGGTTAGTTACTTCATGGGGTCAGGCCCGTACCACTCGAGCATTTTTCGTTGGCGTTC
>NZ_KV793694.1:0-1581 GCF_001808545.1 Corynebacterium sp. HMSC077D03
TCAGGTGTCCACCAAAAAGGGGTCAGGTCCTGTCCTGGCGAAACGTCAAAGTCGACCGTAACTGGCACATCTGCTGCGACTACCAGTACTACTCAGTGCCGTTCCAATACATCGGCAAAACCCTGCGGGCACGGCTGACCAACAGCCTGGTGAGCATCTTCGACGGCGACGACCTAGTCGCAGAGCACTCACGTATGCACGGGTTCAAGTACCGCTATTGCACTGACCCAGCCCATACCCCGGATAAGGACATTGCCGGGGTCAAACCTCTTACCCGTGACGAGCTGCTTGCTCGAGCATCATCATTTGGGCCGGCAACGACCAAGGTCGTCTCCTCAATTTTGGAACGCAACGCCAAAGCCGTACCCCGCGGGCTACACACTGCCCGCAACGTGCTCGTCAAGCTGGGCAACAAGCACAACAAGACCACGCTTGAGCCTGCCTGCCAGCAAGTCATTGACCATAGCCTGGCACCCAACATGCAGGTCATCGCGCGGATTCAGGCCGACATCGCCCGCAACGGTCACACCCTCAACCAAACGCCAGCCGTCCAGGCCGATCACGCCCAGTCGCGCATTGTGGATATCACCGCAATCCCTGATGCAGTATTCCTGCGCCCAGCCAGCCACTACGACATCCCGAAGAAGGAGGCCTAGACCATCATGACCACCATCAACCTTGACGATGACATCCGAGCTACACTGCGTAAACTGCGTCTTTCCACCTTCGCTGATATCTTTTTCGACCTAGTCGCCGCCGATGACGCCAACACCGCTCTACCGGAGGAAATCTTCCTCAAAGCCGTGGAAGAAACCGCGGCCAAGCGCCGGCAAACCAACATCGCAAAAGCCATCACCCAGGCGAAATTCCGCTATCCGGGAGCAACACTCGCCGAGCTGATCAACCCAGATGAACGAGGGTTGAATCTACGCCAGCTCAAACGACTAGCCGCAACACCCTGGCGCGACGAACCTTCCAATGTGCACGTCCTAGCGCCCACCGGTGCGGGTAAAACCTACATCGCCTGCGCTATCGGTATTGCTGCTTGCCAGGCTGAATACAGTGTCGCGTACTACCGGCTGGATCAGCTCGTCGATGAATTAGGGGCCTTCCTGCCAGCAGATGAACGCTATGTAGCTAAAATGCGCAAGCTACAAAACATTGATGTACTCATCCTCGATGATTTCCTGACCATAGGAATCAACCAGCGCGGACAAGAAGACCTAACCAAGATCATATTCGACCGCGACGGCAGACTGCCGACCATCATCGTCTCCCAGACAACCGCCGCCTACTGGGTGAAGAAACTACCCGACCCCATCGGCGCGGACTCACTGGTCAGCAGACTCAATGCCGGACAGCGCATCGAACTCGGCGACTACGACATGCGCCAACACCTGGCAAGCGCCACATATGGCGCCAACGAGTAGTCGATCGGATTAGAAGCCCGGCCGCTGGCCCCAACAGGGCCAGCGGCCCGGCCCTACCACCTAGTCGGAATCCAGCCCTACCACCGTTCCGCAACACCCCTACCAACAAGCCGCTCTCAGCATCCGCACTCGTTCCTACCGCGCCCATGGA
>NZ_KV793695.1:0-4388 GCF_001808545.1 Corynebacterium sp. HMSC077D03
CCGACGTGTCTACTTTCCGGGGTCAGGCCCAAATTTATTGTGACCGCTTCCCAGCACGGGTTAAGCACGATAGTTTAAAGACGTGACCGCTCGATCTTGTCTCTCGCAAGCGGCATCAGCCGCAATAGCCATGGCCGCCCTGACCACGGCCGCCATCGGTGTTGTTCCTGTCAGCTCGGATTCGAACGAAGATGAAGTAAGCAACGTTCGAAGCTAAACCCATCTCAGCTAAATCCATCGCGCCACCAGAAAAGATCATCTTTTAGCCGGAAAAATTTAACTTTCTCGCCACCTTATGCAGCTAGCGTTCTGTGCGTTCTTGTTGCTAATTCAATGGAGAAAGTAAATATGGTTCGTCATCGTTATTCGATAGTTGCTGCTTCCCGCCGTTCTGTAGCGGCCGCAATTCTGGCAGTGGGTGTAGCGGGTGCAGGCGCACATGTGAACCCTGCGCCGGCTAGTGCACAGCTATCGTCTTCGATGCCAGCGCTTACGGGGGCTGTTACCGGTTCGAGCAGTGGTGCCCCAGCAGTCCAGCATGACGGCGCACCAACCCCAACTCCATTCACCACCGACTACTTGGTTGGCTTTCCTTCCGATGTCTCTTCCTACCAATACGGCGTCTACTGGGAAGTAGTCCGCATGTTTGACCATGTGAAGACCCAGCAGCCAATTATGGATGAGAACCTCGAAAAGGCCATCGCCATCAACAACGCTGCTGCCGATGATCCAGCGCTGATTAAGCGCGCTCAGCAAGATGCGGCTGCTGACACTGACGGCGTGATGCTTGCGGTTTCTGACGCACTGGGTGAGGAGTTTGGCGGCGCTTTCCGCGATGCTCTTGCCGAGCGCCGCCTGCCAAAGACGGAGTACCTGTTGGGAAATGGCTACCTAGCTCGTGCCGGTGGACTAGCTAGCTCTACCTTCGCGGAGAAGTACTACTTCAACATGCGGCGTCCTTTCCAGGTGGCACCCGATGCTATTCACAAGTACAACGACGGTAAGAAGGACTATTACGGCACCACGCCAGCCTTTCCGTCTGGCCATACCAACCAGGCAACGTGGATCACCACGTTGATGGCCCACATGCTCCCGGAAGTCGCACCGCAGCTCGTGCTGCGCGGTGCGGAAGCCGGCAACCACCGCGTGGTCATGGGCGTGCACTATCCGCTCGACGTTATCGGTGGCCGTATGACGGGTCAGGCGGCAGCAGCCGACCGTCTCAACGATCCACGTATGCACGATGCGCTTGACCAAGCAGCGGCCGAAATCCGTGCAGAGATGAAGTGGCGCACTGGCAAGGACATCTCCGAACTCGTAGCCCAGCAGGCTGATGCGGGTAAGAATTACGCTACCGACGAGCAGGCAGCCGAGCGTTATGCTCCGATGCTGGACTACGGCTTTAAGCCTGCTTATGCCACCGATGCTCCAATGATTGTCCCGAAGGCCGCGCCGGTCCTGCTCGAATCAACCCATCCCGAGCTCACTTGGGAGCAGCGCGCCGAGGTGCTTCGCCAAACCGCAAACCCCGCTGGCCACCCCCTCGACTGGCAGGGCGAGGCAGGCTCCTGGCAGCGCCTAAATCTGGCAAAGGCCATGGCTGCGACGGTAACTGTCAATGCGGATGGATCGGTGCAAGTCACCGAGTAACCCGATTTCATTGGGAACCCACCCCAGTATTGGTCATACCCGCGCGCGAAGAGACAGAAACGTGCAATCATTGGCGAGACAGCAAATGTTGGTATGACACCTAAAACGCTTCCAAGGAGCACAATGGCTAAGCCGAAAATTATGACTGTGTACGGTACTCGACCTGAAGCAATCAAGGTCGCACCGGTCATCAAAGCTCTAGAGGCTGATGATCGCTTCGAGTCCGTTGCAGTCTCTACTGGCCAGCACAAGGAAATGCTGGAGCAGGTAAACACCATGTTTGGAATTACCCCCAAGCATGATCTGGGATTGATGAAGCCGGGACAGACCCTCAATGAGATTGTTTCCCGTGCAATTGCCGGCCTCGATGAGATCATCGTTGCTGAGGAGCCGGACGTCATCATTTCCCAGGGTGATACATCAACGGCCATGGCAGCGGCTCTTGCGGGCTTCCACCGCGGTGTGCAGATCGTTCACCTGGAGGCAGGACTGCGTACCGGCAACATCTTGTCCCCGTTCCCGGAGGAAGCAAACCGTAAGATCATCGGTCAGGTTGCAGCCCTGCACCTTGCGCCGACTGAAGGTGCAATGGAGAACCTGCGCCGCGAGGACGTTCGTTCTAAGGACATCGTTGTAACCGGTAATACGGTTATTGATGCTCTCCTTGAAGCAGCAACTTGGGACATCGAATTCTCGGATTCAACTCTTGCTGAGGCCGCTAACTCGGACAAGCGTTTCGTTGTTGTAACCACACACCGCCGCGAGAACCTTGACGCGATGAAGGAGATCGGTGGTGCTGTACAGGATCTAGCAAAGACATATCCGGATACTATTTTTGCGCTGCCGCTGCACCTGAACCCTAAGGTCCGCGAAGCAGTTCTTCCGGAGGTCGAGGCGCTGGAGAACGTCATCATTACTGATCCTCTTCCGTACGATCAGTTCACCAAGCTCCAGAACCGTGCGGCCATTATCCTGACCGACTCTGGCGGAGTCCAGGAGGAAGCACCTTCCTTGGGCAAGCCGGTTTTGGTCATGCGCCAAAACACCGAGCGCCCTGAGGCCGTCGTCGCCGGCACCGTGAAGCTGGTGGGAACCAACCGTGAGCTTATCGTGGCAGAGGCAAAGCTTCTGCTTGATGACAATGCCGCTTATTCTGCAATGGCTAATGCCGTTAACCCATATGGCGATGGTAAGGGCGCTCAGCGCTCGGTTGCAGCAATTGCGGAGCTTCTAGAAGTAGGAAAGCGTTTGCCAGACTTTAGCACTGAGTTGGTGCCGGATGAGGTACCGCGTTTTGAAGAGGTCGTAGCTCCGGAGGAAGAGCTGGAAAAGTAAACAGCCTGCAGTTCACTCTGACATAAACTACCCGCCGCATTGGAACACCCATTGTGTTCCAATGCGGCGGTTTTGTATTTCTCAGTGGGTAGGCCAAATTTAAGTCTTCATTTGGGATTGGAACTAATCGCACTTTTGATCAGTCCAATAGAGCATGGAGGAAAATAGTGAGCCCAAGGTAGGCGGCGTTGTGATTGACAACGTAGTACGCACTGATACGGGGTGGAAGGCCATGGGGCGGACGAAGGACTTCAGCGGTGCCATCGTTGAACTTAGTGAGGTTGGCGCCAGCAGGGAAGAAGTGCAACGTCTGTTGGAAGAGCGTGGTTGGGCATTGGTGTTCAACGAGCAGCGCTTTGCCGTCACTGCGCGGATGACGGTGTTGGAGCTGGTTGACATTGCTCTGCAAGCATTGCGCACTGGGGAAATCGGGCAAGGAAATCGAATTCAAACCGTGAACATGTATCAGCGTGCACGGCGGTTTCTCGTAGGCGAGCGTGGCATTCCAGCGCTGGGGAATCTCCGCCTGGAAGATTGTGAGGCGCGCGTAGTCCATTCTTGGCTGTCACGAGTGGCGGACAGCTCGCTTGCTTCAGCGCGGCATCTGCGAATTCTGCTCTTACATGCCTTCTCGATAGCTGAGCGGCAAGGGCTTGAGCTATGGGCACAGAACCCCGCGCGGACTGCTCAGCTGCCGCATTTGCCGCGCGCTGAACCGGTTGAGGTTACACCGGAGGAGTTCAATGAGCTCCTTGCGCAGATCCTTGCTTGGGAAAGTCAAGGAAAGCGTACCGACCTTTCAGGGATTGTGTGCTGCTACATGGCAACCGGAATTCGTCCGGGCGAACTTCCCGCGCTGCTGTGGGAAGAAGTGGACTTGGATAGTAAGCCGGCGACAATGATTGTCAGTGGCTGTGCCGTATACCAAGACGGAAAGCTAGTCCGGCAGCCGGAACCGAAGACCGCGGCCGGCTTTCGCGAAATTGTTATCCCTGAATGGTTTGCGAAGATGTTGCGTGAGCGATTTGCCCGCCGCGATCCGAACGTGCCTTATGTTTTTCCTAGCAGGGCCGGAACGATGCACAGCATGCACAACCTCGGCAATAGGTTCCGGCAGGCGCGTGGCGCGCGATTTAAGCACATCAAGCTGAAGTCTTTCCGCTCCACCGTCGCAACCGTAATCGCCCGCGAAAAGGGGGCCGAGGAGGCTGCCAGACATCTTGGGCATACAAGCCCCGCGATCACCGGCCGGCACTACATAAAGCGCGCAAACAAGACCGGCGACCACAACGATATCCTTGAGGCACTAAAGCCCACTGTGCTCGACGAGCGGTAGGGAAGTCTTAGCCCCAGCGGACACACTTTTGTCGTATATGGACCTGACCCCTGTTTGGTAGACACCT
>NZ_KV793696.1:0-257 GCF_001808545.1 Corynebacterium sp. HMSC077D03
CAAGTTTCCGTGAATACGTGTCAATGACTGTGGCCAAATACATGTTCTTGCCACCCTTACAGGGCAGGTAGGTAATGTCGCCTACATAGACGCGGTTCGGCTCGTTGGCTGTGAATTTACGGCCTACTAAGTCCGGCATGACACGGTGGCCAGGCTTGCGCCTGGTAGTGACACATCGGCGGCGCTTGGTAAAGCCTTTAAGTCCCATGGATTTCATGATGCGTGCGACCTTCTTGTGATTTATCGGGCCGAAATCC
>NZ_KV793697.1:0-432 GCF_001808545.1 Corynebacterium sp. HMSC077D03
GTACCACTCGAGCATTTTTCGTTGGCGTTCCCCTGACCTGCCTCGGTGCGCATCGGCGATGCGTTTGAGCTGGGCGTTTATGCCGCCTTCAAGACTGTTTGTCGTTGAAGCCCAGCGTTTAGGATCAAGCGCATTCGGTGGTGGCTTAAGGTAAGTAAACAACCAATTGTTGCGCGATAGGTGCAGCAGTGAGTTGTAGGCTTTGCGTATTCGCAGATGAGTCCATTCCCACTGGTTATTGAGTGTTCGGCGTTCTTTTGGCACGGGTGTTTTCTCGTTGAGGAATGTTTTGAATACCTGACCGAAGTCGTGCAGACGTAGCGTCCACTCCCGTGCCTGTTCGAGTGTGGTGACACGGGTTAGTTTCAGCGCCAGTGCGTAGATGGTTTTGCCGGCGTCGGTGCGCGGCCGTGAGTGGTGTAGCGGCGGATG